>JAZQIE010000001.1:0-5599 GCA_045540975.1 Eubacteriales bacterium
AGCGCCGCATTATGGATATGGGCATCACCAAGGGTGTGGAAATCTACATCCGCAAGGTCGCGCCGCTGGGAGACCCGTTTGAACTCAACTTACGCGGGTACGAGCTCTCGCTCCGCAAGGCGGATGCCGAGATGATTGAGATTCTGTAGGAGGTGCGGCATGGAGCTGAAAATTGCACTTGCAGGCAACCCCAACTCGGGGAAAACCACGCTCTTTAACGCGCTGACAGGCGCGAATCAGTACGTGGGCAACTGGCCCGGGGTCACGGTGGAGAAGAAGGAGGGCAAGGTCAAGGGACACGCGAATGTCACCGTGGTGGACCTTCCTGGTATCTACTCGCTCTCGCCGTATACCTTGGAGGAGGTTGTCGCGCGAAACTTCCTTGTGGGTGAGCGCCCGAACGCCATCTTGAATATCGTGGACGGCACGAATCTGGAGCGTAACTTATACCTCACCACCCAGATGCTGGAACTCGGCATTCCCGTGGTGGTCGCAATCAATATGATGGACATTGTCACCCGCCGCGGGGATAAGATCGACCTTTCCGCACTCTCGGTTGAGCTTGGCTGTCCGGTGGTGGAAATCTCCGCCTTGAAGGGTGATGGCATCGACGAAGCCGCCCACACCGCAATCATCGCGGCAACCGAGGGCGAGGCTGAGCCCAATCACATCTTCTCGGGACGTGTGGAGCACGCGCTCGCGCACATCGAGGAGGTCGTGGTACATAACCTGCCCGCCGAACAGCAGCGCTGGTACGCCATCAAGGTCTTCGAGCGCGATGAAAAGGTGTTAAAGAGCTTAAACCTTTCTGCCGACACCATTGCGCACGTGGAGGAGGACATCCGCCACGTGGAAAAGGCGCTCGATGACGATGCGGAGAGCATCATCACAAACGAGCGTTACAACTTCATCGAGAACATGATGAAGCGCGTGTATAAAAAGAAAAACCGCAACCGTCTGTCCACCTCGGATAAAATCGACCGCGTGGTGACCAACCGCATTTTGGCACTCCCGATTTTCGTGTTCGTGATGCTCGCGGTGTATACCGTCTCCATCGGCACGGTGGGGGACTGGACGGTCGGATTTATGAACGACACCCTGTTTGGGGAATGGATTGTCCCGTCCGTTACCGCCCTGCTTGAGGGTTGGGGCTGCTGGCCGTGGCTGGTCAGCCTGGTCGCGGACGGTATCGTCGGCGGCGTGGGTGCGGTGCTCGGCTTTGTCCCGCAGATGCTGATTTTGTTCCTCATGCTGTCCTTACTGGAAGACTGCGGCTATATGTCCCGCGTCGCGTTCATCTTAGACCGCCTTTTCCGTAAATTCGGTCTTTCGGGCAAATCCTTCATCCCCATGCTGGTCGCCTCCGGCTGCGGTGTCCCGGGTATCATGGCATCCCGTACCATCGAGCAAAACCGCGACCGTAAAATGACCATCATGACCACCTGCTTCATCCCGTGCGGCGCGAAAATGCCCATCGTTGGCCTGATTTCGGGCGCGCTGTTTGGCGGCTCGGCTTGGGTGGCGACCGCCGCGTACTTCATCGGCGTGGGTGCGGTCATCCTCTCAGGCATTATGCTCAAGAAAACCCGTGCATTCGCGGGCGACCCCGCCCCGTTTGTCATGGAGCTTCCGCAGTACCATGCTCCGCTTGCGTCAAACGTTTTGCGCACCACTTGGGAGCGCGGCTGGTCCTTCATCAAGCGCGCAGGTACGGTCATTCTCGCGGCAAGCGTGATTATTTGGGTCTTAAACTCCCTCTCCTTTGAAGGTGGCTTCCACTATATCGGTGACGGAGATGCAAAGAGTATCTTAAACGTCATCGGTGAGTGGATTGCATACCTCTTTGCTCCGCTCGGCTTTGGCAACTGGCAGAGCGCGGTCGCAACCATTCTGGGTCTTGTCGCAAAGGAAGAAGTGGTCGGTGTGTTCGGGACCCTCTCCTCCATGGGCGACCCCTATTCCGCGGCGCATGAAATCTTCGCGGGAAGCGGTCTTGCCGCATTCTCGTTTATGATTTTTAACCTGCTCTGTGCACCGTGCTTTGCGGCAATGGGTGCCATCCGCCGTGAGATGAACAACTGGAAATGGACCGTGTTCGCAATCGGGTATATGTGTGTCTTTGCCTATGCAATCTCGCTCATCGTCTACCAGCTCGGCACACTCTTTGCAGGCGGCGGCTTCACGGTTTGGACAGGATTTGCAATTCTGACCCTTCTGGTCATCTGCTACTTCACTTTCCGTAAAAACAAATTCGACGGCAAGGCACGTCTTGCCGTGGAAGAAGTCCATGAGGTAAAGTAAATGAAATGGATTGTACTTGCGGCGGTTATCGTCGTCTTCGTCCTCATCGTGGTGGCGGAGGTAAAAAAACGGAAATCCGGCGGCTGCGGCTGCGGCTGTGCGGATTGCGGCATGAAAGATATGTGCCACAAAGAATCGTCACCGCTATGAGCCTCCTGCGGTGAGACTCCTTAATTTGTTAGGCAAACCTCCCCAACGGGGAGGTTTTGTCTTGCTTTTTTCCGCTTCCTGTGTTACCATAAACCCGTATTGGAAGTGAGACTATGTTTCGGAAATTAAATCCGTCCGAGCGCGCGAGTGCCTTGGTATTTCTCGCGCTTTGGATTTCTTATACCCTCATCTGCATGGGGAAAAACGCGTACTCCGCCGCCATGGCGGCAATGCTGGGGGAAGGGCTTCTCACCAAAGCAAACTCCGGCCTTGTCAATGCGGGCTTCTATCTTTTCTACGGGGTTGCCCAAATCTTCGGCATCCGCATCATTGAACGGGTCTCGCCCTTTCGCCTGATCTCGCTCACCCTGATTGCAAACGCGGTCTTCTCGGTGTGTATGGGCTTTGCAAAGGGCTTCGTGCCGCTCCTCGTGTTGTGGAGTCTCAACGGCCTCGCCCAGTTTGCCATGTGGCCCGCGCTCCTGCGCGTCACCACCGAGTATCTGCACCCCGACCATCAAAAACGCGCCATGACCGCCATCGCCTTCTGCTATTGCGGTGGTATGGTAGCAAATTACCTGCTCGCCGCGGTGGTCTTGAAATTCGCGCGCTGGCCCGTGCTGTTTTTCGTAAACGGTGTTATCGGGGTCGCGGTGCTGGTGCTGTGGCTGTTTGCATCCCGTCAAAAACCCGTGCTGGAACAAATCCCGCGTGAGACCGTGGCCGCGGATACCCCGCAGGAGAAACACGCCCTCATGCCGCTCCTTGTGGGAAGCGGCGCAATGCTCCTTCTGCTGCCGGGTCTTCTGCGCTCCGCGCTGGATCTTGGTATCAAAACATGGATGCCCACCATGCTCATCGAGATTTACGGGGTCTCGCTCTCCACGTCCAACCTGCTTACCACACTGCTGGTCTTTGTAAACCTCTCGGGTGTCCTGCTCGTCGCGTGGCTGTACCCCAAGCGCGTGAAGAACACGGTTTTGCTCCTTACCGCCTCATTCGTCATCGGCGCGCCCGCAACCGCGCTCATGCTTCTCAACCAAAGCATCTCGGTGGGGGTCATGATCGTACTTCTCATCCTCGTCACCACCATGACCTATGCGGGAAACCAGCTCATCCAAATCTATGTCCCGCCCGAATTTGCGCGCTTCCACCGTACAGGCAGTGTCGCAAGCATCCTAAACGCCTGCGCCTCCTTCGGTGTGCTCATGGGAAATTATCTGTTCGGTGTCCTCGCGGAAGCCTACGGCTGGAACGGGACCATCCTCTCCTGGGTCGGAATGTTCGTGGTCTCCGCACTCCTCTGCGCCATCGCCACCCCCATCTGGAAAAAATTCATCTCGAGGTAGCATTATGAAACTGCTTTTTATCTGTCACGGAAATATTTGCCGCAGTCCCATGGCGGAGTACGTCATGCGGGATTTACTGCGCAAAAACGGGATTCCTTCGGTCACAGTCTCGTCCTGTGCGACCAGTACCGAAGAACTCGGAAACCCGGTCTACCCACCCGCAAAGCGGAAACTCGCCGCGCACGGAATCTCCTGCGAGGGTCATGCCGCGCGGCAGGTGACCAAAGCGGATTATGCCGCCTACGACAAACTCATCTGTATGGATTCCATGAATATCCGCAACCTGATGCGGATTATAAAAGACGACCCCGAGGGAAAGGTGTGTCTCCTCAAGGACTACACCACGGGCGGAAGTGTTGCCGACCCGTGGTACACCGGAGATTTCGACACCACCTATGACGAAATCCTTGCGGGCTGCACCGCCATTCTGGAGGAACTCCTATGAAAGTAGCAGTCATCGGCTCCCGCGGACTCATTGTCGAGGATTTGGGGAAATACCTGCCGCCCGACACCACCGAAATCGTCTCGGGCGGAGCGAAGGGGATTGACACCTGCGCGCGTGAGTACGCGCTCGCGCATGGTTTGACCCTCACCGAGTTTTTGCCCGAATATGACAAATACGGCAGAGGCGCACCCCTAAAGCGCAACCTCCAAATCATCGAGTACGCAGACATGGTCCTCGCGTTTTGGGACGGGACCTCGCGCGGCACCAAATTCGTCATCGAAAACTCCAAAAAACTCGGCAAAACAATCAGAGTCTTCAAAGCAAAAGAATAATACCCCTAAATCAGTTGTCAAACATCGTTTGGAATCGGAAGTTTGATCACATGCCTCTTCTTTTTGATGGCATAATCAAGCGCGATTTTTGTTCCGCTTTTTCCGATGGCGGGCACTTGCTTTTCGTTATAATAAACGATGCAAAACCGACTGTTGTCTATCATTTCATAGTTCCGCTTGATATAGACCGCTCGTCCGGAACCGATAATCGTTTCGGGATAGTATGTATCTTCGTAACGTTCCAAAAGATAGTTTTTATAATGCTCGCTAATATATGGATATTCCGCCCGTACATAAACTCGTTTTATGTGCGGGTATTTTTCTTTGATTTTTGTAACGAGGTCGAGACATAAATCATTAAAACGACTCTTGCTCCCAAAAAGAAAGGTATCAACATGTTTCGTTAGAATCATTGTTTCGATGATATTGTAAAGTTTTGCATTCAATTCCTCGGTTTCGACTATCGTTCTATGGCCAAAAACGCAACAAGTATGATGTTCGTTCATATTTTCACCTCGCAAAGAATACTATAAGCAATAAAATTGCACTTTATGATATTCATAGTATATGACACCGCGCTATAAATATCAATAGTCTATGGAATAACGAAAGCAATATCAATAGACTCTAATATAGAGGTGATTTTATGAGCGGTTTAGCAAAAATTGTTGGTCAGCGTATCCGTAATTATAGAACGCAACTTGGTTTCAGCCAAGAAAAGTTAGCAGAGCTTGCAGGATGTCACCCGACTTATATCGGTCAAATCGAACGCGGAGAAAAGAATGCCACATTGGAAAGTATTGAAAAAGTTGCTTCTTCGCTGAATGTATCATTATCAAAACTGTTTGAGAATCTTGGAGGGCAAGACACGTCGAAACATAATTTTCCTCTGGCTTGCTATGAGTTTTTGATGAGCAAACGTCCGGAAGAACAGGAACAGATTATGAAAATTCTAATTGAAATTGACCAATACAAAAGAAACTAAATGATGGAAAAATTGAGGCACCCTCCGCGGAGGGTGC
>JAZQIE010000002.1:0-5358 GCA_045540975.1 Eubacteriales bacterium
AGGCAAAACCCATCATCCACCTCGGTGCCACCAGCTGCTACGTTGGCGATAACACCGATGTCATTCTGATGGATGAAGGCTTAAAGCTTGTCCGTAAGCGTTTGGTCAGCGTCATTGCGGCGCTCTCCAAATTCGCAGAGCAGTACAAGGATATGCCGACTTTGGGCTTTACCCATTATCAGCCCGCGCAGCTCACCTCGGTCGGTAAGCGCGCAACTCTTTGGATTCAAGAACTTCTTATGGATCTCAGCGAAGTGGAATACCGCATCGAAAATATGCGTCTGCTTGGCTCAAAGGGTACCACAGGTACACAGGCAAGCTTCCTTGAACTCTTCGACGGTGACCACGAAAAGGTCAAGAAACTCGAGGATTTGATTGCGGAAGAAATGGGCTTTAAGTCCTGCTTTGCGGTTTCGGGTCAGACCTATTCCCGTAAACTGGACTCGCAGATTCTGTCCACTCTGTCCGGAATTGCGCAGAGCGCATCCAAGTTTGCAACCGACCTGCGCCTGCTGTCCAACTTAAAAGAACTCGAAGAGCCGTTTGAAACCAAGCAAATCGGCTCCTCCGCAATGCCGTATAAGCGCAACCCGATGCGCAGCGAACGTATCTGCTCGCTGGCACGTTATGTCATGGTGGATGCCCTCAACCCGGCAATCACCGCATCCTGCCAGTGGTTTGAAAGAACCTTGGATGACTCGGCAAACAAGCGCATTTCGGTTCCGGAAGCATTCCTCGCAATCGATGCAATTCTCAATATCTACCTCAATATCGCAAACGGTATTGTGGTGTATCCGAAGGTCATCGAAAAGCGCGTCATGAGTGAGCTTCCGTTTATGGCGTCCGAAAACATCATGATGGGCGCGGTCAAAAAAGGCGGCGACCGTCAGGAACTCCATGAGCGCATCCGTACTCACTCCATCGCGGCAGGCAAGCGCGTGAAGGAGGAAGGCTTGGATAACGACCTCATCGAGCGCATTGCAAATGACCCGATGTTCGGTCTCACCGAAGCGGAAATCCGTGCGCACCTCGACCCGCGTGATTTCATCGGCAGAAGTGCCGAGCAGGTGGTCGAATTTATCGAAGCCGAAGTTAAGCCCGCAATCGCTCCGTACCTCGATGATGTGGATTTTGAAGCAAATTTGAAAGTTTAACACAATATTTAGTTGACGGATGACGAGAAAAGGGATATAATAATCAAAGTGTTTATTGCACTTTGCAATGTATTACTAAGGAGGAAACAACCATGGGAAAAAGAGTAGGAGTTTTTCTTGCTTCGATCCTCGTTCTGGCACTGCTGGTAAGCATCACGGTTTTCGGCTTTAAAGTCGGAAATTTTGCAATCCCGAGTGCCGCGGAAGGAATCAAGCAAGGCCTTGATCTGAAAGGCGGATCGAGTATCACATTTGAAGCACAGCTTGAAGACGGATATGATATGTCCGCTCTTGAGGACGATATGGCAACCGTGCAGACCATTCTGCAGCGCCGCTTGGATAGTCTCAACTATTCCGAAGCAACCGTCCAGCTGGTGGGCGACAAGCGCGTCATGGTCGAGATTCCGGCAGTCAACGATCCGGAAGAAGCAGTTCAGATGCTTGGTAAGACCGCGCTCTTGCAGTTTGCGGATGCAGACGGCAACGTCGTTTTGAGCGGTAATGACATCGTTAGCGCATCGGCTGAATACGGCCAGCTCCAGCAGGGTGGCGTCAGCCAGCACTACATCGCGCTCAAGCTTAGTGACGATGCGGTCGCAAAGTTTGCCGAAGCAACTCGCGTTGCGGCAAACCGCGCAGGCGAAGAAAAGAACTTCATTGCAATCTTGCTTGACAACGAAGTCCAGAGCACTCCGTTTGTCGGTGAAGAGTATAAGACCACCGGTATCAACACCGCTGAAGTCACCATCACCGTCGGTTCCGGCGGAGAAGATGCTTCCCCGGCGCAGTACGCAAAGGACCTTGCTGCTATCATCAACTCCGGTCGTCTTCCGTTCAACCTCAAGGACGTTGAGCTCCGTACCGTCGGTGCTACCTTGGGTGAAGAAGCACTCTCCAAGAGCCTTGTTGCAGGCCTCATCGGTCTGATTCTGGTTCTTCTCTTCATGCTCATCGTTTATCGTGTCCCGGGCATTGTTGCTGACCTTGCGCTCATCTTCTATGCAGCACTCATGGTCATTATCATGGCTTTGCTCGGTGTCAACCTCTCCCTCCCGGGCATGGCAGGTATCATCCTGTCCATCGGTATGGCGGTTGACGCAAACGTCATCATCTTCGAGCGTATCAAGGAAGAACTTCGCCTTGGCAAGACCATCCGTGCAAGTGTTGATGCGGGTTACAAGCGTGCATTCACCGCTATCTTGGACTCCAATATCACCACTATGATCGCGGCAGTCGTTCTGTACCTGCTCGGTACCGGTACCATCCGTGGCTTCGCAATCACTCTGGGCCTCGGCGTTATCGTTTCCATGTTCACCGTGCTTGTGGTCAGCCGCTTCCTGCTTAAGCAGTTGGTCGGCATGAATATCAAGTCGCTGAAAGCATTCGGCTTGTAAGAGGAGGGCAGAAAGATGTTTCAGAAAATGAGTGAAAAATTACACATTCCGAATAAACTTCCGTTGTTCGGTATCATCGGCATCGTATTTTGCCTGGTCGGTCTCGTTTCCATGATCCTGCTCCCGTTTGGTGTCAACCTGTTCAACTATGACATCGACTTTGTCGGTGGTACCATGATGAACATCGAAATGCATCAGGAACTGGATAAAGCAGCGCTCGATGAAATCGCAGACGTTGTAAAGGGTGTCACCGGTGAAGCGGTTTCTTCCATCCAGAAGAGCGGCGATGGGAACACCCAGGTCATCATCAAGACCAAGACTCTGGATACCCAGACCCGTGACGCTGTGTTCCAGGCACTCGTCTCCAAGTACAGCTTGAGCGACGGCTCTGCAGAAGGCAGCACCACCGATTTGCTCGCGGTCGATAACGTTGACCCGGTCATGAGTAATGATATCCGCAATGCGGCTATCACCGCAGCATTCGTTGCAATCCTCCTCATGCTGGTCTATATCACCATCCGCTTTGACTTCCGTTCCGGTATCGCGGCAGTGGTTGCACTGCTCCATGACGTCCTCGTTATGCTGAGTGCATATGTCATCTTCCGCATTCCGCTGAACATGACCTTCATCGCTGTAATCCTCACGATTCTCGGTTATTCCATCAACGCAACCATCGTTATCTTTGACCGTATCCGTGAGAACAGAAAACTGCTCCGTAAGCAGAGCTTTGATGACATCGTCAACATCAGCATCTGGCAGTCTATGGGCCGTAGTTTGAACACCACTCTCACCACCTTGTTTACCGTTCTCATGGTTTTGATTCTCGGTGTTCCGTCCCTGCAGAACTTTGCACTGCCGCTTGTTGTCGGTATCGTTGCAGGCTTGTTCTCCTCTGTATTCCTTTCCGGTTCTGTTTGGGCAAAACTCTACCGCAAAGGCAAAAAGATTTAACCAATCAAAAAAAGACGGATTCATTACGAATCCGTCTTTTTCATTTGCCCCAGAAACATTGCGCCGATGAGTGTTTGCAAAATCGCGGTGATGGCACCGACAAGCAATCCCTCAACCGTGCGGTCAAAAGAGACAGTGGGCTGAATCCCACCGCGAATGAGAAGAATGGCAAAAACCGCAAGCAACCCGGCGTAGACAGACCCAATCCGTAAAATCAGATGTACCGGGTTTTGTTTTTTCAAAAACTGTGATATAATAAGTAACATCAAAGACACCTCCGCTTCTATGGTAACACATCCGTGCGGGGGGCTCAATTCAAAGAATCTGGCAGGAGAGTGGGAATATGGAAATAGGAGTTTCGAGCGCAAGCTTTTACCCGATGCAAACCGAAGAAGCAATTGACCGCATCATTCAACTCGGTTTTCGCAATACCGAAATTTTTGTGAATTCCGAATGTGAGTACCATCCGACCTTCTGCAAAAACCTGCGAAAAAAACTGGATGACGGCGGTGTCAACGTGGTGTCTGTGCATTCCTATACCGCGGCAATCGAGAGTCTGTACTTTTTCAGCGGATACAGCCGCAGAATTTCCGATGCGATGGATGCCTACAACCGCTATTTCGAAGCGGCGGCAATCCTCGGTGCGCAGTATTTCTCCTTCCACGGCGAGCGTAACCCGAATCAAATCGGATACGGCGGTGTCGGGATAGAAGCGCAATGTGAGGTGTTTTGCCGTCTTGCGGAATGTGCGGCGCAGCATGGAATTATCGTCGCGCAGGAAAACGTCTCCTGGTGCGCCTCCCATGACCCGAAGTACATTCGCGCCCTTCGTGAAGCGTTGGGCGATAAAATCGGCTTTACGTTGGACTTAAAGCAAGCGCGCCGCGTCAATACCCCGTGGCAGGAATATGCGGATGCGATGAGTGACCGCCTCTTGAATATCCATATCAGCGACGGAAAGGGTGAGAAACTCTCGCTTCTTCCGGGAAAAGGCGACTTTGATTATCACCAATTTTTTAACTGTTTGGCGCAGAAGGAATATTCAAATTTTTTGATTATCGAGGTTTATCGTCAAGACTACGGCGATGATTCCGAGTTTTTGGCGGCAAAATCCTTCCTTGAGGCGGAAATCAGCAAAATCCGATGCGATTTGACTTAAAATTTTGATGATTCGACACGAAAAAATTTTTCTTGCAAAATGGGAGAATCCGGCTATAATCGAACTCATAAAAACACAAGGAGTGGTTGTATGGATTCGATTTCCCGCGAAATCAAAACCGAAAACGGGGACCTTCTCAACATCACGTATGAGCTGATTGAGGAATCGGGAGAGGGAAGTTACGGGTTGCGGTTGCGCGAAACACGTGTTTCTCCCGAAAAATTAACCGAAATTCCGAATATTACCCGAAATTTGCTTGAAATTCAGGAGTTGATTGTGGTATTATCTACATATAGTGTTACGTCTGCCACAGTTCACGATATTTTGGAGGACTTGCGGTTGTAACAAATAACTGATGTGAGGTGCTAAACATGATCTGTCCGTTTTGCAGCCATCCCGAAAGTAAGGTCATCGATACACGTCCCACCGATGAAGGCAGCAGTATCCGCCGCCGCAGAGAGTGCTTGTCCTGTAAAAAGAGATTCACAACTTATGAGGTTGTGGAGCATATGCCGTTTTTCGTTGTGAAGAAAGACGGTAGCCGTCAGCCGTTTGATAAGCAAAAACTGCTCAACGGTTTGCTCCGCGCGTGTGAAAAGCGCCCGGTTCCGCTTCATGCGTTGGAGTCGGTTGCGGATGAAGTGGAGCAGTATCTCCTCAATTCCATGCAGCGTGAGATTCCCACCAAGTCGGATCGTAG
>JAZQIE010000003.1:0-2925 GCA_045540975.1 Eubacteriales bacterium
GCAGGTCGTTTGCATATTGATGAGGAGTTGATGGACGAACTCAAAGCCATCAAAGCCGAGGTCAAGCCGCATGAAATCATGTTGGTGCTCGATGCAATGACCGGTCAGGATGCGGTAAACGCCGCAAGCGCGTTTGACGAAGCGCTGGGAATCGACGGTGTTTATCTCACCAAACTTGACGGTGATGCGCGAGGCGGTGCAGCGCTCTCTGTCCGTGCTGTTACAGGAAAGCCGATTAAATATATCGGCGTTGGTGAAAAACTCGATCAAATCGAGCCCTTCCACCCCGAGCGTATGGCTTCCCGTATCCTCGGCATGGGTGATGTGCTCTCTTTGATTGAAAAAGCACAAACCGCATTCGATGAAAAAACCGCGATTGCACTGGAGCAAAAAATCCGTGCAAACCGTTTTACCCTTTCGGACTTTTTAGATCAAATGAAGCAGATGAAGAACATGGGCTCCATGACCGACTTACTCGGCATGCTCCCGGGGATGAATGCAAAAGCGCTCTCTTCCGCTTCTATCGATGAACGTGCGCTCGCTCGCACCGAAGCAATCATTCTTTCCATGACACCGGAAGAACGTGAGAATCCGAAGATTCTGGGATTTACACGCAAAAAGCGAATCGCCGCGGGAAGCGGAACAAAAGTCGAGGATGTAAACCGTCTGCTCAAGCAATTTGAAGCATCCTGCAAGATGATGAAGCAGATGACGGACGGCGGTATGAAAAAGATGGCAAAGTTCGGCAAGCGCCGCGGATTCCCCTTTTAACTTGTAGCAAATAAACTAAAAATAGATTTGCGAAACTTTATGATGGAGGTGAAAACAATGGTAAAAATCAGACTTCGCAGAATGGGTGCTAAGAAGGCTCCGTTCTATCGTGTTATCGTTGCTGATTCCCGTTCCCCGCGTGACGGTCGTTTCATCGAAGAACTCGGTACCTACAATCCGCTTACCGAGCCGGCTGAAATCAAGATCGACACCGAGCGTGCTCTCGAGTGGATCAAGAAGGGTGCTCAGCCCACCGATACCGTTAAGGTACTGCTGAAGCGTACCGGTGCACTCTAAGCCACGAAAGAAAAGGAAACAAACGATGAAAGAGCTACTTACCTACATCGCAAAAAACCTTGTGGATGCACCGGATGCTGTCAATGTCACCGAAGTGGAACGTGAAGATGAGCTTTTGCTTGAGCTTCGTGTTGCGCCGGAAGACATGGGCAAGGTCATCGGCAAGCATGGTCGTATCGCGAAGGAGATTCGCGCAATCATGAAGGCCGCGGGCAACCACAAAAACTTGAAAGTATCTGTCGATATCGTTGACTGATGCAAGTGTACTGGGCTGCGTTTTCCTGCGCAGCCCTAACTATTCTTCGGAGATGTGACATTATGAAATTAATGGAAGGCGGAAAAATCGTCAATACACACGGAATCCGTGGCGAGGTCAAAATCCAACCCTGGTGTGACAGCGCCGAGTTCTTGTGCGAATTTGACGTGTATTATATAGATGGCGCTCCGGTCAAAGTTGTGACCGCTCGTGCGCACAAAGGCTGTGTTCTTGCAAAACTTGACGGGATTAACGACATCAACGCGGCAATGTGTTTAAAAAACAAAATTGTCCAAGTCGACCGAAGCGGTCTCACACTTCCCGAAGGTCAGTATTTCATTTCGGACCTTTTGGGATTGACGGTTGTGACCGAGACCGGTGAAGAAATCGGCAAAATCAAAGATGTGCTCAATCTTCCCGCAAATGACGTATACGTTGTTCAGGGGCAGCAGGAATATATGATTCCGGTTGTTCATGAGTTTGTTTTAAGTGTTGATCTCAATGCAAAAAAAGTCATTGTCAAACTCATCCCGGGAATGGCTACCGAAGGAGGGTCTTCTCGTGCGGATTGATGTTTTGACCCTCTTCCCCGATGCGGTACTCGCGATGATGCACGAAAGCATCATCGGACGTGCTGTTGAGCGCGGTATTATTGACATACGCGCGCATCAGATTCGGGATTATACAAAGAACAAGCAAAAGCAGGTAGACGATTATCCGTACGGCGGCGGGCTTGGCATGGTCATGAATGCCGATCCTTTGTATCATGCATGGAAGCATGTCATTGACGAGGTCGGAAAGCCCATCCACACCATCTATCTGTCACCGCAAGGTGCGGTTTTCAATCAGGGGCACGCGCGCCGACTTGCGGCAGACTTTGAAAACTTAATTTTGGTCTGCGGTCATTACGAAGGAATCGACGAACGTTTTATTGAAGAATGTGTGGATGAGGAAATCTCCATGGGTGACTTTGTGCTGACAGGCGGAGAAATCCCGGCAATGGCGCTTGCCGATGCTGTATTCCGCATGATTCCGGGAGTCTTGTCGGACGAAGCATGTTTCACAGACGAAAGCCATTTCAACGGGCTTTTGGAATATCCGCAGTATACTCGTCCCGCCGTTTGGCATGACCGCGCTGTCCCCGAAATTCTACTTTCGGGTCACCATGCAAACATCGCGAAATGGCGTCACGAACAAGCGGTTTTGCGCACAAAACTCAAACGCCCGGATATGTTAAAGGACAAAGACTAAAAAGCAAGGAACCTGAGGTTCCTAGCTTTTTCTCTAAAACTCTGCTATAATGCCGATGTTTTATAAATCAGAATCGAGGTTTTGAACATGTATTTTGAAGAATTTCAATTAGGCTCTGTAACCCAAATCAAACCTGCATTGATTTCTAAAGAGGATATGCTGGATTTCGCGCGTAAGTATGATAATATCCCCCTGCATACCGATGAGGCAGTTGCCAAAAACAGCATCTTCAAAGGCTTGATTGCCCCTGGCGTGATGTCGTTCATGGCGGTCTGGGCAAAATACTTGGAAGATGATTTGGCAGGAGATGAATTAATTGCGGGGAAATAAGTCGGATCGTAGCCATGTCG
>JAZQIE010000004.1:0-7360 GCA_045540975.1 Eubacteriales bacterium
CCTTCGGTGTGGGTGAGCGTCTCATCACCGCGCGCAGTGAGTCGGTGTTCGGCGGTGTTTATAAACTCGCCGCGGTGGAAGAAGGCAGCGAAATCATTCCGAAAATCAAGATTTCCGAAAATATCGAAAAAATCACCATCCCGGGCTTTAAGCAGGTTTGGAGACTTTACGATAACGAGAGCGGCAAGGCAATGGCAGACGTCCTCACTCTGCACAGCGAAATCATCGCAAACGATGAGCCGTACGAACTCTTCGACCCGGAAGCAACCTGGAAGCGCAAAACATTGACCGACTTTACCGCACGTCCGTTGCTTGAGCCCATTTTCAAAGCAGGTAAGTGCGTCTATGAGTCTCCCGAGATTGATGAAATCCGTACCTACTGTGCGGAACAGATCGAAACTCTGTGGAGCGAAGTACTGCGGTTTGAAAATCCGCACCGCTATTATGTGGACTTGTCCCAGAAACTTTGGAACATTCGCACCACACTCCTCGCAGAAAGCAAATAAAGAGGAAAAACGATTTAAGCCGTGGCATTGCCACGGCTTTTATATATCTTAAATCCGATTGCGGCAAGCGGGGGGAGGAATACCCCGAAGAATCCGAAGCAGCGGATTCCCACATAAAGGAAGAATAAGGTGAAAAACGGTGAAAGTCCGATTTGCTCACCCAAAATTTTCGGCTCGGCAATGCTCCGCGCGGCGAGGATGATGAGATAAAGAAGCACCAACCCAACCGCGGTGATATAGTCACCTGCGAAAAGCCGCAACACCGCCATTGGGAGAAGGATTGCACCCGTGCCGAAGACAGGCACCGCATCGAGCAGTGCGGTGAGAAATGCGAGCCCCAGCGCATAGCGAATCCGCAGCACCGAAAACCCGACAGCGAGGAGTGAAAAGGTAAGGAGAAAGAGAAGTGCCGCAGCGCGAAGATAACATCCTGCGAGCTGTATCCCGTGCTTCTGCGCGGTTGCACAAAGTTTTTGCACCCTTGCTCCCAACAGGTCAAACAGGACATCCTTCTCTGCACTGAGGAAAAATGTGGCAAACAATGCGGTGAGCAGGGAGAAGAGCAACGAGGGAAGTCCGAGTGCGACCTTCCCTGCGCCCGAAATCAGCCGTTCGGAGGGAAAGGCATCGGTAAGGTGCAAGTGACTTGCCGCATTGCGAAGCGGCACGGGCAGGGAATGAATGAGCCCGCTTGCCTTGGTGTGCAGCTCCTCGATGGTGGGGAGGGAAGCGAAGAGCCCCCGTACTTCGGTGAAGATTTTTGTGCAAATAAACCAAACCGCGACCAAACCGACCGTAAACAGAATTACGGTGCAAATGCCGCTTGCGAGTGCGCGTGGCAGATGCAAGTGTTTTTGAGATAAGGACACGGGACGTTCAATCAGCGCGGCAAACACCAACGCAATCAAAAACGGCGCAATAACCTTAAAAATGTATCGAAACAGAATGAATAAGGCGAAAACAACAATGAAACAATAAAAAGTGAGAACAATTACGCGCAAATGTTTGTTTTCCGGCAAAGCAAATCCCCTCCCGTAAAACAGTATATACTGAAACCAAAAAAATATTGCTGTGCAAAATGTGTTTCTGCTGTGGACTTTCGTTTGCATCGGAAAAACAGATGTATAAAAAACCAACGGGTGTCAGATTGTATAAAAATGAAAAAAAGCATTGCAATTTTCGATAGAATGTGTTATGATACTATCCACGTGTCAAGGATAGTTTTCCGCGTGTCACGGATTCTCGGAAAGGAGGATGCGGATGGATCGCTTGCGTTATTACGTGGTCGAAGGGTCTGCGCTGCCCGAGGTTTTCCTGCGCGTTTGCGATGCGAAGCAGTATTTGCAGGCGGGCAAGGCGAAAACCGTAAATGAAGCCGCCGAAATGGCGGGAATCAGCAGAAGCGCGTTTTATAAATACAAGGATGCGGTCAAGCCGTATTACGAAATGGCAACCGAGCGGATGATGACCTTCCACTGTATGCTCAAGGATGAGCCGGGTGTCCTCTCCGGAGTTTTGGGACACTTTGCACGCTCGGGTGCAAATATCCTGACCATCAACCAGTCCATTCCGATCAACGGGCAGGCGGCGGTCACCATCTCGGCGGAAACCGCTCAAATGAAATTAAAGCTGGAAAGCTTCATCACAAAAGCAATGCAAATCAAAGGCGTGCTGTGGTTTGAACCGCTGGCAGGCGAATAGAAAGGAAAGAGCAGAATGAAATACGCAGCAGTATTGGGCTACGGCACAGTCGGTTCGGGTGTTGTCGAAGTCATCGAAACCAATGCGGCAGAGATTGCAAAAAATACAGGAGATGCGGTCAAGGTCAAGTACATCGTGGACATCCGCGATTTTTCCTCCGATCCGCATGCGGATTTGTTCGTCAAGGATTTTGCGGTCGTTGAGGCGGACCCCGAAGTCAATGTCGTGGTCGAGACCATCGGCGGTCTCCGTCCCGCATACGATTTCACCAAGCGTGCGCTTCTCGCAGGCAAGAGTGTTGTCACCTCCAATAAAGAACTGGTTGCGACCCACGGTGCGGAGCTTCTCAAAATCGCACGTGAGCGCGGTGTCAACTACCTCTTTGAAGCATCGGTCGGCGGCGGTATTCCGATTATCCGCCCGATGTGCCAGTGCCTTGCGGCAAACCGCATTGACGAAGTGTTCGGCATCTTAAACGGCACCACCAACTACATCTTAAACCGTATGATTGAAGACGGTCTCACCTTTGAAGCGGCGCTCGCAGAGGCGCAGGAAAAGGGTTATGCGGAGCGCAACCCGGCGGCAGACGTGGAAGGTCATGACGCTTGCAGAAAAATCTGCATCCTGTCCGCACTCGCATTCGGCCGTCATGTATATCCGGAATTTGTGGAAACTTCGGGCATCACCAAAATCACTTTGGAAGATGTGGCATATGCGGAAAGCGGCGATATGGTCATCAAACTCCTCGGACGTGCAAAGCGCGCGGAAGACGGCAAGATTTTTGCATTTGTCGGCCCGCACCTTGTCCCGAAGAGTGAACTGATTGCAAATGTCAACGGCGTGTTCAACAGTGTCATGGTCCGCGGCAACGCGGTGGGCGATACCATGTTCTACGGCCGCGGCGCAGGCAAACTCCCGACCGCAAGTGCGGTTGTGGCAGATGTCATCGATGCTTGTCAGCATACCGATAAGACCAAGTACTTCGGCTGGGAAGACAGCGACGGCTCGGTTGTGGAAGACAGCAAGAAGTTCGTTTCCGCATACTATCTCCGTGTTTCCGGTGAGAGCGTGTCCAGTGCGGTCACAGCGGTATTCGGCGATGTGAAGTTCCTCTCCCGCGAGGGTGCAAAGCCTTCCGAGGCAGCATTCGTCACAGGTGCGATGAGCGGCTACGAACTTGAAGAAAAACTCGAAGTCTTGTCCAAATCTTGTACGGTCAGTGCACCGATGAAGGTTTTGGCATTAGACTAAGATAGAACAAATTTTGATAAAGGAGAAGCGAAACAATGAGTCTGATCGTGCAAAAATTCGGCGGAAGCTCGGTTGCAAATACCGAACGTATCCAGCGCG
Organism: Eubacteriales bacterium; assembly: GCA_045540975.1. Classification (GTDB taxonomy): domain Bacteria; phylum Bacillota; class Clostridia; order Oscillospirales; family JAAYXM01; genus SIG510. Next base: position 3,558 of record JAZQIE010000004.1, read on the forward strand.
TTGCAGGAATCATTACCGATACCTATAAAGCAGGCAACGACGTGGTGGTTGTCCTCTCCGCGCAGGGCGATACCACCGATGATCTCATCGAAAAAGCAAAAGAATTAAACCCCAACCCCTCCAAGCGCGAGATGGATATGTTGCTGGCAAACGGCGAGCAGATTTCCATTTCCCTCATGGCAATGGCAATCGAGGCAATGGGCTTCCCGGTCATCTCTCTGACCGGCTGGCAGATTGGCATGAAGACCGACAGTAACTACGGCGGCGCGCGCATCCAGAAGGTGGACGCGGAGCGTGTTTCCTGCGAACTTGCAAAGCGTAAAATCGTTTTGGTCGCAGGCTTCCAGGGAATCAACAAGTATGACGACGTCACCACCCTCGGTCGTGGCGGCTCGGACACCTCGGCTGTGGCACTCGCGGTCGCGCTCAAAGCGGATTTGTGCCAGATTTTCACCGATGTTGACGGTGTTTACACCGCAGACCCGCGCATTGTAAAAGATGCAAAGAAACTTGACGAAATCACCTGCGACGAGATGCTCGAGCTTGCATCCCTCGGCGCACAGGTGCTCCACAACCGCTCGGTTGAAATGGCAAAGCGCTACCATGTTGAGCTGGAAGTTCTCTCCAGTTTCGACCGCAACATCAAACCCGGCACCAAGATTAAGGAGGCTACTAAAATGGAAAAAATGTTCATCAGCGGCGTCGCGAAGGATAAAAACGTTGTCCGCATTTCGCTTATCAATCTGAAAGACATCCCGGGCATCGCATTCAAAATTTTCTCTGCTTTGGCACAGAAGAAGGTCAATGTCGATATCATTCTCCAGTCCATCGGTCGCGATGGTCTCAAGGATATCAGCTTCACCGTTGATACCGCAAACCGTGACCTCGCACTCGAAGTCTTAAATGCAAACCGTGACCTCATCGGCATCGAAGACATCAAGGTCTCCGAGGACGTCTGCAAGGTCTCCATCGTCGGCGCGGGTATGATCAACAACCCGGGCGTTGCCGCAACCATGTTCGAAGCACTCGCGGGTGCAGGCATCAACATCCAGATGATCTCCACCTCCGAAATCAAGGTTTCCGTTTTGATTGCGGAAGCAGACGGCGACCGCGCACTCAAGGCGGTCCACGAAAAGTTCTTCGGTTAAGATTTCCTTCCGGAGGGGTATCCAATGCTCCCCGGATTCATAGTCGGTTCCTTGAAAAACGAATTGGAATCGGTTGCATGATGACTGAAAGAGGAGAAAAGTATGAGTAAAAAGGATTTTATCACCCTCACTCTTGAGGATGACAGCGAACTCCAATGCGCAACCCTCGGCACCTTCAAAGCAGGGGAGTATGAGTATATCGTGCTTCAGCCTGTTGCTGAGGCGGACGGCGAGGTTTTGGTTTTCCGTTTTGCGGAAGATGCGGACGGCAATCCGCTCCTTGACGAAGTGGACAGCGAAGAAGAATACCAAACCGTATCGGTCGCATTCGAGGAATTCGTTGACCGTCTCCTGGAAAACTAAATGAAATATCTGCGGAACTTACGTTTCGCAGATTTTTTTCTTCCCTATTCGACAAATGTGTGCTATACTAAGAAAAAAGGAGTTGATTTTGGTGAAAAATGCAGTGAAATACATCGTTTTGAGTGTTGCAAGTATGGTGTGCATGTTGGTGGTCTTGGTCATCACCGGCTTGATTGTCGGTGTGTCGCCGATGGCAACTCCGTCGTATATGATTGTCCCCACCGTCGGGCATCTCGCACTCTTTGCCGCCATGGTGCTCTTTACCATTTGGAGCTTCCGCTTTTCGGACGGAAAACCCCATCAAAAACATTTGATTCTCGCGGTGTGTGTCCTCGCACTTTCTCTCACCATGTATGGGGTAAACATTCTGCTTGCCGTATAAAATCAAAGCCGTCACAGACGGCTTTTTTTAATTTTCCCCCTTCCAAATCAAACAGAAGTATGGTATAATAAAATCGGAATTTTATCTATAGGAGGGCCCTGCTGTGGCAGACACCAAGAAAAAAACCGCGGCAAAGCGTAAACCCGCTTCCGCGCCGCGTAAAAAAACAACCAAGCGTAAAACCAATACGGTTCATAAGATGACACAGAAGGAGCGCGCACGCCGTAATCAGAATTGGGCATTCGTGCTGTTTGCACTTGCGCTGTTTATCCTTTTCTCGCTCTTCTGCAAGGCTGAGTGGCTGGTTTGGATGAACAATGCCGTGCGCACATTGACCGGCAGCGGTGTCTTTATCCTGCCGATTTGTCTGATTTTTGCAGGCATGCTTTTGATTTTGAGTCGCGGCCGTCCGATTCGCGGCAGAGTGATTTGCAGCTTGCTGTTTCCGCTCCTTGTCGGTGCATCGGTGCAGGCAATCATCGGTGAACTTCCGTGCACCGCATCCCTCGCCGAGATGGCGGCAGCATCTCAGGACCTCACCGCAGGCGGTGTGATTCTGGGGCATTTGACCGCGCTTTGCATTGAAAAAATCAGCCGTCCGCTCACAATCGTGCTGTATTTCATTGCAACCTTCTTTGTTTTGCTCACCGCGTGCAACATTACCCTCGCATCCATTTGGGAGTACCTGCGCGATTTGTGGTTCTCCCGTCCGCACGGTGTGGAGTATGACGAAGAGCCCGTTGAAGAAGTAAAAAAACCCGAGCAGGTAAAGAAACCGCGCCGCAGACCGAATATTGACGTGCCGCATGATGGCGAATTCGACACAAAAGAACCCGAAAAAACGCCTGCGGAACGCCTTGCCGAGGAGCAGGCGGGTGTCGCATTCGGGCATTGGGCAGGGGGGGAGGAAACCACACCTGTGGAAGTCCCCGAGGAAGAGCCTGAGGTGACTCCGATTCCCGAGCCCGAGGATAAGCCGGATTGTGTCCCCGAGCAGCCGGGCGATGCACCCGAAACCGAGGAAGAAGGGTATCGCTATCCGCCGCTCTCCCTTCTCAAACCCGCGGCAAACGCGGTAAAAATCAGTCAGGCAGAACTCTCCGCAAATGCCCAGCGCTTGATTGAAACCATCAAGAGCTTCGGGATCGAGGTCCATTTGGTCAATGTGGTCTCGGGTCCTGCGGTCACGCGCTATGAGGTCCAGCTTGACCCGGGTGTCAAGTTCTCCCGTCTTGTGGGCCTTTCGGACGATATCGCACTCTCGCTTGGCGCAAGCAGTGTCTTCATCGCACCGATTCCGGATAAAATCGCAATCGGCATCGAAGTGCCGAATAAAACCGTGCAGGTGGTTTCCGCGCAGGAGGTCATCGGCTCTCCCGCATTCGACGCCGCAAAGAGCAATGTTGCATTTGCAATGGGTCGCGACATCACGGGCGGTTGTATCGTGAGTGATATTGCAAAACTTCCGCATCTGCTCATCGCAGGTACCACAGGCTCGGGTAAATCCGTCTGTATGAACTCGCTCATCGTCAGTATCCTCTATAAATCCACTCCCGAGGAAGTCCGTCTCATTATGATTGACCCGAAAATGGTCGAGCTTGGTGTCTATAACGGCATTCCGCATCTGCTTGTCCCGGTCGTGACCGACCCGCGCAAAGCATCGGGCGCGCTGCAATGGGCGGTTTTGGAAATGATGAAGCGCTACAAACTCTTTGCGGATGCGGGTGTGCGCGGCATCAAAGGCTACAACCAGCACGTGGAAGCCACAGGCGAGGGCGAAAAACTTCCGCAAATCGTCATTGTCATCGACGAGCTTGCAGACCTCATGGTGGTCGCGCGCAGAGAAGTGGAAGACTCCATCATGCGCCTGACTCAGATGGCACGTGCCGCAGGCATGCATCTTGTCATTG
>JAZQIE010000005.1:0-4630 GCA_045540975.1 Eubacteriales bacterium
CCTCGCCCACGTGCAGTGCGCGGTCGGAGTTTGCGGTGCCCGCCTGAACAAAGCGCGGATCCATGAGCAGTGCCGCGTGGTACCATGCGGGGACAACCACCCATCTGCCCGCCTGCGAGACATTCGCCTCGTCAAGCTTGACCGCAAGCTGTACCAGATACTTGTACGCATCCGAGAACTCTTCAAGCTCCATCGGTGCCTCGGTGATGCCGATGCAGTTTGCCTCCGCCGCCATCATGTGGAGGCCTGCGATGTACTTGTCCGCATCCTCGGAAAGCGCGTAAGCGGCGGCGCGCATCGCGGCATCCATCACCTTGGGTGACTGCTGTGCCGCGTCAATATCGTCAATCTGGAAGTTAAAATACTTCGCCTGGTCGATATTCAAGACCATCTGTGCATCGGTCAGGGTCTCGGGGTCCCGGATGTCGGTGTTCTTGGTGTAGTCACCCACCGTAATCGGGCCGATCGAGTTGATTTTGACCTGATCGCCGCACGCCTTGATGTCGCCCTCATAGGTGCGGTTTGCAACCGATGCAAACACGTGATTCTTCTCCAGATTTTCAAGCAGGCGTGCGCTCCACACCTGCGGAATAAAGTTATTGAGTGCCATATTGTTTCCTCCTTATTTCAATCGTCCTTGTTTGAGTGCCTCCGCAACCTTGTCCCAGTTGCGGTTGATCCAATTCGCATCGTGCTTGCGCTCCTCGAAGAGTGCGCTGTCAAAGGAAACCTCCTCCGCGCTCTCACTCGGGCTCACCCCACGAATCGGAATCGGTTCAAATAAAATCGAGGTCTCCTCGTCCGAGCGGAGTGCCGTGATTTGACTCTCCACATCCTCCCCCTCATCAATGAGAGAGAGTGCGAGCCGCATCGAGCGTACCCCCGCGTCTTTGAGTGCCTCCTCCACCTCCCTGCGCTTTAAGATTCGGTCTGCGACCTCCTCGCTCGCGCCCAAGGTGAGTAAATCCTCTCTCGTCATGCTTCCGCCTCCAATCGTGTCATTTCCTCTGCCACATCGTCCACAAACGGTACCTGCCCCACCAACGTGCGGTTGGACAGGCGTACCCCCGCATTCACAAGCTGTGTGAGTACCTCGCCCTCGTTGACCAGCATATCGCGGTTAAAGGTCAAACTAACACGCTTGCCGCGGAAATCCCCCTGACCGGAAAGGCAGAGGTGCGCCGCGTAAAACTCCAAAAGAAGTGCGAGCGACTCCTGAAACTCACATTCCATGCTGTTGGCGTCGAGGTCCATGTCGGTGTACATCGAGCGCAGGGTCATCTGATTCGGGTTTCCGCTCTTTAAGTCCTTCGCATCGTACCCCATCGCGTTTTCCAAAATCGCGCGTTTGAGTTCGCGTATCGCACAGCGAAAGCCCTCGGTATCCACCTTCGCGGAAATCCGCTCCAAGCCGCCCTCCACACCGTCCACCGTGCGCACCTTCACCGCACCGAACGCGGCAAGATTGCGGCGGAATTCGGCAAGGTCGGTGCCGTCGTAGTTTTTGAGCACCAAAATCTCGTTGTACGGGCTTGACTGCAGCCCGTTTGCAAGGTCACTCCACGCGGTGTTGAGTGCATCCTGCAAGGTCTTCACACGTCGGATGAGCGGTACCTCCTCCTCGTTTGCGCGAAACGGGACCAGCGGTACCTTCTCCCACGCGAGACTCTCCCCGTCGCGCACCATGTACGGGGTGTACCCCAAAAGGGTGAGACCCTGCTTGTCCGAGCGGAATTTCGTAATCCCGAATCTGTCGTAAAACTCGGCGTATTCCAGGCGTACGGTTTTCTTCCCGTCAAACTCCTCGCACTCGAAGAATCTCAGCGCACCCGAAAGCTCGGTGTGTGCGCGGTCACGCCAAAACGGCACAATCTCATGCCCCGCAAATTTGCGCACCGTGAATCTCCCCTCCTCGGTGTAGTGGGGATGCAGCCATGCAATGCCGCAATCCAGCGTGTCCTTTGCAAGGCTTTTGAGCAGGCGCAAAAATCCGCGGTTGAAAAACCGTCTTAGGTGCGCGGTGTAGTTTTGGTCGTCGCACTCGAATGCAAGCGGTCGCGCAAGCAGAAAATCCGCCTTCTGTTCAAGCGCACGGGCGTATTGGTTGTCCACCAAGCGCGCATTCGGTAAATGCTTGACTTCCAGCACCTCGCCGTTTTTCCCGACCCCCGTGCGCCTGCGGTAGAGAATGTCATGCTCGCCGCGGTGGTACCGCACCCCCGTGAGCATCTCACTCCGCTTTGCCGATGCACGAAATCGGCTCAGTTCTTCTTCCAAGAACTTCTTATCCGAAACCATGTCTTCCTCCTTTCCGCAAACCCCCTCTCCGATACTCGGCCGCAGTACCGAACGTTTGTTTGCAATATTATGATACCATACTTTCTCCCCCTTGTACATGTCCTCTTAAAAAATCGAAACCCTTGCGCCGCAAGGGTTTCAAAAATTTGCATCTTCCATAGGGTGAACACTTTCGCCTCACGCGAAGCTGAACAATTCCCCCCGTCTCAGCTCCTCCGCCGCATATCTCAGCGCGTCCATGAGGTGGTCGTCACCCGAGGTGCCGTCCTCGGTCTCGGCATAGCGCGAGATTTCTCCCAAAAACGCGGTACAGCGCGGATGAATCACCATATGCCAGTCCTGTAAATACCGAATCCCCGAGCGCACCGAATCCGCTTCGCCGATGCACGAAATAAGCGTTTGCTTGCAAGCGTGCGAAATTTGTGGTATAATGTCTAAGAATTTTATTCTTAGGGGGATGTGTTTTGAAAAGTACCAACCGTGCGCGCTTATTCTGGTATTCTCATCCGCGTGCCGCAATCGCTGTGATGCTGGTCGCGGTCAATCTGCTTGTAATTCTGTTCTTCACCGCACTGCTTTCCTTGGTTTCCGGAAATCCGTTTTTTGATGAGCTTTCCTATCTGTTTACTTACACCATGTGCTCAGACGGAATCTATGACTTTGTCAACAAACAAGAGGATCTCGCCTGCTTTATCATCAAAATTGTGCTCACCGTGGTGCAAATGATCATCTTCTCAGGCGCACTCATCGGTTTTACAACCGACCTTTTGCAATCCACCATTGATAAACGAATGCGCAACGTGGGCAAGCTGGACCTTCGCAATCACTATGTGTTCCTCAACTGGTCTGCGATCGGACCGAACATCATCTACGATCTCTCGTTTTTGGATGATAAAAAGACAATTGTAATCCTAAGCGATAAGGACCGTGACGAGGTGATGACCTCGATTGAAAACATCTTCACAGAAAACAACAAGCCGCTCCGCAATATGAAGTTATTCATCAAAAACGGCAGTCCGAGTTCACGTAAGCACCTCTCGGACATTTCACTCGATCATGCGAAATACGTCGGTATCCTTCTGTCTGACGAGGTGGCGGACGAAGAGAGTCAAAACAGCATCTCCGAGCGTGACCTTGCTTCGTTTAAAGCGCTCATGGCAATTCTTCACATGAATCCGGATGCGAATATCGTCGTGGAGTTGGAAAGCCGTTCCGCAGAGGAGCGAATCGAGCATTTCCTGAAAGAAACGCATCCCACACTGTGCGACCATGTTTCTGCCTTTTCGCACAACTCGGTCATCGGTCACATTCTCGGACGTGCGGTGATCAATCCCATCTATTCGCATTTGTTCCACCACATCCTCTCCTATGACGGATGTGAGTTTTACGGGCTCCCCGCAATGGACACCGCAGATGCGCTGCAGTGCTACCGCAACTGTATCCCGGTCGTCAATTACGATGATGACTGTACAGTGGATGAAAACGGGAACACCGCCGCGGATCAGCTCTATATCCTTGCAGACGATTTCCGCTCCATCGAGAAGCGAAAGACTCCATGCTCGTTTGCCAAGCCAATCCCCTACCGCGAGGAAATCTCACGCGAGAATTTTTCGCTCATCATCTTCTCGGATTCCGACCGCGCGGGCTTTGTGGTCGAAGAGCTTGATGCATACAACCGCACGTTCCAAAAGCACATTTCGTATGAGCTCCATTCCTACGACGAGGACCTAAGCGCGGTTGCCGAGCATATCCAAACCATTGACGGAACCAAAAAAATTCTCCTGCTCTCATCAGAGCAGAAGAATTCAGCCGACCAGGATGCGGACGTGTTTGTCGCACTCCTCTCGCTCAAAATCAGCGGACGGCTCGACGAGTCCATCCCGATTTTTGCCGAGCTTGTCAATCCAAAGAATCTGATTTCCATGCAGAATCTGGGCGTGGTCTCGGTCATCGTGTCAAATAAGATTATCTCCCTCTTCATGGTGCAGCTACTCACCCATCCGGGCTCGCGCCGTTTCTACCGCGACATTGTTGTGACAAACAGCGGTGACAACGGCGGTGCGGTGGACTTCGACGTAGTTTTCGCGCGCGAGCTACTCTCATTCTCGGGCAGCGAGCTTACCTTCTCCTCTCGTTCGGAATTCCTCCATTCCTTCTTCCTCGCCTCCGAAAAAAACAAGCTCTGTGTGGGTATTAAGCCGGAAGGAAATGAGCCGCAGGACCTCACCTTCCTCTGCAGCCATACCGATGATCTAACACCGCTCACCATCTGTCCGAATGATGAGTTAATTCTCATCACCTACTAAAACAGCAAAAGCGCCGTGATTCTAAT
>JAZQIE010000006.1:0-4924 GCA_045540975.1 Eubacteriales bacterium
TGTTTGCGTTTGCGGAAAAACTCCGCTGATTGCATCGGTGACAAAAAAACCTGTCACGGCGAGTGCGGAGGAGTTGGAAGAAAACCCGCGTGCGCGCAGTGCAAAACTGCGTGTCGCTGAGAAACGATAGAACAGGCTTGAGGACACAGGAGGTTTTGAAACGATGAGTAAGCAGAGAAACAATGAGTACCGATCGGAAGAGGCACGCGAAGAAACCGCACGTGCAGGAATTTCAAAATTTACCGTATGCGCATATCTTACCTGCTTTGCGCTGCTCCTCATGATGATTTTCAGTTATGTTCAGCTCAATAAGATTTCGAATCAGGCGGTCAATTTGGAGCATGAACTCAATGAATTGCGCGAGCAGAATCAAATGCTCGGGATTCGCATCGACCGCCGCATCGGTCACGATCAGATTAAACAGCAGGCGACCGAACGTCTCGGAATGGTCACTCTGAGCAAGGATCAGGTCACATATGTCAATACAAAAAACACCGACACAGTCGAAATCGTGTCCCAAAGTCAGATTTTGCGTGAACGCTCCAAGTTCTTCGCGGGTCTCGCACACGGATTGCGCTGGTTGGTGGAATATATGAATTAAGATGACAATATAATTTTGTGGTCATAAAGTTTGCTTGAGCGGGGTGAGAAGTGTCGATTCGTTGCAAAATAAGTTGCGACTCGTCATTCTTGCCCTTTTTATTTTAGAGGAGGACGAAATGTCTCGAAAAAATGTTACAACCCCCATGCTGAAGAAAACAATGGCTGTAATGGTGGTACTCGGTGTGCTTGGATTTCTCTTGCTGTTGTGTCAGCTCGTTAAGGTCCAACTCATCAAAGGTCCGGAATATCGCGCAATGGCGGCGGAACAGCAGCTGCGCGATACCATTGTCGAGCCCAAACGCGGCATCATCTATGACCGCAATATGAAAGAACTTGCAGTCTCCGCAACCACGGAGACCATTTACATTTCTCCGGCGGAAATCGAAACCGCGGAACAGGAGAGCGAAGTGGCGCGGATTCTTTCGGAAACCTTGGAACTTGACTATCAAAGCCTCTTGGATAAAACCAAGAACAAGAAGAGCTATTACCATGTTGTCAAGAAAAAAGTGGACACCGAAGTGACAAATGCTTTGCGCATCCGTATCAAAGAAAGTGAGATTCGCGGCATCCACTTTGCGGAGGATACCAAGCGGTATTATCCCTATGGCAGTATGGCGGCGCAGGTGCTCGGCTTTTGCGGTACCGAAAACTCGGGACTTGCAGGGATTGAGGCAATGTACGAAACCGAACTCAAAGGCCTTCCCGGGCGTATCATTGCGGCAAAAAACGGCAGCGGTGCCACAATGCCGTTTCAGTACGAAGAATACCACGATGCACAACACGGTCGGAATATTGTTCTGACCATCGATGCAAACATCCAGCAAATCTTGGAAAAGCATCTCGGAACCGCGGTGATTGATTCCAAAGCGCAAAACCGCGGCGCGGGCATTGTGATGGATGTCGAAACCGGTGAAATTCTCGCACTCTCCACCATGGGTGGCTTTGACCTCAATAACCCGTTTGTGATTGAAGACCCGAACGCATTGGCGCGCATTGAAGCGGCACCCGAAGAAGAACGGCAGAAAACGCGCAGCAACGAACTCAATGCCATGTGGCGCAGTAAGATTATCTCGGATTCGTATGAACCCGGCTCAACCTTCAAAATCCTCACCATTGCAATGGGTCTGGAAGAAGGAGTGGTCAATGCAAACAGTACCTTCCATTGCCCGGGCTATATGAAGGTGGGTGACCGTACCATCCATTGCTGGAAACGTGAAGGCCACGGCACCGTGACCCTTTCGGGTGCGCTCGAAAACTCCTGCAACTGCGCGCTCATGCAAATCGTGTTCAAGGTCGGCAATGCAAAGTTCTTCGACTATGTCACCGCATTCGGCTTGCGCGAAAAGACAGGCGTTGATTTGCCGGGTGAGGCGAGCGGTCTGTTCTTCCAGGAAAAAGCATTCAAAAACCCGAATAACAAAGTCAGCCTTGCGGTTGCATCCTTCGGTCAAACCTTCAAGGTGACTCCGATTCAAATGATTACCGCGGTTTCCGCTGTGGTAAACGGCGGCAAACTCTTAAAGCCGCATATTGTACGCGAAGTGGTGGACCAAAACGGAATCGCAATCGAAAGTTACGAGCCCGAAGTCATCCGCCAAATCGTGTCCAAAGAAACCAGCGCATTCATCTGCAGCTCGCTGGAGAGCGTTGTCGCAGGCGGTACGGGTAAAAATGCCTCGGTCAGAGGCTACCGCATCGGCGGTAAGACCGGTACCAGTGAAAAAATCGACCAGCAAAAAGAAGGCGAGCCTGAAAAATACGTCGCATCCTTCCTCGGTGTTGCGCCGATGGAATCTCCGCGTTACGCCATCCTGATTATCGTGGATGAGCCGAGCGGTGCGTATGTGGAAGGCAGTCAGGTCGCGGCACCGGTCGCGGGAAAGGTCTTTGGCGAGATTCTGCCGTACTTGGGTATCGACCCGGTCTACAACGAGGCGGAGATGAACAAAATCAATATCTATCTCCCGAGTGTGATCGGTATGCCGTCGGGCGATGCAAAGACCATGCTGAGCAGTAAGCGTTATGCAAATCTCAAAATCAAAACCGTGGGCGAGGGCGCAACCGTCACCGACCAGCTTCCGGTTCCGGGTACTTCGGTTGCGGACGATTCGCAAGTGGTACTGTATCTCGGCGGAAGCGCACAAAACGACCTTGTCGAAGTGCCGAGTGTCATTGGTATGACCCCCGAAGAAGCAAACCGTGTGCTGACCAATGCGGGACTTACCTGCATCGGCGTCGGTGTCACGGGGGAAAGCGGAATCACCGCAACCAAACAAAGTGTTGCGCCGGGGACAAAGGTCCAGCGCACCACCAATGTCACGGTTGAGTTTTATGCGACCTCCTCGGTCGCGGAAGGAATCGGTTAAAAGGAGGATGAATCATGCTGCTATCTGAACTTTTACAGGGCTGTGCGGTCAAAGAATACCGATGCGACCCGAATCTCGAAATCTGTGATGTCGCATACGACTCCAGAAACGTGGTGTCGGGCGGTGCGTTTGTTGTCATTTCTGGCTTTCAGACCGACGGTTACCGCTATATCGACGCGGCTGTGGAAGCGGGCGCGGCAGTCATCCTGACCGACCGTGCACCGGAGCGCGAAGACATTCCGTATGTCTTGGTGGAAGAACCGAGAAAGACACTTGCCATGTGCGGCGTAAACTTCTTCGGCGCTCCCGCAAAGCGGATGAAACTCATCGGTGTCACGGGTACCAACGGCAAGACCACCGTCACATATCTCATGAAAACCATTTTAGAGTCCCAAGGCGCGAAGGTGGGTCTCATCGGCACCAACCAAAATCTGATCGGAGACCGTGTTATCGAGACCGAGCGCACCACTCCGGAATCCTTTGAATTGCAGCGTCTGTTGCGTGAAATGGCGGATGCGGGCTGCACCCACGTTGTCATGGAGGTTTCTTCGCATTCCTTAGTGCTTGACCGTGTCCACGGTCTGGAGTTTGAGGTGGGCATCTTTACCAATCTCACCCAAGACCATTTGGATTTCCACGGTGAAATGGAAGAATACGCCAAGGCAAAGAGTCTGCTTTTCACACGTTGTAACATCGGCATTATCAACAGCGACGATGCTTGGAACGATGTCATGACCGAGCATGCAACCTGCGAAATTTTCACTTATTCCGCAAAGAGCAACCGCGCAAATTATATGGCAAAGAATCTGCGCTTTATGCCCGACCGTGTGGAATTTGAAGCACTCGGCAAGGGTGTCATCGGACGTGTGGTTCTCCACATCCCGGGTGAATTCTCGGTATATAATGCGCTTGCCGTCATCAGCGCGGCAATGGCAATGGGTATTGAACTTGATGAAATCCGCGCCGCACTCAAAGACGTGCGCGGTGTCAAAGGGCGTGCGGAGGTTGTTCCGACCGATACTCCCTATACCGTCATGATTGATTATGCACACACACCCGATGCACTTGAAAATATCTTAAAAACCGTCAAGAAAATCGCAGAAGGTCGCGTGATTGCGGTGTTCGGCTGCGGTGGTGACCGTGACCGCACCAAACGTCCGAAAATGGCGGCGAGTGCCTCCAAATACGCGGATTTCCTTGTCATCACATCGGATAATCCCCGTACCGAAGACCCGAATGCGATTATTGAGGATATTCTGCCGGGCGTGACCCTCCCGAAAAAGCAGTATGTGGTTGAGCCTGACCGCCGTGCCGCAATCCATTACGCGATGGCGCATGCACTCCCGGGCGACATCATTGTGCTGGCAGGGAAGGGGCATGAAACCTATCAGGAAATCAACCATGTCAAACACCACATGGACGAACGGGAACTGGTAGCGGAGTTTTTACAGTAGAAAGGAGCGCCGAGGATGGAAACCATGCGCTTACAAACAATTGCCGCTTTTTGCGGTGCAAACGTGGCGGCGGATGACCCGACCGTCATCAGCGGCATTTCGAAGGATACGCGCTGTGTCAACGAAGGTGATTTGTTCGTTGCCATCCGCGGCGAAAAATTTGACGGGCACGATTTTGTTCACCGTGCCGCAGAACTCGGTGCCTCCGCCGCATTGGTGGAGTATCTCGTGGAGGATTGCCCGATTCCGCAGCTTTTGGTCAAAAACAGCGTGACCGCGCTTGGCGAAATCGCGTGCGGATACCGTGCGATGTTCACCCCGTTTTTGGTTGGAATCACAGGCAGTGTTGGAAAAACCACAACCAAAGAAATGATTGCGCACGTTCTTGGTGCGCGGTACGTCACCCTGAAAACAGACGGCAATTACAACAATAATATCGGTATGCCGCTCACACTCATGAATCTCAGAGAAGAGCATCAAGCGGCTGTGATTGAAATGGGT
>JAZQIE010000007.1:0-4332 GCA_045540975.1 Eubacteriales bacterium
GACTAAAAAATATTCGCAAGGTTGGGTTTGTCCGATTCGCTCAGCGATGAGATTGCCTCAATCAGAGAGCGAAACTCCAAGGCGAATAGGGGAGTGTCCTCCTCTCTTGCCGCGGCGCTTGTGCGCATGAGTGCCGCTTGAATCGTGTCGAGTAGGCTGTGGTGTGTAAAACTTGCAAATATTGCTCGTTTTTTGTCCCAGTCTTTCTCGATTTGCGTTAGCAGTTGCAAGCATTTCTCCCAATCACCCCGGCTTGCCCGTGCATGGCACTCTCCGAGTGCTTGCTTGTAGTTGTCGCAAACCTCGGTTAAACTGCGGTCAAACCAAAGCCCGACAGTTAGAATCATCGCGAGAATCAAACCCGCGGAGATAATTGTTTTCATGAGACCCTCCTCATAGGTGTTTGGAACGGGGAATGCAGGTCACAGTTCCATCGTCATCCAGTTGCAGCAGAAACACTTGCGACGGATGAGAAAGCCCTTGCCGTTTGAGTTGCATTGTCACCCATGCGCGGTCTTTGTTTGCGCGGCTGAGGGCGGATGCAATGAGTTTTCCGTCCGAAATCAAAGTGACAGGGAGTTTTCCCTCTTGCTTTGGATTGGTCGGAAACACGCTGAGTTTTCCGTTGGCTTCCAAAATCGCAATCTCTACCGTTGAGATGCTTTCGTGACCGCACAGCCGAAGCTCTTCCAATAACTCGTCCAGATTCAGCCGTAAGCGATGCATCTCTTCTTGGTTAATTCTTCCGTTTTCAATCAACACACTCGCGTTTCCAACGATGATTTTGCGCAAAAATCGGCTTTTGAGCGTGAGGGTGGATACAATCAACTCGATTGCCAAAAGCGTCAAAATCGGGACAATTCCGTGCAGCAGGGGAATTGCGTTGTCCTGCATCGGGATTGCGGCAAGTTCCGAAATTAAAATTGTAATCACCAATTCCGCCGGAGAAAGTTCTCCGATTTGCCGTTTTCCCATGATTCTGAGGATTAAAACCACCACAAGGTACAGAATCAACGTACGGATGAGTGAAATAACCATGTCATCCTCCAAAGAAATGTTTTGACAGATGGAAAGAAATGTGCTATACTATCCAAGGTTTCTATCCGGGTGTGGCGCAGCTTGGTAGCGCGCTTGAATGGGGTTCAAGAGGCCGCAGGTTCAATTCCTGTCACTCGGACCAAACAGACAGTAATTCGCTTTTGCGAGTTACTGTCTGTTTTTTTGTTTGCTTGATTTGAATCTGCGGCCTCTTTTACAGTTAAATCCGTTTTGCAACGGAATAAATCTGCTTTGCAGATGAAATCACTTCGTGATGAAATCTCGCTTCGCAAGGTTATAAAGACGGATTTAATTTCATCGAAACCGTAAGGTTTTGATTTCATCCAAACTTGTTTGGATTTCATCGTGAGTGCAACAAACGATTTCATATGGAATATCGTTTGTTTGAGAGGGGAATGTAAAAGGAATCATCGCAAAAGCGATGGTTCTTTTTTGTTATTATGGCGTTGTTTTAATAAAATATTTACAGATTGAATTTTATGTGTTATACTGTGGTTGCGACATAAAGTTTATATTCTCATTAACACAAGTGTGTATTTTTCTGCCTTTCGGCAAAAATGCATGCTCTTTTTCGCATACTTGTGTTATGGGAAACTTTGTGTCGCAGCAATGGAGCTATGCGTTTTTCGTGCGTAGCTTCGGCTGCGCACTTTTTAATTTATGGGGGATTTTGAAAGGAGTGCATTCCTTTGAAGAGTGCAAAGCAGAATATGAGTTAACTACTTAAAGTTTGAAAGGAAATTTAATATGGAAGAGAAGATTCTAATTCAAAGCAAGCATTATAATGTAAAAAAACTATTTGCTGCTCTTGTGATTTCTGGTGTTGTTTTATCTTTGATTCTATTCTTTGTTGATATGAACTTTGAAAGTTGGGATGAGTTCGTCTGGTATGTCGAAAAATGGCTGAATTTTTTTGTTATCATTCTTTATTGCATTCCCTTATATGTTTGCACCCTGATTGGTGCGTTGCTGTATTCTTGGTTGAAAGGTTATAAATTAACTGTTACCGATAAGCGAATTTATGGAAAATCCGCATGGGGGAAAAGAGTTGATTTGCCGTTGGATTCTGTTTCAGCCATTGCAACAACAAGTGCATTAAAAGGTGTTTCGGTTTCGACTTCTTCGGGTAGAATCAGCTTTTTAGTTATGAAAAATGCAAATGAAGTATATATGGTTATTAGCGATTTACTGATTGAAAGACAACAGGGAAAACTTGTAGATAATACATTAAAAACAACATCAGCTGCAGATGAACTCAAAAAATTCAAAGACTTGCTTGATAACGGCATCATCACACAAGAAGAATTTGACGAAAAGAAAAAGCAATTGCTCGGATTGTAATCGAAAACAGAGCGGAAGATTTCCGCTCTGTTTTTCTTTGACCTTTTTTGCGACAAGTGCTATAATACAAAGTATCGTTTTTATGGAAGTGAAACTATGCAGGAAACACAGATTCGCGATTTTACAAAAGGGAATATCACAAAGCAGCTTTTGACCTTTGCATTTCCGCTGTTTTTGTCTAACCTCTTGCAGGTGGTCTACAACATGGTGGATATGGCGATTGTGGGTCATGTGCTGGGGAAGGCGGGCACCTCGGCGGTCTCGGTCGGCGGTGACATCTCGGTGCTTCTCACATTTGTGGGTATCGGCTTCGGCAATGCGGGGCAGGTGTTGATTGCGCGTTATATCGGTGCAAAGGAGCAGCATAAAATCGGGCGCTTTGTGGGTACCATGTGCGGCTTTCTCATGGTTTGCGCGGTTGTCATCAGCATTCTCGGACTTATCTTCCAAAACACACTATTAGCGCTTATGAACACACCGCCCGAGTCGTTTTCGGGTGCGGCAAGCTATTCCGCGATTTGTATGTTTGGTATGGTCTTTATTTACGGCTATAACATGGTAAGCGCGGTCATGCGCGGAATGGGGGATGCAAAGCATCCGCTGGTTTTTATCGGGATTGCCGCAGTCCTCAACGTGATTTTGGACATTGTATTTGTTGTGTGGTTTGATATGGGCGCGGGCGGTGCGGCACTTGCAACCGTCATCAGCCAGGGAGTCAGTTTCCTTGCGTCCGCAGTCTTCCTCGCAAAGAACAAACACCGCTTTTCTCTCTCGATTACGCTGCGTGATTTTGTCCGCTGGGATACGGAAATGTTATCCTCTCTTGTCAAACTCGGCGCACCCATGGCAATCAAGAATGCCTCGGTCCAAGTGTCCAAGCTCTTTGTCAATTCCTGGGTCAATTCTTACGGTGTTGAGGTCTCCGCATTTGCGGGAATCGCAAACAAGGTCGCAAGTGTGAGCAACATGATTTCCATTGCGATGAATACCGCAGGCTCTACGGTTGTGGGGCAAAACCTTGCGGCAAGGGAATTTGAACGCGTCAAACGAGTGCTTGGTAACCTTGCGGTTATCATGTGCAGCATTGCGCTTACGCTATCAGCCGTGATGGTGCTGTTCCCAAACCATGTATTCGGCCTATTCTCGCAGGATGCAAGTGTTCTGGCACTCGCAAAGCCGTATGTCCCGATTGCGATTTTACTGTTCTTCGGCGGTGCAACACGCGCGATTATGAACGCGCTTCTCAACGGAAGCGGAAACTACAAAATCAACTTTGTCACCGCGATTATGGACGGCATCGTCATGCGCATCGGACTCGCGGTGTTGTTTGGACTTGTGCTGGACTTTCGCCACTACGGTTTCTGGCTGGGGGATGCGCTTGCAGGCTTCACTCCGTTTTGGATTGGCTTGGTGTTTCTCTTGTCGGGACAATGGAAAAAAGAACAGAAATAAAGAAATCGCCGCGAGAGCTTCTCGCGGCGATTGGTTTTTTTATGAAAATTTAAGCGGCTTAAAGGGGAGCTTGCACTGGGGCTGGACAATCACTTGCGCAATGACCTGAGTGCGAATGTTTTCCGCTTGGAACTGCAGCGAAATACTTTTGCGTTCGTTGGGCTGCGCCATTCTGGAAACGATTGTCGCGGCTTCACTGCGGCGAATGGTGTTTCCGGGGAAGAACGAGCCTTTTTCATCCGAGCCCGTCAGAATACCTGCGCGGTACAGCCGATAAATCGCATCTGCGCAATCAGAGGTAAGCGCAACATCCGGAATGGAGTTGGATTCCACCGCGTTAATCTCGCTGAGTGCATTTGCGGGGAGCGCATTGGCGAAAATTTCGGCAAATTGTGCGCGGGTGGCAGGAACGGTATAATCTTCGTACAAATCGTTGATTATGCCGTTTTTACGTGCATAGAACACATACGGTCCATACCA
>JAZQIE010000008.1:0-8250 GCA_045540975.1 Eubacteriales bacterium
AACGACATGGCTACGATCCGACTTGGCGCGGCGGTGGTTTCGAGTTGTTCCTGCGCGAGCGCGACTCTGCGGTCGCTCACATACTCGGAGAAGGTTTTGCCCGTCATCTGCTTAAAGAGTTCGGAAAATGCGGACTGCGAGATGGCGGCGACACGGCACACCTCGGAAAGATAGAGTTTTTCCGCGAGATGCTCCTCCGTGTAACGAATCGCGCGCGCCATACCGTCACGGTAGCCGCGGAGCAGGGCTTCTTTTCCGTCTGTCGCGCTGCGGTCGTACTCGCGCGCGATGATTGCGAGGAGTTTTAAGAGGTTGGCTTTGAGGAAGATGCCCGAATACTTGGAGTTTTCCGCGGCGTCTTCCATCATGGCGTATAAAATCCGCTCCACCTCGGTTTCAAACTGCTTGCCCACCCGAAACACGCTGTTGAGTTGATGCTCCCCGAGCAAAAACGGCTCGAGATAGAGCAGGTCTAACCCATCACCCTCCAGCGTTTCGCTCACAAACCGTTCGGAAAACTCACAGCAGATGCGCAGGGTGGTCTCCTCACTGACGATTGAATGCTCCACACCCGACGGGAGAATCATGACACCGCCGCGTGTGTAGGTATAGGTATGCCCTTTGACCGTGTGGGTACAGCTTCCGCGCACCACATACCAAAGCTGGAGATATTCATGGGAATGCGGAGACTCTTTCTCCGCACCCTCTTTTGCAAACACTTTGACGAGGTACTTGCCCGGGATATTGTCCTTGATGAGATAGTGCATGTCATCACCTCAAATTTGATTGTAACCAAATATTTCCGCTTTGTCCATGGTATTTTTTTTGTTTTTGTGGTAAACTATCTGCAGAACACATTTGAAAGGAGAATCCACCATGAAATTTCGTTTGCTTTGCGCGGCACTCGCGCTTGTAACTCTGATGGGCTGCTCCCCTGCGGAGACCCCGAACACCGATACCCCGAATACGCCCGACACCCCGACGCAGGATATGCCCGCGTCCGACATGACCCAAGAATTTGCCGAGCACGGACTTTCCTTTACCGTCCCCGAAAACTGGGCGAAAAACGAGTTTTCCATGCAGTTTGACGAGATGAAAAACGACGGTGCGGACTACAACACCCGTACCTTCTATGCCACCATTGACGGCATCCGTACCCCCGTGGCGATGGTCTCGCGCTTTGCCAAAGAGCAATGGGATGCGCTGGTGAAGGCGGACGCGAATGCGGAAAAGGTCAAGCTGGGTGAAAGCCGCGACGGGAAGTTCGTTTACACCTATCTGGTCAAGGACGACATCACCCCTGAGAGCGACACGGGAAAAAAACTGCTCGATACCATCCGCAAGGAAGCGGAAACACTCAAAGAGAAGATTCAAATCACCGAATAGGAGTGCGTCACTATGAAAACTTGTGTCATTCAACCCCCGTATTCGCGCGACCTTTCCCGTGCGGATGAACTGTTTGAAGCAAAATTAAGCCTTCTTTCGGAGTGCGATGAGACCGTGGATCTCATCGTACTCCCCGAATACTCGGATGTCCCGGTTGCGACAAGCACACTCGAGGAGACCCTTTCTCTCCATGAGAAATACATAGACCGTCTCCATGCCGCTTGCATTTCCGCGGCACGCCGCTGTAATGCCCTTGTTTTCGTGAATTGCCTGTCAAAAGAGGACGGAGGCTTTCGCAATACCACCTTTGCATATGACCGCAAAGGAGCGCTTTGTGGCAAGTATTTCAAAAAACACCTGCCGCCGCTTGAGGCGGATGTGCTGGGTCTGGACGCAAGCTATGCGCTTTCCGATTCCGAGCCGTTTATTTTGGAGATGGAAGGCATCCGCTTCGGCTTTCTCACCTGCTATGATTTCTATTTTTATGAAGCGTTTGCGAAAATCGCAAAAAGTAAGGTGGATATTTTCATCGGCTGCAGTTTGCAGAGAAGCGATACGCACAATGCGATTGAGATTATGTGCCGTCATCTCGCGTATAACACCAACGCGTATGTCCTGCGCTCCTCGGTGAGTTTCGCGGAAGACAGCGAGATTTGCGGCGGAAGCATGGCGGTCGCGCCAAACGGGGATGTGCTGTGTAACCTGCGCGGCAAATTCGGGTGCGGCTATGCGGAGATTGACCCGCAAAAGAAGTACTTAAAGCCCGCGGGCTACGGCCGTGCGGATGCGCCGCATTATGAGTACATCGAGTACGGCAGACGCCCGTGGCAGTATCGCGTGGGCGGGCCGAATATCGTGCCGTTTGAGGATTTGATGGGCTATCCGCGCATCTGCGCGCACCGTGGCTTTTCCACCATCGCGCCCGAAAACAGTATGCCCGCATTCGGCGCGGCAATCGCCCTCGGCGCGCACGAGATTGAGTTTGACCTTTGGCCGACCAAAGACGGTGAGATTGTCTCGATTCACGACGATGTCCTCGACCGTGTGTCCACAGGCACGGGCAAGGTGATTGACCACACGCTGGAAGAACTGATGAGTTATGATTTCGGCATCAAACACGGCGAGCGGTTTGCAGGCATGAAAATCGTGCTCTTTGAGGAGATTTTGAAACAGTTTGCGGGACAGTGCATCATGAATGTCCACGTCAAGCCGATTTGGGGCATTCCGTACCCCAAGGAAGCAATGGAGAAAATCGTATCTCTCATCCGCAAGTACGAGTGCGAGCGGCATATGTATTTCATGCTCGAGCCGGATGACGATATCCGCAGATTCAAGGAATACGCGCCGGATATCCCGATTTGTGTGGGGCATGATTTCAACCGCAACTGGGCGATTGTGGACCGCGCAATCGAGCTTGGCGCACAGAAGGTGCAGCTCTTCAAGCCGTATTTCAACCGGGAGATGATTGACAAGGCGCACGCGCACGGGATTTTGTGCAACGTGTTCTTCGCGGATGACCCCGAGGAGGCGAAGGAGTACCTGCGCATGGGCGCGGACACCATCCTCACCAACGATTACTGGCTGGTTTCTCAGATTTTAAGATAAAAAAGATGGTAGACACTTGGTGTCTACCATCTTTTATTTGATTTTCTTTACAGCAGGACTTCGTGGCCGCTCTCTGCGGAGCGGTAGATTGCATCTAAGATGCGCATGACCTCGACACCGTCGGATGCCGGGGAGATGCACTTCTTACCGTGTGCGATACAATCGATGAAGTGGTCGGTTTCTTTCTGGAAGAGGCCGTCCATGGTGAGTGCTGCCGAGGAGTACGGCTTAATGTCAATCATGCGGTCGTACTTATCGGTGAAGATGGTGAGCTCGGGGTCGAAACGGAAGCCGCCCTTGGTGCCGCACATCTCGATGAGGGTTTCGTCCTTTGCGATGTTGAGCTCGAAGCTGACGGTGAGCTCGAGGATGCTGCCGTTATCGTAACGGACCAGCGCGGTTGCAAAGTCTTCAACAGAAGACGGCGGAACTTCGCCTGTGGTTGCGCTCTTGTACTGCGCGCCGTCTTTGATATTTGCGCGGTTGCCCAACTTATTGGAGGTGAAGCCGAAGACCGAGACCGGCTTCGGGTTGCCTGCGAGGTAACGGGTGAGGTCGAGCACATGGACGCCAAGGTCGATGAGCGGACCGCCGCCGGACAGTTCCTTGTTGGTAAACCAGCCGCCCGGAGTACCGCGGCGACGGACGTATTTTGCACGGCTGTAATAGATTTCACCAATCTCGCCGTTGTCGATATAGTCCTTGATGACTTCCGCATCGTTGCCGAAGCGGCGGACAAAGCCGATCATGAGGAGCTTGCCGCTCTCCGCTTCCGCCTTGACCATTTCCTCCGCGCTTGCACGGTCGGTGCTCATCGGCTTTTCGCACAGAACGTGCTTACCGGCACGGAGCGCCTTGATGGACATTTCCGCATGGAGTGCGTTGAGCACACAGATGCTGACCGCATCCAGCTCGGGGAGTGCGAGCATATCGTCTGCGTTGGTGAAGACGTTCGGGATGCCGAATTCTTCCGCGCGCTTCTTTGCGAGAGACTCATTGATGTCGCAGATTGCGTAGACTTCGCAATCCTGATTTGCAAGATAACCCTTGATGTGCTCGACGGCGATGCCGCCCGCACCGATGAGACCTACTTTTACCTTACTCATGGTATTCTCTCCTTACTTAGAAATGATGTCACTGAGGAAACCGACCGCCATTTCGATGTCCTGATACGGGGTCGGACCGACTTCGCGCTCGATGGTGAGGAAGCCCTTGTAACCGACTTCTTCCAGAGCCGCGAGGTAGGACGGGAAGCCGACTTCACCCTGACCGAGCGGAACTTCCGCATATGCCGGGGAGGTCGGGATGTCTTCGGGTTTACGGATGCCGTAGATGACCTCCGGCTCGCACTGCCAGAACCACTGCGCGTCCTTGGCATGGGTATGTACGATGTAGTCCTTGAGGTTATGAACCGCCTGAACAGCAGGCTCATGATGGATTGCAATCAGGTTTGCCGGGTCGAAGTTGACCGCGACACCCTTACTTCCAAGGCTATCGAGGAAGCCCTTGAGGACCGCCGAGGTTTCGGGGCCGGTTTCGATTGCGAAATGCGCGTTCATCTCGTCCGCATAACGTGCAAGCTCAAAGCAAGCCTCCTGCATGATTTTGTAGCGCGGATGATTCGGGTCTGACGGAACAACGCCGATATGGGTGGTGACCACGTCGGTGCCGAGTTCTTTTGCGAGATCCAGCACGCGCTTGGATTTCTCGATGAGTTCAACATTTGCCTCCGGGTCATAGAGTCCGCGGCCGAAGTCACCGCAGAGTGCGGAGATGACAAGTCCGCGGTCTTTGATTTTTTTGAGCAGCTCTGCACGGCGGTCGCCGACCAGAACTTCATAGGAATGCTCGCCGTGGGTGACGTAGACCTGAATGCCCTTTGCGCCAACCTTGACCGCATTGTCAAGTGCTTCGTCCTCGCCGCAGCGGAACGATTCCAGCATAACACCAATGGGGAACTGATACATGATTGTGTCCTCCTCAAGAGATTTCTTCATTGATTGTACCAATGTTAATTCTATTATAAAGCATAAACTTCGTTTTGAATAGTCCTTTTTCCGGATTTTTTTGGTTTTAGAGCAAAAAAGAATCCAACTCCTCGAGTGTGAGGGCGGGCTGCAGTGTGCGGTTGACCGCGTATGCCAAAATCCGCGCAAACTCACGGTTGAAGCAGTCGATTTCCTTCGGGGTGACCATGAGTCCCGCGCTTCCGTCGGTCACGGTGGGGATTCCGATTGCGACCACGGGATATCCCATGCTCTCGGTCGTGATTGCCGCTCTGGCATTTCCCACCCCCGAGCCCGGGATGATGCCCGTGTCGGTGAGTTGGACGGTCTTGCACAGATGCTCCTCCCCGTGCGAGGCGAGCGCATCCACCACAAGGATACAGTCGGGCGAAATCCCCTGCGCCACCTGTCGGATGATCTCGCCGCTTTCCACACCCGTTGTCCCAAGTACCCCGGGCGCGATGGCACTCACCGCGCGAAACGAGGAGAAATGCTCGGGTGCCGCATCAAGGAGATGGCGCGTGACCAGAATCTGCTCCACCGTCTTGCTCCCGATGGCATCGGGCGTGATTTCCGGGTTTCCGAGTCCCGCCACCAAAACGCACCCCTCACCCTGCGGCATGAGTGCGGAAAGCTCGTTTGCGATGAGAGTTACCGCGGGCGCAAAGGCATCGTCGGTGCGGTGCGGTAAGGTGTTAAGGGTCACGGTGACATACCGACCCACGGGTTTTCCGAGCGCGTCCGCGCCGTTTTGGTCTAAAATCTCCACGCGGTGGAGGTGAAACTCCCCCACGTCCAACTCCTGCGCCGCCACGCCCGAAAGCGCGGTCTCCTCCGCGGCGGAGCGTTTCCAAAGCGCGTGCGCTTCGAGTGCAAGGTCTGTGCGAAAATTCTGCATGAAATTCCTCCCCTTTCACCCCTTATTTTCCGTCTCAAAAAAACTCTTATACAAAAATAAAAATTTTTCTTGCATTTTGGGAAAAAGGGTGTTATAATAGGTCGGTAACTAATCACAAGGACTTATAACCTTAAGGAGGTGGACGCTTTGCCCAACATTAAATCTGCAAAGAAACGTGTAGAGCTTACCAAAGTTTATGCAGCTCGCAATCAGGCCGCTAAGAGTGCGCTCAAGACTTCCATCAAGAAGTTTGACGCTGCGGTGGAAGAGGGCGGCGCACAGGCTTCTGAGGCCTACAAAGCTGCTGTCAAGACCATTGATCAGGCAGTCAATAAAGGCATTCTTCATAAGAACACTGCTGCTCGCAAGAAGAGCCAGGTCATGAAGAAGATGAACAACGCTCAGTAATTCATCAAATGCAAAAAAGAGACCGAGTTTCGCTCGGTCTTTTCTTTTTTTATCCCTTGTTAAAAAACATCAAATTCCACTTGACAAGCCTTTGTATCCATGGTACCCTATTGTTAGATTGTTAAGAATAAAACAATCAAACATTAGGAGGGATTTTCAAATGAAAGGTTTTGCAATGTTAAAAATCGGTGAGACCGGTTGGATCACCAAGGACACTCCGGCATGTGGCCCGCTCGATGCGATTTGTAAACCCCTTGCACTCGCTCCGTGTACTTCCGACGTCCACACTGTCTGGGCAGGCGCAATCGGTGACCGCCGCGACATGATCCTCGGTCACGAAGCGGGTGGCGAAGTTGTCGAAGTCGGCAGCTTGGTACGAGATTTCAAAGTCGGTGATAAGGTCCTTGTTTCCGCGATCACCCCGGACTGGAGCTCCTTCGCAGCTCAGGAAAATTATGCAATGCATTCCGGCGGCATGCTGTCCGGTTGGAAGTTCTCCAACTTCAAAGACGGTGTCTTCGGTGAATATTTCCATGTAAACGATGCAGACGGCAACCTTGCCCTTCTTCCCGAAGGCATGGACCTCGGCGCGGCATGTATGGTCAGTGACATGGTCCCGACCGGCTTCCACGGTGCGGAGCTTGCCGACATTCAGTACGGCGACAATGTCGCGGTCATCGGTATCGGCCCGGTCGGTCTGATGGCGGTTGCGGCGGCGGCAATCCGCGGCGCGGCAAACATCTATGCGGTCGGAAGCCGTCAGAACTGCGCGGACCTCGCGCTTGAGTTTGGCGCAACCCATATCGTCAACTACAAAAACGGCGATATTGTGGAGCAGATTTTAGACCTCAACCACGGCCCGGTCGACAAAATCATCATCGCAGGCGGCGACAACGATACCTTCGACCAGGCAATCCGTATGCTCAAAGCGGGCGGCAAAATCGGTAACGTCAATTACCTCGGTGAGGGCGACTATGTCAAAATCCCGCGCGTTGAGTGGGGCTGCGGCATGGGTCATAAGCAGATTGCAGGCGGCTTGATGCCGGGCGGACGCGCTCGCAGTGAAAAATTGGCACGCCTTGTCGTTGCAAACCGCATCCATCCGGAAAAACTCATCACCCACACCTTCCACGGTCTGGATAATGTTGAGCCGGCACTCATGCTGATGAAGGATAAACCCCGTGACCTCATTAAGCCGCTGGTCATCATCGACTAATTCTAAAACACCAAGAACCGAACTCATCCGAGTTCGGTTCTTTTTTTACACAATAAAAGAGCAGGCTTTCTCAACGTCCGCGCCGTTCAAATCCATGTTTCCGATGCATATCAAAAGTCTCTGTATCAGATAAGGATTGGTATGCATAAATGACCTTTTTATGAATACATAATAGAAAATAAGAACCCGACCCGTCACGCAATCAAAGATTGCGGTCGGGTGCCCCGGAACCTTGTTGTTTCACAATGAGAGGGAGCAAGGTGTATTTCAACCTTGCTCCTTTTAGAATCTATGTGCTGTTTCGTTCAACAAATTGGAATTTGACGCTCTCACAATTTGAAATCTTATTTCTTTATTACTTTCTTACACCAAGTGCGTTTGTTGCATTTTGGGCACTTCAAGTAACGCGTCGTTCCTCTGTGCATTGCCCACAGTGCCTCTGAATAGGTAGGTACAATTTCTTGACCGCAATTTTTACACTTATAAGCGCCCACACTGACCTCAAGTTTTAATGCATAGAAGCATGGTATTAAAAATACAACACAAACACCGAGAATTGTGACAAGCTGCCACACTCCTTCAGGAATCAAAAATGCGGCAATAAAGAGCCCTGCAATTAGCGCTGTAATACTTACGGTCATAATTACCCACATAGAAGACCAGATTGTTTTGTTCTTCTTCTCTAATTCTTTTGCCATTTCAAGCAAAAGCTGTTCGTTTTTTTGATTGTT
>JAZQIE010000009.1:0-15254 GCA_045540975.1 Eubacteriales bacterium
ACAAAATATAGAAGGCTCCCTTTGCCTTAATGTATTCGATGAATCTTTTCAAACGCTGCTGATCTTCCAGCGAGAATAGTTTTTGATTATAAGCTATAAATCCATTGTTGTTATGCGAAACGGTATATGGTGGATCCAGAAAAACCAAATCGTTTTCTTTAATACGGTACTTGTTAACTTCAAAATCTCCAGTAGAGATGCGAGTGTTTTGTAAGCGCAAGCTGGCAGCTCTAATTCTTTCGGGATCATAAACCCAGTTTGCGCGAAATCCGTATGGAACATTGTATCTTCCTTCACGATTAACACGATACAGTCCGTTATATGATGTCTGATTTAAGTACAAAAATCTTGCAGCATTTTCCACCGTATCATCCCCAGTGATTTCTGCCCGGATTCTGTAATAATCATCTTCAGTATTGGGGAGCTGCATGAAGAATTCTATTAATTCTTCCGGGTTGTCCCTCACTTGTATATAGGTATTTATTAATTGCGAGTTGGCATCAGAAAGGTATGACCTTTTAGCATGCTCCATTGAAAAATAAATGGCGCCACCGCCCAAAAAAGGTTCATGGTAGTGTTCGATGTGTAAATCCCCCACTATAGTTGGCATGTGTGGAATTAACCATGTCTTTCCTCCAGCCCATCGCACAAAAGGCTCTATGGTCGGCATCGTTATTACTCCATTTCCGTTTTATCGTTTCCAGAAACATAATCATCTACATCGAAGGGGATGTTGTGCTTTACACAAAAATCTTTAATCAATTTTAATTTACAAAGTTTCGGAACGGCTTTGCCGTTTTCCCACCTATTTACTGTTGAAAATGAAATCCCGATTTCCTTTGCAAAATCGCTCTGGCTAAGCAAAGTCTTTCTCCGAATTGTTTTAATTGCATCGCTAAACTTCAAAGGGAATGTCCTCCTTTGCAATTGTATAGCTTTATTATAGCGAATACATCGCAAAATTGCAATATATTGTTGTAAAAAGTCGAAAAAACACACCGAAAATCACCAGTTGAACGCAAAAAAGACCCGCCACACCAAGCTGTTGCTTGATCATGACTGGTCTTTTCTGTTTTTTTGCCACTTGAAGGTGCCGCACAAACTAATGTTACGGTTTAGTCACTGTGGCGCACACACCTTGGGGTCTTTTTTTCATTTTTTCACCGCTTGTGCGATGCGGAAGTAGTCATTGGTCAGGACGGTATCGATGCCCATATCGAGAAACGCGCGGGTTTCAATCGGGTCATCCGAGAAGAACACGTTACAGCGGATGCCGTTTGCATGGGCTTTTTCAATCATCTCGCGGTTAAAATACGGTTTGAAGAGCTGCACCTTTTTGCAATCGTAGGCGATTGCGCGCTCCACAATGTCCCACGGCGCATCCCCACCGCCGCAGCAACGGCAGATATCGGGTGCGATTTCCCTTGCAAGGCGGAGGAAGTGGTCATTTCCGCTCATGAAATACACGTGCTGCTCGCAATCGTACTTACGGATGAGAGATACGATTTTTCGGAGCAGTTCGGGGTCGTATTCCACCGTGTTGTCATAGGTTTTGACATGGATATTCATAATCACATGGCGCGCAAACTTCTGCAAAATCTCCTCAAACTTCAGGATTTTGAGGCCCCGAAACTCTGCGCCGTATTTCGCGCCGAAGTCGAGCGTTAAGAGTTCCTCATAGGTATGGTCAAACACATAGCCGCGCCCGTTTGATACGCGCTCAAGCGTGCCGTCATGGATGGAGACGATTTCCCCGTCACGCGTGTACCACAAATCGAACTCAATCTCCTCGGCGCCGAGTGCGACCGCCGCGCCGAAGGCGGGCATACTGTTTTCGGGTGCGACCGTGTTAAACCCACGGTGCGCGCACACACGGGGATATCCCATCTGCGCATCGCTTTGGATGATTGCACTGCCCGCGGGGCGGTATTTCCACGGTCTGCGCCCCGCCTCGATGTATTCGTGATGCGGCGCGGGCGGATTCCCGAAGCCCGCAGGCTTTAAGTATTTTTTCTTCACATCGAGTTCTGCGACCCCAAGCCCCACACGGCTGAGCAGATTTACAAGCACCGTGCCGTCCGGTGCGACCACCATACTCCCACCGCCGAGCGGCGAGTCTTCCCCCATGGACACCGAGGCGCGCACCACATAGGTATTGGTGTTGTACGCCAAAAACCGCGTGATGATCTCACTCGCGCTGTGGGTGTCGCTCCGCTGATGGGAGCAGCCGATGATGACATCTAAATTCTGCCGCGCAAGGGACGGGAAATTCTCATAGAAGTAGAAATCGTAGCAGGTGAGAAATCCGAAACGGATGCCCTCCATCTCCACCACGGTGGGGGATGTGCATTCGTCACAGTATGAGCCGTCCATCTCGGGGTTTTGATATTCCCCCGGGGTGAGATGCTCTTTATCATACTGTCCGCAAAGGTGTCCTTCACGGTCAAACGCGTAGGTGGTGTTGCGGAAACCCTTCGGGTGGGTACTTCGCGCATTGACAAACACCATTGCGCGGCAGCGCTTTGCGGTGTTCGATACCGCGGTCAGCAAGCGTTCGGTGAATTTCGCCGCGCTCTCATTCGCCTGCTCCCCTTTTGCGAGGGCGGGGATGTCGCACATCTCGGGCAGGACGATGAGGTCCATCGACTCGTCGCACGACCCCAAAAGCGCAAGCTGGGTTTCAAAGAGCGCATCCGAATCGGCAAAGTCCACCGAATAGGGCGGCTGAATGACACAAACCTTCATGTTGTTTCCTCCTTCACATGATAGACACGGGAATACAGCACATCCCGAATCGCGCAGAATTCCGCTTCACACACCGCACCGCCATACGTCATAATCCGCAAGGGAATCGGCTGTTTGCCCTCGAAAATGGGCGGCTGGGTGTAGTCGTAATCGTTGTAGAAAAAGCCGCAGCGCTCATAAAATCCGATTCTGCGGCGCGCAATCTCGGTTTCGGGCGGCTCCACCTCGAGCACCACACGTCCCAGATCGCAAAGCTCGCGCAGCATCGCGGCACCGAGACCGCGGCTGCGGTGCGTTTCCGTCACCGCGAGATGCTCCAAAAACAGAAATTCGGGAAAGGACCAGACCGCGCAAAAGCCGCAGAGTGTCCCGTTCTCCTTCACCCCGTACATCCGATATTCTTCTTTTGAAAAGAGGGCTTTTTGCCCGTTTTTCGGGCGGCGTTCATCACTCGGAAAGCTTTCCTCCAAAATGGCATACGCTGCATCGAAATCCGAATCCAAAATCCGAATCACAGTATCATCTCCAATGAAAAACGGTGGCTGAGCCACCGTTTTCTCTTACAAAACTTTTGCCAAAAATTCCTTGAGGCGCGGGTTTTTGGGATTTGAGAAGAACTCTTGCGGCTCTCCTTCCTCCTGCACCAAACCCTCGTCCATAAAGAGCACACGGGTACCCACCTCACGGGCAAAGCCCATTTCGTGGGTGACGACCACCATGGTCATGCCCTCTTCTGCGAGTTCCTTCATGAGTTCGAGCACCTCGCCGACCATTTCCGGGTCGAGCGCGGATGTGGGCTCGTCAAAAAGCATGACCTCGGGGTTCATTGCAAGGCTTCGCACGATTGCGATGCGCTGCTTCTGACCGCCCGAAAGCTGCTCGGGGTATGCATCCGCCTTATCCGAAAGCCCGACTCTGCGGAGCAGTGCATCCGCTTTTTCGGATGCTTCCGCACGTGTCATGAGTTTTAACTTTACGGGTGCGAGCATGATGTTTTCCTTGACCGTCTTATGCGGGAAGAGGTTAAACTGCTGGAAGACCATGCCCATCTTCTGACGGAGCTTGTTGATATCGTTCTTCGGGTCGGTGATGTCCACACCGTCGAAGTAGATATGCCCGTCCGTGGGCTGTTCCA
Organism: Eubacteriales bacterium; assembly: GCA_045540975.1. Classification (GTDB taxonomy): domain Bacteria; phylum Bacillota; class Clostridia; order Oscillospirales; family JAAYXM01; genus SIG510. The sequence continues at coordinate 3,881 of JAZQIE010000009.1, forward strand.
AGAGATTCAAGCAGCGCAGGAAGGTGGATTTTCCCGAGCCGGAAGCGCCGATGATGACCACCTTTTCGCCTTTTTTGATTTCCTGGTCCACACCGCGGAGGACGTGGTTATCACCGAAGGATTTGTGGAGTCCTTTAATGCTGATCACCTGCACGCAACCTCCTCTCTAAAACGCCCAAAGCCTTGGTAAGCGCCATGACCAAAACAAGATAAATCACGGCAAGGCTGATATACGGCACGAATGCGTCATACGTACGGCTGGTGACCACCTGCGCGGCTTTGGTGACGTCGGTCAGCGCGATGGTGGTAACAAGCGAGGTTTCCTTTAAGAGTGCGATGAGTTCGTTTCCGAGTGCGGGCAGGATGTTCTTAAACGCCTGCGGCAGGATGATATTCGCCATGGTCTGAACATAGTTGAGGCCCAGACTTCTGCCTGCCTCCATCTGCCCTGCGGGAATGGACATGATGCCCGAGCGCGCGATTTCCGCGACGTATGCGCCCGAGTTGATACCCAAGGTAATGATACCGCACATGACCGTGTCGAAATTGGTCTTCGGGACCATGACGACAAAGCCCATAATGAGAAGCTGGACCATGAGCGGAGTCCCGCGCAGGACGGTGATATAGATTTTACAGATTGAATTTAAAATGCGCAGGATGAAATTCGGCTTTCCGCGTGACAAATCGTGACTCGAGCGGATGATAGCCACCACCATACCGATGACAACGCCCAGGATGAGCGCACCGATGGTGACGATGAAGGTCATTTCAAGTCCGCCGAGGAAGAGCTGCCAGCGGTCTTCAAAAACGAAGGTCTGCCACAACTGATAGAAGAATTTGGAAGCCCACTGCGGAAGGGCAGCAATCCATTCCGGCGCGGATTCCAACCACTTAGCAAATGTAATAAAGTTCATGATTCCTCTTTCTGAAAACAAGAGGGTGGCAGAAGCCACCCTCACTGTGTTTCTTAGAATGGATTATTCAGCCTTGATGTACTTTGCGACGATTTCGTCGATTTTGCCGTCTGCCTTGAGCTCGGCGAGTGCGGTGTTGACCTTCTCGAGGAGTTCAACATCTTCCTTTGCGATTGCGATTGCATAATCTTCAACCGCATATTCGGTCTCAAGGATCTTGAGGCCTTCGTTTGCAGCGACGAATGCGAGAGCCGGCTGGTTGTCGATAACAACGCAGTCAATCTGGCCGTTGAGGAGTGCCTGAACAGCGAGAGCGCCGTTGTCATAACGCTTGACCGCTTCTTCACCGTAGTCGCCGGAGCAGTAGATGTCACCGGTGGTGCCGGTCTGGACACCGATGAGCTTGCCGGTCAGGTCGTCGATGGCAGCGATTTCGCTGTCAGCCTTGACGATAACGGACTGGATGCCGGTTGCATAGGAATCGGAGAAGTTGACGGATTCCTTACGCTCGTCGGTAACGGTCATGCCTGCCAGAACGATGTCAACAGAGCCGCCTGCGACTGCCGGGATCAGGGATTCAAACGCCATATCCTTGATTTCGAGCTCCATGCCGAGCTTTTCTGCGATTGCCGCAGCGATTTCAGCATCGATACCCACGATTGCTTCGCCTTCTTTGAATTCATACGGCGGGAATGCTGCATTGGTACCCATAACGAGCTTTTCACCTGCTGCAGGTGCGCAAGCCGCGAGGGTGAGGACCAACATAGCGATTGCGAGAGTGAAAGCAAGAATCTTTTTCATAATAAGTTCCTCCTTAGAGATTTGTTATCATAATTATACACGATGGTGCATAATTCCGCAATAGGTATTTTACAAAAAAATCGGCACAGGAGTAAACCGTGCCGATTTTTGTTTTGTTTAGCCTTTGATGGAGCCGATCATGACGCCCTTAACAAAGTACTTCTGCAGCCACGGATAAACCGCGATAATCGGAACAATGGATACCAGGATGGTACCGTACTTGATCGAGTTTTCTGCAATGTTGAGGGACGGACCGGTTTCCATACCGTCGGAGATACTCTGGAGAATCAACTGACGGAGGACGATCTGGAGCGGATACTTGCTTTCGTCCGAGAGGTAAATCAACGGACCGAAGAAGTTGTTCCACATACCGACCGCGCAGAACAGACCGATGGTCGCGAGAACTGCGGTGGAGGTCGGGAGAACCAGATACCAGAGAACACCGATGTCATTCAAACCGTCAAGACGTCCGGATTCTTCGATTTCCGCAGGATAGGAAGCGAAGAAGGAACGCATGATGATGCAGTTCCAAGCGGAGAATGCGGTCGGGAGAATGATTGCCCAGATGGTGTCCAGAAGACCCAGCCACTTAACAGCCAGGTAAGTCGGAATCATACCGCCGCCGAAGAACATGGTGATCATGATCATGATGTTAATCGGCTTGGCGAGCGGGCAGCGCTTCTTACTGAGTGCATATGCGCCGGTGGTCAGAACAAAGAGTGCTGCCAGGGTACCGGTCACGGTATAGATGATGGTGTTCTTATATGCATTGTAAATGAGCGGCTTGCCGAGGATGAACTTATACGCCTCGAGAGAGAAGCCCTTCGGCCAGAAGGTGATGGTATTCTTCAAAACCTCAACGTTGGAGGAGAAAGAAACCGAAACGATGTGCAGAAGCGGGAGGAGCATGATTGCCGCAACCAGCCAAAGAACGAGGGAACGGATCAACCAACCGATTGTATATTTTTTCTCTACCATTTTCGTTTCCTCCTTACCACAGACTGGTCTCGCTGACCTTCGCGGAAATCTTATTTGCCGTGACGATCAGAATCAAGCTGATGACCGAGTTGAACAGACCGACCGCAGAACCGTAGCTGAAGCTGTTGTTCACGATACCTGCCTTATAAACGTAGGTCGCGATGATTTCGGAGGTTTCGTAAGTAGCCGGGGTCTGGAGCAGGAATGCACGTTCGAAACCGACGTTGATCATGCTACCGATGTTCATAATGAGCAAGGTGATGATGGTCGGAGCAATGGACGGAATGGTGATGCTCCACAGGCAGCGCCAACGGGAAGCACCGTCAACGTATGCTGCTTCGTAAAGCTGCGGGTCAACATTGGTGAGCGCCGCAAGGTAAATGATGGTACCCCAACCGGTACTCTGCCACAGCGCGGAGCCGATATATAAGGTACGGAACCATCTCGCGTCAGCAAGGAAGTTGTGGCTGATGCCGAACACTTCGAGTGCGCGGGTGATGAGACCGCCGGTCGGTGCCAGGAACATGGTGACCAGACCGCAGACGACAACCGTGGAGTAGAAGTGCGGCATGTAGGAAACGGTCTGCACGAACTTCTTAAACTTCTGGTTGCGGACTTCGTTGAGCAAGAGTGCCAAAATGATTGGAGCCGGGAAACCCCAAGCCAGGTTGTAAACGGAAAGAAGCAGGGTGTTCTTTAAGATACGCCAGAAGAACGCATAATTAAAGAAGCGTTCGAACTGGTCAAAGCCGACCCACTTACTGCCCGCGATACCGAGGAACGGCTTGTAGTCCTGGAATGCGATGACCAAACCGTACATCGGAAGGTAATAGAACAGAATCAAACACACGATGGTCGGCAGTGCGAGAATGAACAGGTATTTGTTCTTCTTGAACTCGACCCAGCGACGATTCTTAGTTTGAGTTGCCGGCAGCATCTCTGCCGGTGCATTGTTTGCTTTACTCAAAACAATCACTCCTCATGAGATTTTTCTTTATCCTATTTCAATTTGCACTTCCAAGCATTCCCGTGCTTGGAGCTGCAAATAAAACAGCACAAGATTTTTTCTTGCAACGTTTCACATTTGTATCAAATTTCACCGCTCGGATTTGTGAAATCTCAACAAAGAGGAAAACCCGCACTATGATTATACCTGATAATTTGTGCAAAATGTAGTCTTATTTGTTTAATTTTATATCGAAGAATTACAAAATCTAAAAAAATGAAGATAACTTAAATTTTTGATGATATTTTTTGCCGCCCCAAACTTTTTTCGACAAAAGTTTGCAAAAAACTCTTATTTTCCAAAATATCTTGACATTTTGCGCAGAATTATGAAATTCACAGTTTCGTAACAAGTATCACCGTTTCGAAAACATCGCTTGTTTTCTATATTCACCCGGGGTTGCGCCCATGTGCTTTTTGAACAAACGAATGAAGGTGTTCACATTCGGAATCCCCACCTGCTCCGCGATTTCCTTGTTCTTGAGCGCGGTGGTTTCCATCAGCTTCACCGCCTGCTTGATGCGGTAATGGTTGATATAGTCACTCAAATTGACGTTCATTTTGTCTTTGAAATATGCGGAGATGTACGCGCTTGTCAGCTGCAGCTTTTCCGCAAACAGACTCAGATAAATATCCTCCGCGTAATGCTCATCCACATAATCCAGAATATAGCCGATGATATGGTCCTCGTATCTGCGGCGCAAACGAAGGAAGGTCACCGCGTTTGCAATGAAATGCCCCGCGGTCTTTTTATACTGCGCGGGGGTGACCGCCTGCGAGAAATCCAGACATTCGCTGAGCGTACCCAATTCCTCGGGCACATCGCCGCATTGCTGACGGAGAAGGTCATCCACGACCCCGCTGATTTCCGCGCACAGCCGCTGCAAGCCCGCACTTCCGCCGCCACTCTCCACACAGCGGTCAATCAAATCGAACACATAGTTGTTGCAAGCCTCAACCGACTCGTTTTGAAGGGTGGTCAGGAGGGAGTCCTTCCATTCCGCACCGAAACGGCCCGCTTCCTCGGGCGAGGTTTCCACCCCTTCAAACACCACAAGCGACTGACTTCCCGGGATGTGATAGCGCAGCAGCGCATGCAGGGATTCATAAACGGTTTTCACCGCGGTCTGACGGTCGCGCGGCTTGGAGACCACAAAGGTAAAGCGCGCATATTCGGATTCGTTTGCGAGTTTTTCCTTTAAGAGGGCGAGCACCTGCTCCATGTTGGTATGCGCATCCACCACAAAGCCGATTTCATCGCTTGCAATCTGGAACGCGGTGACATCGGGCGCGCGCTCTTTGACATAGAGCGCGATGAGTTCGGTGAGGAAGTACGTGGTTTTACTGACCTCGCGCACCTCGTTTAAGTAGCCCTCCGCAAAATCCACGCGCACCAGCACCATGAGATACGGATGCTCCAAATCCAAATACCGCTCCGCGTGTTCCGCTTCCGTGTATGTATCGCGCACGCGCGACTGTAAAATCTGCGCGAGGCTGGGTTTTTGCAGTTTCACCAACTGGTGCTGAAGTTCTTGCTTGGATTCGATGCTGTGCTGCACCGTGCGGTACAAATCCCCTTCCAGGCGGTAGTATCCGTCCTGACACAAGAGACTCACCACACGCGCAATGTCCTTCGCAAAGCGCCCGACCGAGCGGAATGCGAGCATGGTCACCCCGAGGAGTGCAAGCAGGACGGTGGCAACCGCGGCAATCGGCCAGAAGCCGTGCAGCGGACGAATCAGCGCCCATACAATCACCGCAACCGCAAGGATTCCCGAGAGATACGACACCGCGCGAAAGCGACTGGTCGCTCGGGAGAGCGCGGTGGGAAGATCGTTTTGTTTTGCTTTCACAACGACTACCTCACATATTTATCACTAAATTTTTCATTTCATCACTAAAATCGTGACTTTATTATACATGATTTTTTGGATATTGAAAAGAGGGAATCTTCAAATTTTACAAAAAATCACCAACAGATTGATTTATCACGGGATTTTTGGTAGAATGGATGCAGAATTTTGTTATCGTGTCACGAGGTGAACGTCATGAAGCTTCTCTGCTGTGCCTGCGATTTGGACGGCACCGTGTTAAACTCAAAAAACCAACTCCCCGATGCGGTACGCGATGCACTTCTCGGTCTGCGCGACCGCGGGATTCGGCTTGTTCTCGCCACAGGGCGTACCTCATTGCAAATTCGGGAGTATGTGTCGGTCTTAAAACTCGACACGCCCGTTATCACCTGCAACGGCGGTGTGATTACCGATGCGAAAAGCGGCGAGATTTTGTCGGTGCGCTATTTTGCGCCCGAAAAAATTCGCGCAATCGTTCACTCCGCGCTGGAACGCGGGCTGGATTTCCTGCTCTACACCAACGAGTATGTGTACCACAGCGAACATTCGGTGCGCATCCTCAAATTTTCCAATTACAACAAAACCGTGCCCGAGCGGTTTCAAGTCCCCATCCGTCCGGTGTGTGAACTTCCCGGGTTTGACGGGATTATCAAAATCCTAATCACCCATGACCTTTCAATCATGCCCGAACTCATCCGCGAATGGGATGACGGCACCATCTCCGTTGTCTCCTCGGGCGAGAATCTCATCGACATTATGCCGGGGCGCGGCACTTCCAAGGGTGAGGCGCTCCTGAACGTGTGCGAGAGGATGGGGATTTCCCCCGAAAACGTCGCGGTGTTTGGAGACAGCCCGAATGACATCAGTATGTTTTCCGTATCGGGCTTTGCGGTCGCAATGGGAAATGCGGCAGACGCGGTCAAAGCCGCGGCGGATTTTGTCACATCCACCTGCGATGAAGACGGTGTCAAGGTCGGACTTGCGCATCTGCTTGAATAAGAACCCGACCCGTCACGCAATCAAAGATTGCGGTCGGGTGCCCCGGAACCTTGTTGTTTCACAATAGAAAACCACCGGCTAAGCCGGTTGTTTTTTTATGCTTTGTAAACTTCCTTGCCGCCCACAACCGTGAGGAGCGGAGCAATTTCCAAAAGTTCCTCGTCCGCGCAGGTGAAATAGTCGCGGTCAAGCACCACAAAGTCGGCAAACTTCCCGACCTCCAGACTGCCGTAGCGGTCCTCGTCGAAGCTTGCGTATGCCGCATATCGTGTGTAGCACAAAAGCGCGGTTTCACGCGAGACACACTCGCCTTCGCGGTAAGGATTCCCGTCACGCGCGCCGCACGTTGTCATATTGTAAAGACCCAAGAACGGGTCGTACGGATTGCACGAGGTACGTTTATCCCATTTGACCATATGGTCGCTGCCTGCCGCCATCATGATGCCCATATTCTGCATCAAGCGGTACGGCTGGAATTTTTTCACTTCCTCCTCGGGCAGAATCTTCCCCACATTGGGCGCATCCATATAGTGCCACGCGGGTTGGAAGAGAATCTGCACGCCCAAACGCTTTGCGCGGAGAAGCAAGCCTTCATCCACAAAGTCACCGTGAAGCACCGCATGGCGGCGACCCGCGGTATCCCCCACCGATTCATACGCGCTGAGGAGTTCATGCACCGCCGCGTCACCCACACAGTGCGCCGAGTGCTGGAATCCCTCTTTCTGCGCGAAGCGGATGGTATCTGCCAACAAATCCCGCTTGGTGACATGGTTTCCGCACCAATCCGCACCCATGCCGTGGAGACCGAAAATCTCCTCCTTATTGCAATACGGCTGCATCATATAGGAGGTACCGGTCAGGATTCCGCCATCCACCACGTTTTTGAGAAAACGTACCGCGCCGTAATCCGCATTTAATTTGAGCGCCTTGATTTGCTCTGCAAACGCTTCGCGGTTTTCCGGCGGCGGAATCAGGGTGTAGCGCATACGGACGGTTTGACGTCCCTCGTCACAAAGGCGCTGTACCGCCTCGATTTCCCCGAAATTTCCGATGCCTTCAATCGCGGATGTGATGCCGCGGCTGTTGTAGCGCGCCATCAAGCCGCTGATGGCGTCTTCGAGCGAGCATTTCTCGCGTTTTGCGGCTTTCGGTGCAATGATTGCGTTGCAGTTGCAAAGCACACCTGTGAGATTTCCCGCTTCGTCGCGCACGACTTTTCCGCCCATGGGCAGGTGTTCCAAATCAACTTCGGAAAGCGCGCAGGAATTGAGCTGCTGAGAATAGTACCCATCCACCGCGACCGGGTGGTTGGGCGCAACCGCGTCGAGTTCCTCCAAGGTGGGATACCGCAATTCATCGATTCTGAGCGGATAGGTGTTTTTATACACAATCCACTCCCCTTCGGGCAGGGTTTTGACCTGCGCCGCGAGGTGGGACAAAAGCGCGGGAATCGAGGTGGGGATGACCAGTTCCCCGTCCGCTTCGCTCTCCGCAGAGGTGAAGAGGTGGAGATGGGTGTCAATGAGACCCGGGATGACGGTCTTGCCGCCAAGGTCTACCCGCGCGCCCGCAAGGACCTTCGCAGCCTCGCCCAATGCGGCGATTTTTCCGTCCTCCACCGCGAGCGCATCGGTCACGGTCCCTGCTTCGTCCATGGTATGAATCTTACCATTTACATAAACGGTCATAACTTTCTCTCCTAAAAAACAAGAGGACAGACAAATTGTCTGCCCTCTTTTTGTGTGTGATTATACGCCGGAATACGCGTTGAAGCCACCGTCGATCGGGAGGACAACACCGTTTACGAACTTCGCAGCATCAGAGCAGAGGAAGATGACGCCGCCGACCAGCTCGGACGGTTCGCCGAAGCGATCCATCGGGGTCTTGTTGAGAACCTTCTCGCCGCGCGGGGTGTTGCCGCCGGTCTTTTCGTCAACCATCAGGTAGTAGTTCTGCTGGGTGAGGAGGAAGCCCGGAGCAATCGCGTTGACGCGAATGTTCTTGGAGTATTCCTGATTGAAGTGGACAGCCATCCACTCGGTGAAGTTGGTAACACCTGCTTTTGCAGCGGAGTATGCAACCGTTCTGGTGAGCGGATGATATGCACTCATGGAGCTGATGTTGACAACACAGCCGCTGTCCTGCTCGGCAAAGAGCTTACCGAAGACCTGAGTCGGCATGATGGTGCCGAGGATGTTCAGGTTGAAGACCCACTGCACAGCATCCTGCGGAATGTCGAAGAAGGACATTTCGTCACTGGTGGTGCCCTTCGGATGGTTGCCGCCTGCACCGTTGAGCAGGATGTCAACACGACCGAACTTTGCGATAACCGCATCTTTTGCCTTTTCAATGCTCTCGCGATCGAGCACGTTGCACTCGAATGCGGCAGCGTTGCCGCCCTCAGCGCGGATTGCTTCCGCAGCCTTTTCCGCCATATCGAGGCGGAGGTCGAGGAGTGCGACGGTTGCGCCCGCGCGGGAGAGACCCTTGGAGATCTCAGCGCACAGAACGCCGCCCGCACCGGTTACGACCGCGATTTTGCCTTCCAAAGAAAACATATTCATGGTAAGTGGATCCTTTCGATTAAACTTTTTCGTGGGTGTCGATCATTTCGATGTTGCCGTTCGGGCAGCGGTTGTAGCACATACCACAAGCGACACACTTGTCGGAATTGATCTGGACAGCGTCAGCCTTGATGATGAACGGAGCGAAGTCGGTGCAGATGGTCTTACAGAGCTGGCAGCCCTCACCGCAACCGCACTGCAAGCAGCGGGATGCTTCTGCAACTGCTTCTTCCTCGGTCATGACGCGGCGGTAGGTGGAGAAGTTCTTGATGCGCTCTGCACCTTCAGCGGTCTCGAGGTTGACTGCTTCACCGTCGGTGAAGTACGGGTTACGATGGAGGACCTTCTGAGCGTCCACAATCGGGAATTCGCCAACAAACTCAACGGTCGGCTTGCCGCCGGTGAGGGTGCTGTCGATGCTGTATGCCGCACGGCGACCGTCAGCGACAGCGGAGATGATGTTACGGACTTCGACAGCGTCGCCGCCTGCGAAGACGAAGTTATCGTTGGTGAGGGTGTCACGGTCAACCGCGATCATGCCCTTCTTGTCGCAGATGAGTTCTGCGGTTGCCGCTGCATCCGGCTTCTGGCCGACAGCGGAGATGACACAGTCACACGGCAGGGTGAAGACCGCATCGGAAACACATTCCGGACGACGGCGGCCGCTTGCATCAGCATCGCCGAGGACCTGAGTGCTCATCTTGATAGCGGAGACCTTGGAGCCGTCCTTTACGATTTCAACCGGGCTGACCAGGTACATAATCTTAACGCCTTCTGCCTCTGCCTCAGCGATTTCGTCGCCGGTTGCCGGCATTTCGTCACGGGTGCGGCGGTAAGCGATGTAAACTTCCTTCGCGCCAAGGCGGAGTGCGCTGCGAGCAGCGTCAACAGCGGTGAAGCCGCCGCCAAGAACGACAACGCGTTCACCGACAACCGGTTTCTTGCCGTCGTAAACTTCCTTGAGGAAGTCAACAGCGGAGATGACGCCTTCCGCATCTTCGCCCGGGACACCCGGCAGAGTGCCGACCTGAGCACCGATGCCTGCAAAGACAGCGTCAAAGCCGTCCTTCTTGAGGGACTCAACGGTGATGTCCTTACCGAAGACAACGCCGGTCTTAACGGTAACGCCCATGGACTCGAGGAGAGCAAATTCAGCGTCGATTGCGCCCTTATCCATACGGAAGTCCGGAATTGCGAAGCGCATCATACCGCCGAGGTATGCTTCTTTTTCAAAGATGGTGACAGAGTAGCCTGCCTTTGCGAGGTACCATGCTGCGGAGAAGCCTGCCGGACCCGAGCCGATGACAGCAACGCACTTGCCGTTGTTCTCAGCCTTTGCGGTGTTCGGCTTCCAGCCGTTCTTCTTAGCCTGATCGATTGCGAATTCCTTCAAATCACGAATCTGAATTGCACGACCGGTCACGCCGCGGGTACAAGCAAGTTCACACGGATGGCTGCAAACCAGACCGCAGATGCTCTGCAGCGGTGCTGCGCCAACGATGAGGTTGTATGCTTCTTCGTATTCGCCTTCCGCGATTTTGTGGATGTAAGCCTGAGCCGGAACGTGAGCCGGGCAAGCGCCCTTACACGGAGCAGCAAGCTCTTCCTTGATATGTGCATAGCCGTGGTACAGGGTGACATCCTGTGCGCTTCTGACGTGTGGAACGATCAGGTCGCGCATATCACGGGTGGTCTTGTAGCCATGGGACTGCATGAATTCACGGACACCGTCGATGAGGTCACCGATGAAGCCGTAACCGGAAATCAGGGTTTCGGAGCAGATACCGATCATATCGGCACCGCACATGAACATTTCGATTGCATCATGCCAGTTACGGATACCGCCTGCCATCATGATCTTGCCTTCCGGACCGTTGACCTTACGGATTTCGTAAGTATCGCGGAGCGCGAGCGGCTTGACCCAGCTGCCGCAGTGGCAGGACATGGAGATTTCGTCCTGGAGATGGTACGGAGCGCGGTTCGGCTCATCAATGTTAATCGGCGGGATTGCCATACGGTTGGAAGTACCGCCGACAGCATCTGCGCCTGCAGCGTACAGAGCGGTTGCAACCTTAGCGATCTGGCCGCCTTCCGGAGTCAGCTTAACAAAGAGCGGAATGGAGATTTCCTTCTTGATTGCGCGAACGATTTCGGAAACCGCTTCCGCGTTCTGGCCCAGGCTTGCGCCGGTCTTCTTAGCGGATGCGTTTTCGTCACCGGAGGAGAGCTGGAGGTTGAAGGACATGTTCGGGCAGCACAT
>JAZQIE010000010.1:0-1582 GCA_045540975.1 Eubacteriales bacterium
ATTCCATTCTGGAGGCACACAATACCTCCGATAACATGGATGCGCTCAAAATTAAGATGGATGCGATGGCATCCCATGACATCACATACGTCGGTATCATTCAGACCGCGCGTGCATCGGGACTCAAAGAGTTTCCGCTTCCGTATGTTCTGACCAACTGCCACAACAGTTTGTGTGCGGTCGGCGGTACCATCAACGAGGATGACCATGTCTTCGGTCTGTCTGCCGCAAAGAAATACGGCGGCGAATTTGTGCCTGCACACCAGGCGGTCATCCATCAGTACATGCGCGAACGTTACGCGGGCTGCGGCAAGATGATTCTTGCATCCGACTCCCACACCCGTTACGGTGCGCTCGGCTCGATTTCCATCGGTGAAGGCGGTCCCGAACTGGTCAAACAGCTTCTGTCCAAGACCTATGACATTGCATACCCCGACATCGTTTGTGTCTATCTCACAGGCGAGCCGCGTCCGGGTGTCGGTCCGCAGGACGTTGCACTCGCAATCATCGGTGCTACCTTCAAGCAGGGCACCGTGAAGAATAAGATTATGGAATTTGTCGGCCCGGGTATCGCAAATCTCGGTATGGACTTCCGTAACGGCATTGACGTTATGACCACCGAAACCTCTTGCCTGTCCTCGATTTGGGCAACCGACGATACTGTAAAATCCTTCCTCGTCCGTCACGGTCGCGGCAACGAATACCGTGCGCTCGCACCGAAGGACGGCGCATACTATGACTGCGCAGTGGTTGTCGACCTTTCCAAGGTTGAGCCGATGATTGCGCTTCCGTTCCATCCGTCGAATACCTACACCATTTCCGAACTCAAAGCAAATCTCAAGGACATCCTTACCAAAGTGGATGCGGATATTGAAGAGCAGTTCGGGAAACAGCCTGAGAGCGTCCGCCTTGCGAATAAAATCAAAGACGGCGAGCTCATGGTCGATCAGGGCTTCATCGGCGGTTGCTCGGGCGGTCTGTATCAGAACATCTGCCGTGCGGCCGAGATTTTAGACGGCGCCAATATCGGCTCGGATGCGTTCTGGCTCTCGGTCTATCCTGCAAGTCAGCCCATGATGATGGCGCTCAACAAAGACGGCACTCTCAATAAACTCATGGCGGCAGGCGCAAGCATCCGCTCTGCATTCTGCGGTCCGTGCTTCGGCGCAGGTGATGTTCCCGCAAACGGCGCACTCTCCATCCGTCATGCAACCCGTAACTTCCCGAACCGTGAAGGCAGCAAGCCGGGTGACGGTCAGCTTTCCTTCGTTGCACTCATGGATGCTCGATCGATTGCGGCAACCGCAAAGAACGGCGGCAAACTCACCTCTGCATTTGAACTCGACAACATTCCGGCAGAGCCGAAGTGTGATAACTACGAATATGATGACAGCGCATACAAGAGCCGTATTTACTACGGTGTCGGTAAGCCCGATGCATCCGCTGAACTCAAATTCGGCCCGAACATTGCGGATTGGCCCAATATGATTCCGATGACCGAGGATATTTTGATTTCTGTCGGCAGCGCAATCTATGACCCGGTCACCACCACGGACGAACTCATCCCGTCCGGTGAAACCTC
>JAZQIE010000011.1:0-5114 GCA_045540975.1 Eubacteriales bacterium
ATTTGTTTTTGCTAAATTTTGCAACAAGTTGCAAAGCTAAATTATCCCGCTTCGCTCCATAGCTAAATAACTCCTTTGGAGTAGCTAAATTAAATTCGCTTTAAGCTGCCGAAGGCAATTTAGCGTACGCAGTACATTTAGCTGACCGTAGGTCAATTTAGCTCGCCTTCAGGCGAATTTAGCTGAATTCAACTTTGTTGAATTCATTCTACCATAAAGAAGCGAGTTTTTCAAAAGAAAAACTCGCATTCCTTAAAATTATTTTTCATCAATGGCGTATTTCTGCTCCACCTGTGCCTTGACGGTGTAGCAGGAGAACATTTCGGACACGTGTGCCTCGGAGAATTTCGGGGTGATGAGAGACACTGCGGGTACGAGAATCAAAGACAGAATCATGGATGCCGCGCCCGCAACGGTGGGAGAAACCCATGCGAAGATGAGGTTTGCCACGTTGATTGCAACACCCGCAAAGAGTGCGACCCAAACCGATGCACGGGTGGTCTTCTTCCAATAGAGACCGAATATGAACGGACCGAGGAAGCAGCCTGCCAAGGTACCCCAGGACAGGGACATGAGCGAGGTGATGAGGTTGGACGGATTGAGCGCGATCACAACAGAGAGAAGGACAAAGAATGCACACAGAACGCGGATGATGACCACCTGCGCTTTGCTCGACATATTCTTAAAGACCGAGCCCTTGAGGAAGTCCAGCGTGAAGGTGGAGCTGGAGGTGATGACAAGGGAGGAGAGTGTGGACATGGATGCGGAGAGCACGAGAATCAGCACCACACCGATAAGAAAATCGGAGAGCGAGGATGCCAGCATGGTGGGAACAATTTCGTCAAAGACCACCTTGCCGTCGGTCGGGGTATAGAACAGTCTGCCAAAGCCACCGAGGAAATAGCTGCCGCCCGCGATGACGAGTGCAAACGCGGTGGAAATCACGGTGCCTGCCTTGATGGAGCGCTCGCTCTTGATGGTGTAGAACTTATGCACCATCTGCGGGAGTCCCCAAGTACCAAGGCTGGTGAGGATGACAACACTGATGAGGTCAATGATATTCGGGCCGAAGAACGAGGTGAATGCGCCATTGAGATTCGGAGCGGTCTCGCACGGAATCCGGGAGAGCGCGTTGAGCGAGTCGGTAAGACCGCCGTTTTGGGAGAGTACCGCGACCACAACCGCCACGATACCGACCAGCATGATGACACCCTGGAACAAATCGTTGAATGCGGTTGCGACATAGCCGCCGACCACAACGTAAACACCGGTGAGGATTGCGACACCGATGATACACCAGGTGTAATCAATACCGAAGGAAAGCGCAAACAGCCCCGACAGTCCTTTATAGACCGACGCGGAGTACGGAATCAGGAAGATAAAGATGATAATTGAGGTCACGATGCGCAGTGCCTGACTGGAGAAGCGCTTTGCAAAAAAGTCGGGCATGGTGGCGGAATCCAAGTGCTTGGTCATGATACGGGTACGGCGACCCAGAATCATCCAAGCCATCAGGCTTCCGATAAATGCGTTTCCGAGACCGATCCAGGTAGCGGAGACACCGAAATTCCAACCAAACTGACCTGCATAGCCGACAAAGACAACCGCAGAGAAATAAGAGGTACCGTAGGCAAAGGCAGTGAGCCACGGGCCGACGTTACGGCCGCCGAGGACAAAGTCTGAGACTCCGGAAGAGCGCTTGCGACACACCAAAGCGATGGCAACTGTTACCGCAATGAACAGCACAAGCATTGAAATTTTTGCGAACATATCTGTTCCACCTTTCTTTTCGGGCGATGCACATAAAAATACCCCGCCCCTCGTTTTTTTAACAGAGGGCGGAGAATCTGCATTCCCGCGGTACCACCTCAGTTTCGCCTGCATCTCACGGTGCAGACCTCGACCGGTACAAGCATACCGACGCGCGATAACGGGCGCACCCGTTGCAGCCTACTCGGAAAGCTCCCTTTCGGTGCACGGTTCACGGAGGTATTCGGGCACATTCGTCTGCGGTCTTGCACCAACCGACCGTTCTCTGAAGACGGGGCACGCACCTTACTCGTTCCGATCATCACTTTTATTACCAAATATGATACCACGGTTTGTTTCACTTGTAAAGAGATTTTTACAAAAAAATTTCACTCCGAGAGGACTCGGAGTGAAAGACTGTTTAGTTGCGCATTGCGGTATTGTTCATTTCCGCTTCGTCCATCAGCTGCACCTTGATGTCGCGGGTCTCTCCGCTTCGGTATACCGAAAGAGTGATGGTATCGCCCGCGATGTGTTCATCGCGCACCTTCTGGATATCGCCCAGACTGGTCACGGGCTGACCCTCCGCCTTCACGATGATGTCGCCGCGCGAAATGCCCTTGTGGTACGCATCCGAGCGCGGGTCAACCGAGTCGACATAGAGTCCTGCCGGCACACCGAAGTACGATGCGGTGCGTTCATCCAAAATCTCGCCCGAGATACCGATGCTGGGGCGACCCTTGATATAGCCGCGCGAGATGAGTTCGTCCACAATGGGCTTGACCGTATTCATCGGGATGGCAAAGCCGAGACCCTCATAATACGAGATGCCGATTTTGATGGTGTTGATCCCCACCACCTGACCGTAAGCATTGACCAGCGGACCGCCCGAGTTTCCCGGGTTGATGGACGCGTCGGTCTGGATTAAGGTCATGGGCTGGTTTTCCACAATCACGTCACGGTTGATTGCGGAGATGATGCCGCTTGTCACCGTGTTTTGGAGTTGAAGCCCTGCGGGGTTTCCGATTGCGACCGCAAGGTCGCCCTGCTCGAGGCTGTCCGAATCACCGAAGGTTGCGGCGGGAAGACCCTTTGCCTCCACCTTTAAGACCGCAAGGTCGGTTCTCGCATCCACACCGATAATACGTGCGCCGTACTCGGTGCCGTCATCCAAAATGACCGAGACCGAATCCGAGTTTTCAATGACATGGTTGTTGGTAATGATATACCCGTCCTCGCTCAAAATGATGCCGCTTCCCACCGAGCCGGAGGACGAGGAAAACGGGCTCGAGGAAATCACATTTGCCACAACGCCGACCACCGACGGGCGGACTTTTTTCGAAATCTGCTTGACGCTCAAAGTACCGTCCGGATTTGCCTCCGCGTCCGGCACAAACGGGGTCTTCTGAATGGTGACGTGCTCTTCAACCTTGAGTTCGGGTTTTCCGTCAAGGCTTGGGCGCGCGCCGGTCACAAGCCACACCACGGTACCCACCACCGCAAAAAGCAGGAGCAGGTATGCCGCGACCGAGACCAAAACAATGGTCCAGATTTTGCGGCGGCGTTTGCGGCTTTTCTGCTCGGACATCTGCACACGGCGGTAAATCTCCGCGTGCGGCGACTCCTCTGCCGCGGCTTCCACAAAGGTTTCCTCCTCAAAGTCTTCGTCTAAAACTTCAATATCAAATTCCGGAATTGCTTCTTCCATCGGAGTTTCCTCGATCGGGGTTTCCTCGATCGGAGTTTCCTCTTCCGGGATACGGTTTAATTCATCACTCATGGTAAATCCTCCTGCTCATTTCTATGCGCGACCGAGCGGAATACGGAAGGTGAAGGTGGTCTTCCCGTTTTCACTCGTCACGTCCACATCGCCCTTATGTTGGTTGACGATGGTTTTTACAATATAAAGCCCAAGTCCCAAGCCCGAGGTTTCGCTGCGCGAACGGTCGGTCTTATGGAATCGGTCAAACAAATACGGAAGTTCTTCGGGTGGGATGGTTGTGCCGAGATTGGTCACCGCGCATTCCGCATCGCGCCCGCGCGCGGTCACGGTAAGCGAAATCACGCGCTCGTTGTCCGAGAACTTGACCGCGTTATCCACCAGATTATACACCACCTGATAGAGCGCATCCTCATTTCCGAAGAGAGGAAGCGCTTCCTCGGGAAGCTTGACATCCAGCATCAGCGACTTTTCCTCCAGCCGCGGCTCAAAGGCAAGCACCGCGCGGCGTACCACCTCACACAGGTCAAATGACGCGCCGTCTTTTTCAAGGTCAAACGCCTGCATCCGTGTGATATCGAGCATCCCGCTCACAAGGCGTGACAGCCGCCGCACCTCGCTTGACACAATGCCCAGATAATGCTCCTGCATTTCGGGTGGGATGGTGCCGTCCAAAATCCCGTCCACAAAGCCCGAGATACTCGTCATGGGAGAGCGAAGCTCGTGCGACACATTCGCCACAAAGCTGCTGCGCAGCTCCTCGGATTTCTCAATCGAGTCCGCCATATTGTTAAACGCCACGGTGAGTTCACCGATTTCGTCATGTGTGGTGACCGGGACACGCGTGGTATACTCCCCGCGCGCAAACTCGCGCGCCGCACTCGCCATGCGCTTGACGGGTCGGGTGAGGGTACGCGAAATAAAATATGCCAGAATCGCGATAAAGAGAACGATGAGAATCATCCAAAAATAGAAGGTACTCTGAATCTCACCCACGATTCGGGTGATAAACTCCACCGACGAGGTGACCAGCACAAAGCCTGCCACATCTCCGTTTGGTCGGCGGAACACCTCACCCACGGTGAAATTTGTGCCGCGGTAGAGTCCGCCAAGGTCACCCACCCCGCGGTATGTTCCGTTTGCGAGGAGCTCCGACCGTACTTCGTCATCCACCATTGCGCCGAGATACGCGCCGCGGCTTTCGTCCGAGGAGACGAGGATCTGTCCGTCCCGCGCGCACACCAAAATATGATTGCGCCCGTCCTCGGTCAGGTGCTCCAGCATGAAGCGGTAGTTTCGCTCCTGAATGTAATTGTAGTCTCCCATCAGCTCGGTGGTCATATTCCCCACCTGCCGCGCGGTTCGTGTCATGCTCTGCTCTCGTTCCAGAAGCACGGTGTTTCGCAGCTGCGGAAAAATACCGCCGCTTAAAATCACCATGCCGAGGACCACCATGGCGGCGGTGAACACGAACAGCTTCCCCATCAGACTTTTCATGCGAGAACCTCAAACATATAGCCCTTGCTCCACACCGTCTTGACCTGCCATTTCTCGCTCACGCCTTCGATTTTCTCGCGCAGGCGCTTGACATGGACATCCACGGTTCGGGAGTCACCAAAATAGTCAAAACCCCAAACCTCGTCCA
>JAZQIE010000012.1:0-26191 GCA_045540975.1 Eubacteriales bacterium
GCATGGGACACGCGGTCTACTCCCTCTCCGACCCACGCGCCGAGCTGTTCAAAGGATACACACGCGCCCTCTCCGAGGAGAAGGGGCTCATGAAGGAATTCGCGCTGTATTCGGCGGTTGAGCGCCTCGCCCCCGAAATCATCGCAAGCGAGCGCAAGATGTACAAAGGCGTGAGCGCCAACATCGACTTTTACAGCGGCTTTGTCTATCGGATGCTCAACCTCCCGCTCGAGCTTTACACCCCGATTTTCGCCATCGCGCGCATCTCGGGTTGGAGTGCACACCGCATTGAAGAACTTATCAATGCAGGCAAAATCATCCGCCCCGCTTACCGCAGTGTCTCGGATGAGCGCACCTACACACCGATGAAAGAACGATAAACTGCATAAAAAGACCCGAAATGCAATGCATTTCGGGTCTTTTCCATGTTTTACAGTTTTGCGATGTCGGAATCCTCGATGAGGTGGAACCCTGCATCGGTGAGTGCTTTCTCCGCCGCCGCATTGTCCGCCACACGAAGCACCACATATGCGTGCTTTTCGGTACGTGCCATGAACGCGTAGAGATACTCAAGATTGATTCCCGCGCGGTCAAGGACCTCGAGTGCCGCGGTGAGTTTGCCCGGCGCATCGCCGATCTTCACGCCCACAACGTCGGTGACCTTGATGAGATATCCCGCTTCGGTGAGGACCTTCTCCGCGGTCGCTTCATCGTTTACGATGAGGCGAAGGATTCCGAATTCCTCGGTTTCCGCAATGGAGAGTGCACGGAGGTTGACACCTGCATCCGCGAGGATTTTTGTGATGGATACCAGCGTGCCCTGTTGGTTTGCCAAAAATGCGGTCAACTGCTTGATTGCCATAAAAATCCCTCCTGACTATTTACACCAGTTTCCGTTTATCAATGACGCGCACCGCTTTGCCTTCGCTGCGGGTGATGGTCTTGGGCGGTACGAGATGCACTGCGGGGTTGATGCCGAGCATGGTTTTGAGCGCTCCGGCGAGGCTCTTTTCCATTTTCTGCACCTCGCTCACCATATCGGTGAACTGCTCAGGGCTCATTTCCACATGGACCTCAAAGGTGTCGGTGTTGTTTGCGCGGTCAACCACAATCTGATAGTTGGGCTGATAGCCTTCGTTTAAGAGAACGGTTTCAATCTGGCTCGGGAACACGTTGACACCGCGGATGATGAGCATATCATCGGTTCTTCCCATCGGCTTTGCCATCTTGATGAGGGTACGTCCGCAAGAGCACGGCTTACGGGAGAGAACACAAATGTCACGGGTGCGGTAACGCAGAAGCGGGAATGCTTCTTTGTCCAGCGCGGTGAAGACCAGCTCACCCTTTTCGCCTTCGGGGAGCACTTCTCCGGTATCCGGGTCGATGATTTCCGCGAGGAAGTGGTCTTCGTTGATGTGCATACCGGTCTGCTCCTCACATTCGAAGGAGACACCCGGACCCGAGGTCTCGGTCAGACCGTAAATATCATATGCCTTGATGCCGAGGGTTTCCTCGATGTTGCGGCGCATTTCTTCGGTCCACGGCTCCGCACCGAAGATACCCGCTTTCAGCGGAATATCATCCGGACCGTAACCCTTTTCCTTCAAGGTCTCACCGATATATGCCGCATAAGACGGGGTGCAGCACAGAATGGTTGCACTCAAATCGGTCATAAACTGAATCTGACGGTCGGTATTGCCCGAGGACATGGGTAGGGTCAAGCAGCCCACCTTATGGGAGCCGCCGTTTAAGCCGGGGCCGCCTGTGAACAGACCGTAGCCGTATGCCACCTGGCAAACGTCCTTATTGCTGCCGCCCGCAGCGACGATTGCACGTGCGCAGCAATCCTCCCAAAGGTCAACGTCGTGCTGGGTGTAGAACGCAACCACGCGGCGACCGGTAGTGCCCGAAGTGGACTGGATGCGGACACAATCCTCCAGCGGCTTCGCAAGGAGTCCGTACGGATATGCATCGCGCAAATCCGCCTTGGTCAAAAACGGGAGCTTGTGCAAATCTTCAATTCCGTGGATGTCGTCGGGAGTAACGCCCTTTTCATCCATGAGGTTTTTGTAGTACGGCACATTTTCGTAAACGTGGCGTACCTGCCGGACCAGTTTTTCGGATTGGAGCTGTTTCATTTGCTCGACCGGCATGGTCTCAATTTCTTTCTGATAATAGTTTGACATGGTCTACCTTTCCCTTCCGCCGAATACAAAAAATCCTCTGTATTCGGCTAACGAATACAGAGGACGAGAATTTCCCGTGGTACCACCTCAGTTTACCGTAATCTCACAATCACGGCCTTACGGGTGTCCGATAACACCCCGGTTCTGTAACGGGAACACCCGTTGCACCCTACTTGAAGCCATACGGCTCCGTTCAGAGCACTGCTCACAGGAGGAATTCGGCGAAATTCCGCGGTTGTCTTGCACCGACCGACAACTCTCTAAATCGCATCTTTTAGGCCTACTGGTTCCTGCTCAAACGCATTTTACAATTTGATTTTATCACTTTACCGCAGAGAAGTCAACTGTTTTTTCACCCAAGTTTTGTACCCCTGCATTTCCGAATCCCCCGCATTCACGGACAAAACATAGTTTAAGCGTCCGAGCAGTTTTGCGAGGTATTCGCCCTCCTCAAGCGTGCTGCCCGTGTGCGTAAGATGGGATTTCACCCCGAATTTTTTGCAGTAATACAACTCCTGCCGCAGCTTTCTGCGGTATTCCGCAGGTGTGTTCAGCTTCTCGTTGACCACAATCCCGGTGACCGTCTGCTTCATGCCGCGCTTTGCATACACGGTCTTTTTCGGGTTGAGAAACAGTCCCAATTTGCGAAGTTCCGCTTTCACAAACGCGGTCACCTCGCGCGGCGAAATCTCGCCCGAAAAGGTCATATCGTCGCAGTAGCGCGTGTAACGGATGCCGCGAGATGCACACCATTCCCCCACGGTGTTGTCAAACTCGCGCAGAATGATGTTGGAGATATGCGGCGAGGTGGGTGCACCCTGCGGAAGCGCATCGTGGTACAGACACAACACGGAAAGCAGCACCCGATTTTGCTCGGAGTATTTCTCCGCCCGAAACACCCTCTCCTTCACCATGGGATAAATCACATGGTCAAAAAACTTGCGGATGTCCAGCTTGAGAATCGCATCGCGCCCCACGTGCACACGCGCATTTTTCACCGTGGAGCCCCCATAGCGGTACGCGGTCGCATAGCACGAAACCTCTTCATGCACCAAAATCGTCTTCACAATCCTGCTCTGCACGTATTTTAAAATCCCGTCGGGTACCGAAAGCTCGCGCATTTCCCCGTTCCCCTTTGGAATTTGCACCTTGCTGTAGTGCGCGGAGATACGGTTACTCAACGTATAGAGCAGTTTTTGTGAGACCCCAAGGTCTTCGCAAAGGGAGGAAAGCTCCCGATACACAATCATATAAAAACTCTCCTCCCTTTCGTTTTGTGGAACAAAACAATGTGAATTACGATGTTGCTGAGCTGTATTTAAGCCCATGAAGTGGGCATTTTTGATACAGTGAAGCAACTCGTTTAGGTGATTCTAACAGCATACCGCTTTCCCGACCGCGACTCGCTGTCGGTGCCAAGGTCACTTGACTTGCTCTTATGTTCCACAAGTATGATGATAACACAGTTGATGTCCCATAAAAAGGACATTTCGGTGTGGTTAACAGAAATATAACACAAAAATTGTCAAAAAACAAGTTGCACTTGCCACTTCTTTCATGTAGAATAGTCTCAAACACCATAAAAGGAGATTTAACGTGAAAGTTCCGTTCCCGTTAAGCCTCCGACGGATTTGATTGCCCGTGCGAAATTTTCGACTTTGCTCGGAAACGCACATGGGCGAAAAAATCTCTTATCATTCCTTGCCATACGGATAAGAGATTCATCATTCCTATATGTGCCGACGTATGGCGGCGGAATGGAGATTTTTATGAAACAGTTTCATTTTGTCGGTGACCTTGCCGATTTGACCCAAGGTCTTTCCGTCATCGCCCCGATGCTCAAAATCGAAGTGTGCGATTCGGGTGCGCCCATCAAGGTTTCCAAATCGGATGACGGCAAACTCTATGTTTCTGACACCGAAATCCGTTATGCCGAGCCCATCCACTTTTTCCGTGCGCTCGGTCTCCTCGTTGAGCATTGGGAGGAGGGCAAGTTTGCCATTACAGAAACCCCGATGTTTGACACAAACGGCTTAATGCTCGACTTATGTCAGGGCAACGACACCACCACCGTCAAACACTTAAAGCATATGTTCTGCCGCATGGCAATCATGGGTCTTAATACCTTCTATTTCTATATCGAAGACTCCTACGAGGTGGAAGGCGAGCCGTACTTCGGGTATATGCGCGGACGTTACACACAGGCGGAACTGCGCGAGGCGGATGCGTTTGCAAAGAGCCTCGGCATCACCATCATTCCGTGCATCCAGACCCTTGCGCATCTCTACGATGTCCTCAAATGGCATCCGTATGCAGAGTTTAAGGATGACCATGACACCCTCATGGTGGGTGACGAGCGCACTTACGCCCTCATCCGCAAGATGCTCATCTCGATTCGTGACTCCTTCTCCTCGGGCAAAATCCATTTGGGTATGGACGAGGCTTGGCGTCTCGGTCAGGGCAACTACCTGCTTGCGCACGGCTACCGCAAGAAATACGACATCATGCTCGAGCATTTAAACCGTGTGCTCGCAATCTGCGACGAGCTGGGTGTCGAGGCAATGATTTGGTCGGATATGTTCATGAAGGCGGCAAATCAAAACGAAGATCCGCTCAGTGACTATTTCCGGATTGAATGCGAAGTTCCGCAGGAAATGATTGACACCATGCCGCGCAATGTGGAGCTGGTGTACTGGAACTACGGCAACATCAATTCGGAAATTTATGCGGCTCACATCAAACGCCACTTCCAATTCTGCGACAAGCTCATCTTCGCGGGCGCGATTTGGAACTGGACCAGCTTCACGGTTGACTATGACCGCACCTTCGCCACCACCGAGGCGGCGCTCAAAGCGTGTAAGGAAACCGGTCTCCGCCATGTCTTTGCCACCACTTGGGGCGATGCGGCGGCAGAGCGCAACAACTACGAAATCTTACTCGGGATGCAGCTTTATGCAGAGCACGGCTATGCAAAAGAGGTTTCGGAGGAAAAACTCGCTTCCCGTTTTTACGCTTGCACAGGCTGTCACTACGAAGACTTCCGCGCAATGACCTATCTCGACAACCCGATGGAGGGCTACGAGCTTCAGGATTGCTATGACTTCGCAAACTCCTCTTGCTGGCTGATGTGGCAGGATTGTATGTACGGTCTGTTCGACAAGAACATGGAAGGCTACAACATGACCGCACAGTATGAGCTGATGTATGAGAAAATGACCCTTGCGGCAACCCGCAACGGCGAGTATAACTACGTCTTTGACTTCCTCGCAAAGGTGGCAGATGTCCTCCGCCTGAAAGCGGAAATCGGCATCCGCATCAAGTCCGCATACGACAAGAAGGACACCGCGGCACTCAAAGTCTGCATCGAGGATTTGAAGGAAATCTCGCGCCGCATGGAAGTTCTCTACGAATGCAACCGCGATTGGTGGTTTGAGGTCAACAAGCCCTTCGGCTGGGAGGTGTGCGACCTGCGTTACGGCGCGGCACTCAAAGGCATCGACCGTTCGATTTGGCGCCTCACCTCGTACCTCGACGGCAAGGTGGAATCCTTGCCCGAGCTGGAAAACGAGCGTTTGTACTTCGACGGCAAGCCCGGTCCGGCACGCAACCTGCAATATCACACCATCGTGACCGCAGGTCACTGGCAGGTACAGTAACAAACAGAAAAAACGGTGTAGGACACATCCTACACCGTTTTTTGTTTTACATTCCGATTGCGGCAAAGAACCAGTTCACCATACCCTCTGCGATTCCGCAGCCTGCAACCAAAATCAAAGAGATACCTAACAAAACATCTTTCATGATTTTAACCTCCTGTATCTGTTGTGCTTTTATCATACAACAAGAGGTGTCCAATAAAACGGACTATGAACAGATGTTCTCAAAATATTCTTTGAAACGATTTGCAATTACATGCGGGGCATGGGTGGTGAGAATCCCACGCGCGGCGGACGAAACCGCGCCGCCAAGCCCTTCGTCGCTTGCAAGCCGCTCAATCGCCTGCGCAAGCGCGACTGCATCGCCGCACGGGACAAGCAGACCGTTTTCCCCGTCACGAATGAGTTCACTCGGCCCGAAATTACAATCGGTCGACACACACGCGCATCCGCACGCGAGTGCCTCCATCAACCCGTTTGGCATTCCTTCATGGTCACTGCTCAGAACAAACAAGCGGTGTGTGATGAGTTTCTGCGCGACATCCGCGCAATTCCCCTCAAATACCACACGGTCGGAAATCCCAAGGCTTTCTGCCTGCGCCTTTAGTTTCTCCATCAAAGCGCCTTCCCCGTAAATATGCAGGGTAAGCGGCACGGAAACACGGGCGAATGCATCAAGCAGCAGGTCATACCGCTTGACATGGCGCAAACTTCCCGTCGCGCAGACCGAGGGTGTTCTCGCGCTGTACGACGGAATTTCTTCGGGCAAGCGGCAGAACACACCGTTTGGTATCACCGCGGATTTTTCTTGTGTTTTCTTGGGATAAAATCCCTTCGCACCCTGTGTTTGGAAGACAAATCCGTCCAAAAGCGCAGAGAGTTTTACAAACAGCTTCCAGCGTAAGCCGCGCCGCGCAAGATACGGATTTGCCCGCTCCGAGCCAACCACCCGTGCGCGCGGCACCGCGAGTTTCGCAAGGGCTGCAAGCTGCACATCAAACGCCACAAGCACATCGGGTTTCTCGCGCCGATACACCGCTTTCACAGCACGCATCTTGCGGATTTGATTCCATGCCGCCTGCAGCGGATTTTCGCTGTCCTGCGCGATTCCAAGCGGCAGGAAATTCACACGCGCATCCAATTCATAAGCGGAATCGGTCCCATCCAGCACCGCAACGGTGACCTTGTCACCCAGCGCGACAAAACGGTTGGAAAGCGAGGCAATCACGCGCTCCGCTCCGCCTTTTTTCATGCTGCCGTATAAAAACAGAATGTGCAACTCCCGTCACCGCCTTTCTTTTCTTCTATTATAGCACAGTTTGTCAACTTATGCCCAGACAAACCAGCAGAAGAGGTAGCCTGCCATGACCGCGGTCAGGGTAAACGGCAGACCGATGCGGAAGAAGTCGCGGTTTTTCACCTCAAAACCTTCTTTTCGGAGAATGCCGATTGCCGCAATATTTGCGGATGCACCGATCGGGGTGATGTTGCCGCCCAGGGTCGCACCCGTGAGAAGACCGAAGTACAGCACGGTCGGGTCAATCCCAAGCTGCGATGCAATCCCCGAAACAATAGGAAGCATGGTCGCGACATACGGGATGTTGTCGATAAACGCGGAAATCAAAACCGATGCCCAAACAATCAAGGTGTAGAGCAAGAACAGATTGTCCCCACCCACCTTGACAAAGAAGTTTGCAATGTCCGATACAATGCCTGCCTCGGTAATCCCCGCAATCACCACAAAGAGTCCCGCAAGAAGTCCCAAGGTCGCATAGTCAATCTCGCGGAATGCGTTTTTGATGCTGTCACTCCGCTTTAGAATCAGCGCACGGATGACCCCGACCCCGAACAGACCCACACAGATAAATCCGTTTGTGAGTGCGGGGCGACTCGGGATAAACGATGCCGCAATGAGAAGCACAATGTTAAGAAGCAGAAGCATGCTCGGGAAGTAGTCTTCTACCTTGGTTTCGTCCAGAGAATCCACCGCCGCGCGGTCTTTTCGGAACAGGAACATGATGATGGGAACGGTGATGAGTGCACCAAGCTCCACCGCAAAGAAGATACTCAGTTTGCCGTCCATCACAAAGAAATCCAGGAAATCCATGCCCGCGTATCCGCCCAGCATGATGGAGGTGGTATCACCTACCAGAGTCGCCGCGCCTTGGAGGTTTGAGGATACCGCAATGGAAATCAGCAGCGGCACGGGAGAGGCGCCAAGTTTTTTTGCAATCGCAAGGCCGATGGGCGCGACCATCAAAACGGTTGCGACGTTATCCACAAACGCGGAGATGATGCCCGCAAACAGCGAGAGTGCCACCGCGACCCACATCAGATTCGGGGTCTTTTTGAGGAGGACTTCCGCCATCTTAGACGGCATTTTCGACTCGATAAAAAGCGATACGGTACCCATCGTACCCGCCAGCATCATGAGGACATTCCAGTCGATTGCGGAAGCAAATTCCCCAATCGGGACAAGTCCCGCAATCACGAAAATCGCGGCAGAGGTAAGCGCGACATACGGGCGGTATTTGGGCAGCGAGATCATCAACACATATGTGAGGATGAACACAATGAGTGCAAACAGTTTCATGGTCTTTCTCCTTTTGCAAAAAAATAAAGACCCCTGCCGAATTTCGGCAAAAGTCTTGTTTTCGGAAACCGATTGTGTCCCGGGTGGGATTCCACCGTATTGACGAGACACACAACGCGAGTCACCTCGCGCAAACTACTCCCTTTTTCCACGGAAAATTATACCGCACTGTACCGAGTTTGTCAAACAAAAAATTGCATTTCCTGTTCTCTTGTGCTATAGTGAATGTAGACTGTCGAAAAGGAGTAACCGATATGACAAGAGCAGATTATCATAAAAAATATTATACCGAATTGATGGAGGACAACCTCCCCTTCTGGCTTGACCATGCAATCGACACCGAAAACGGCGGTGTCTTCAATTCCCTGACCCGCGAGGGAAAGGTGTACTGCACCGATAAAAGCGTTTGGCTGCAAGGCAGAGCGGCTTGGATTTTCTCCTATCTGTGTTCGCATTATGAGGTAAAGCCCGAGTGGAAGCAGGTCGCGGAAAGCTGCCTGAAATTTTTGACCGAGCATTGCATCGACAAAACCGATGGCAGAATGTACTTTACCGTCACCGCGGACGGACGTCCTCTGCGCAAGCGCCGCTACTATTTCAGCGAGACCTTCTACATCATCGCGTGTGCGGAATACGCGGCAGCCTTCGGGGATGACTTCTACCTCGCGCAGGCGCGCCGCTACTACGATTTCGTTCTGGGTATTTATAAAGAGCCGTCGTCCGACCCGTTTAAAATCACCCCGAAAACCGTTCCCGGCACACGTGACACCAAGGCATACGCTCCCGCAATGATTTTGCTCAACGTGTCCCACATCATGGCGCGCTGCGACAGTGAATACGCTGCCCGTTACATGGAAGAGGCGGGCGCGCTCACCGAAGAGATTTGCCGCGACTTTGTAAAGCCCGACCTCAAGGCACTGCTTGAAACCGTTGGTCCAAACGGCGAGTTTTTGCCCGATGCGACCGGCTGCCGCACCATGAACCCGGGCCACACCATCGAGGGCGCATGGTTCTTACTCATGCAGGCAAAACAGACGGGGGACAAGGGACTCCTTGACACGGTGGAAACCCTGTTTCAATGGTCGGTGGACATCGGCTGGGACGAGGAATTCGGCGGTCTGCGCTCGTTTGTGGATGTGCTGGGGTATCCGCCCGAAGCACTTGAACACGATATGAAACTTTGGTGGCCCACCTGCGAGCTCATCATCTGCTCGCTCATGCTGTACCGCGAAACCAAAAACGAATCCTACTGGGATTGGTTTGTCAAAGCGGATGCATATGCCACCGCGCATTTCCGTGACCCGGAATTCGGCGAATGGTACGGATACTTAAACCGCGAGGGCAAACCCACCCTGCCCGCTTGCAAGGGCTGTGGCTTTAAGGGCATCTTCCATGTCCCCCGTATGCTCATGTTCGCGGAAGAATTACTCCGAGATTAAAAGAAAGAGAGCATCAATCGATGCTCTCTACTTTTTTTTGAATTTTTTCGAAGGTCTCCTCGCTGATGTGATGCTCGATACGGCAAGCATCCTCCGCGGCAACCGCCTCGGAAACCCCGAGTCCCACCAAAAATCGGGTAAGGATTTGGTGACGGGTGTACACACGGCTCGCTTCCTCCATCCCAAGCGCGGTCAGGGTGATAAAACCGTCCGCATCCATGGTGATGTACCCACTCTCGCGCAGTTTCTTCATTGCCACACTCACGCTGGGTTTGGAATACCCAAGCTCGTTTACAATATCAATCGAGCGCACCGCACCGTGTTTGCTATGCAGTTTTAAAATGGTTTCCAGATAATCCTCTGCGGATTGATAGAGTTTCAAGATCCTCACCGCCTTTTGTATCAGCATACCACAAATCCCACCGCTTGTCAAAACCGAACAATCTGTGTATAATAAAGACAGACCAATCAAAGGAGAACAAACAATGGAACAGTTACGCGCCAAAAAAGGCTTTATCTGTGATATGGACGGTGTCATCTATCATGGCAACCGTCTGCTTCCCGGTGTCAAGGAATTTGTGTCCTGGCTGTACCGTGAAAACAAGCAGTTTTTGTTTTTGACCAACTCCTCCGCGCGCTCACCCCGTGAACTGCAGCAAAAACTCGCTCGGATGGGGTTGGATGTGGACGAGCATCATTTCTACACCAGCGCGCTTGCCACCGCAAACTTCATCCGCTCGCAAGCACCCGGCTGCTCGGCATACGTCATCGGTGAGCCGGGCCTCATCAATGCGCTCTATGAAGCGGGCATCACCATGAGCGATGTCGACCCCGACTATGTTATCATCGGTGAAACCGCAAACTACAATTACGATAACATCTGCCGCGCGGTCACCCATGTGCTGGGCGGTGCAAAGCTCATCGGCACAAATACCGACATGACAGGCCCGAGTGAGCACGGCATCATCCCCGCCTGCCGCGCGCTGGTCGCACCCATCGAGCTTGCGACCGGAAAAACCGCGTACTTTGTGGGAAAACCCAATCCCCTCATGATGCGCACGGGTCTTTCCCTCCTCGGCGTACATTCGGGCGAAGCCGCCATGATCGGTGACCGTATGGATACCGACATCATCGCAGGCATCGAATCCGGCTTAGACCCGATTTTGGTGCTCACGGGCGTCACCTCGCGCGAGGGCGTTTCCCAATTCCCCTACCGTCCGCGTCTGATTTTGGACGGCGTCGGAGACATTTCACAATAACAAAAAATTCTTGTACCGCGGTACAAGGGTTTTTTCTTTATTTGAACATGGGTGTGGGGAGATACCGCTCGCCCGTGTCGGGCAGGAGTGCGACCACGGTTTTGCCCGCGTTTTCTTCTCTATTTGCGATTTTTTCCGCCGCAAACGCCGCCGCGCCCGACGAAATTCCAACCAAAAGTCCCTCTTTTTGTGCGAGGAGTTTTCCGGTTTCCATCGCGTCACGGTCACTCACCGTGACCACCTCATCAATGAGCGAGGTGTCCAAAATCGTCGGGACAAAGCCCGCCCCGATGCCTTGCAGACCGTGTGCGCCCGCACTCTTTCCGCTCAGCACCGCCGAGGTTTCCGGCTCAACCGCGATGATTTTGATATTCGGATTCTTCGCCTTCAAGAATCGCGCAACACCCGTGAGTGTGCCGCCCGTCCCCACACCTGCGACAAAGAAATCCACCTTCCCGTCGGTATCCGCCCAGATTTCGGGGCCCGTGGTCTTTTCGTGCGCCTCCGCGTTTGCGGGATTGTCAAACTGACCGGGGAGATACGCATTCGGCAGCGTCTCCGCGAGCTCCTTTGCTTTTTTGATGGCACCTGCCATCCCCTCACTTCCGGGGGTGAGAATAATCTCCGCACCGTAAGCGGCAAGCAGGTTTCTCCGCTCAACACTCATGGTTTCGGGCATGGTGAGGATGACCCGATACCCGCGCGGAATCCCGTATGCGGCAAAACCGATGCCCGTGTTTCCGCTGGTGGGCTCAACAATCGTGCCGCCCGCTTTGAGAGCCCCGCGCGCCTCCGCGTCAAAAATCATGGAAAGCGCGGCGCGGTCCTTCACACTGCCCGCGGGATTGAAGCATTCCAGTTTCCCTAACACGGTTGCGGGAAGCTTCCCGAATGCGGAAAGGCGCATGAGCGGAGTATTTCCCGCAATGGACGCCAAATTTTCAAAAATTTTCATATGAAAGCAACTCCTTTGCTTCCATTTTACCTTGATTTTCTCGAAAAATCAATAGGAGACACCGTGAGAAAGCATCGCATCCGCAACCTTGAGAAAGCCTGCGATGTTTGCCCCGTACATCAGATTTCCCGCGTGTCCGTACTCCTCCGCGGTTTTGCTCGCGTTGCGATAAATGCGCACCATAATTTCGCGCAGTTTTGCATCCACCTCGGGAAACTTCCAACTGTAACGCATACTGTTTTGCGCCATTTCAAGCGCACTTGTTGCCACACCGCCCGCATTTGCCGCTTTTGACGGACCGTATAAAATCCCGCTCTCCTCAAACACACGCACCGCGCCCGGGGTACACGGCATATTCGCGCCCTCGGACACACAGATACACTTGTTTTGCACCAGCGCGGCGGCGTGCCGTTCACTCAGTTCGTTTTGTGTTGCGCACGGAAGCGCAATGTCGCACGGGATGTTCCAAATCCCGTCACTCCCCGCAAAGTACCCGTCGCCGTACTCCAAAAGCCGCCCTTGACGTGCTTTGATTTCTTGAATCCGTGCAAGGTCCACCCCGTTTGCATCGTATACATAACCGCCCGAATCGCTCATTGCCACCACGGTCGCACCCATCTCGCGCGCCTTTTGGTGGGCATACACCGCAACATTGCCCGACCCCGAAATCACAACGCGCTTGCCCTCAAACGATTCGTTTCTGCCCTTTAGCATCTCCTCGGTAAAATAGCAAAGTCCGTACCCTGTTGCCTCGGGGCGCACGTGTGAGCCGCCGTAAGTCCGATCCTTCCCCGTGATTGCGCCCGTAAACTCGTTGCGCATACGGTGGTACTGTCCGTACAGATAGCCGATTTCACGCGCACCCACCCCGATATCCCCCGCGGGGATGTCGGTATCCGCACCGATGTGTCGGGAAAGCTCGGTCATGAAGCTCTGACAAAAGCGCATCACTTCCCACTCGCTTTTGCCCTTCGGGTTAAAATCCGCGCCGCCCTTCGCACCGCCGATGGGAAGACCCGTGAGCGAGTTCTTGAAAATCTGCTCAAAGCCTAAAAATTTCATAATCGAAGTATTGACCGACGGGTGAAAGCGAAGTCCTCCCTTGTACGGCCCGATTGCCGAGTTAAACTGCACACGCCAGCCGCGGTTGACACGCACGATGTGGTTGTCATCCACCCATGAAACGCGAAATTGAATCACGCGCTCAGGCTCAATCATGCGCTCAACGATTCCCATTTCGCGCAGCTCGGGTCTTCGTTCAAGAACGGGCGCCAGCGAGAGCACCACTTCGCTCACCGCCTGCAAAAACTCGGGCTGATGGGGGTTGCGCGTTTCCACACGTGCGAGAACTTCCTCTAAATACGACATCAAAACCGCTCCTTTTTTACTCTTAATCTTTCCCCAAAAAGCGGTTTTGATACAAAAAAACACCCGAAACCGTTTGGCTTCGGGTGTCACTTTTTTCTTTACTTCACCACGTGGACGCCGTAGACATCCGCGAGTGCCTTGACTTTTGCGATGATATCCGCGGTCGGCTCGACCTCGATATCCACAAAGGTGCAAGCATTGTTGCGCTTGGAAGCGTTCGCAAGCTGCTCGATATTGATATCCGCATCCGCGAAAATACCGGACACGCTGCTGACCATCTTAGGTACGTTCTTATGCAGCACGCATACACGGTATGCGGTGGATTTCGGCTGGGTCATATTCGGGAAGTTGACCGAATTTTTGATGATGCCGTTTTCGATGTAATTTCTCATTTCCGCAACCGCCATCGAAGCGCAGTTGTCTTCGCTTTCCGGAGTGGAAGCACCGAGGTGCGGCAGAACGGTAACACCGTCAATGCCGAGGAGTGCTTCTTCCGCAAAGTCGGTGACATATGCCGCGACCTTGCCGCTGTCGAGTGCACGGATGATGTCTTCCGCATTTGCAAGCTCGCCGCGTGCGAAGTTGATGAGGCGGACACCGTCCTTCATGATTTCAAAGTTCTTTGCACCGAACATCCCGCGGGTCTCATCGGTTGCAGGGACATGGACGGTGATGTAATCACATTCACGGAAGATGGTTTCAATCTCCTGTGCATGGTGAATCTTACGGGAGATTTCCCAAGCAACATCGACCGAGAGGTACGGGTCGTAGCCGTAAACCTCCATGCCGAGGTGGAGCGCGGTGTTTGCGACCATGACACCGATTGCGCCAAGGCCGATGACACCCAGCTTCTTGCCCTTGATTTCGGGACCCGCAAAGTTTGCCTTGCCCTTTTCCGCCATTTTGGGGATATCCGCGCCGTTGCCCTTGAGGGTCTGGGTCCAGGTCATTGCCGCGCCGATTTTACGGGAAGCAAGGAAGAGTGCGCACAGCACCAACTCCTTGACCGCATTGGCGTTTGCACCCGGAGTGTTGAACACACGATGCCCTCTTCCGCACAACGGTCGACCGGGATGTTGTTGACACCCGCACCCGCACGTGCGATGCAGAGAAGCTCGGGGTTGAAGGTTTCTTCAATCAGGTTTGCGGAACGGACCAGAATGCCGCTCGGAGCCGCGCAGCTGTCCGAAACCGTGTACAGGGACTCGGGAAGCCCTGCAAGACCCACTTTGGAAATATTGTTTTTGGTTAAAA
This sequence comes from Eubacteriales bacterium, assembly GCA_045540975.1. Classification (GTDB taxonomy): domain Bacteria; phylum Bacillota; class Clostridia; order Oscillospirales; family JAAYXM01; genus SIG510. Next base: position 14,711 of record JAZQIE010000012.1, read on the forward strand.
TCTGATACATCTCGGGTTTCCTCCCCACTTAATTTGCTGCTTCAAATTCCTTCATGAATTCGATGAGTTTCATCACGCCTTCTTCGGGTACCGCGTTGTAGATGGAGGCACGCATACCGCCGACCGCACGGTGACCTTTGAGGGTGAGCAGACCCACCTTTGCAGCTTCCGCCACAAACTTCGCATCCAGGTCCGCATCGTCGGTCTTGAAGGTGACGTTCATGAGCGAACGGCTTTCGGCGGAGACCGTGTTTTTGAACATCTTACTGCCATCTAAGAAATCGTAAAGTGCTTTCGCCTTACGGACGTTGATGACATTGAGTGCACCCACGCCGCCGATGGATTCGATCCACTCACACACCAGCTTTGCAATATAGATTGCAAATGTGGGCGGGGTGTTGTACATGGAATCCGCATCCGCAAGTTCCTTGTAATCCATAACGACCGGGGTGGTGGGCATTGCATTGCCGATGAGGTCTTCACGAACGATGACGATGGTAAGACCTGCCGGAGCCATATTCTTCTGTGCGCCCGCATAGATGAGGCCGAACTTGGTCACATCCACTTCCTCGGAGAGGATGCAGGAGGACATATCCGCAACCAGCGGAACCGAACCGGTTTCCGGGATGTAGTCCCAATGGGTGCCGTAGATGGTGTTGTTAAAGCAGATGTGGACATAATCCGCATCCGGACGGAGGTCGAGCTCGTTCTGACGCGGAATGCGGCAGAAGTTCTCACTCTCGGTGCTGCCCGCGATATGGACATCACCGTATTTCTTCGCTTCCTTTGCAGCCTTCTTGGAGAAACTGCCGGTGACGATGTAATCCGCCTTACCGTTTTTGGTCATCAGGTTCATTGCGACCGCCGCAAACTGCAAAGTTGCGCCGCCCTGCACGAACAGGACCTTGTAATTTTCCGGAATGTTCATCACAGCGCGAAGCTTTGCTTCCGCCGCTTTGATGACCGCATCATAAACCTTGGAGCGGTGGCTCATTTCCAGAATGGACATCCCCGAGCCTTCGTAGTTCAAAAGCTCTTTTTGTGCAGTCTCCAGCACCGATTCGGGCAGCATGGACGGGCCTGCGGAAAAGTTGTATACGCGATTTTCAAACATAAAAAATCCCCTCCGGATAAAAAGTTCTGTTTTTAGACTCTACTATTATAAACCTTTCTTTTTTTACTGTCAACGAATAGATTGACAAAAGAAACCGCCTCTTTCGTGCGAAATTGTTCAAAAATCACAAATCCGCGTCCACGCTCACGTTTAGCACCCCGTTTTGGGAAAACTCATCCATATACGCGTTCATCCGCGCAAACAGTTCTTTGGGGTCTCCCAGAAAGCCCTCGTCGGATGCATCGCGGTGCGCAAGTTCTTCGGCAAGAATTGAGAAAAAGACCGCATCCTCGTAATCCATAATGGCTTCGTGGATACCGCCCTCCGCAAACGCTTTGGACGGAAGCGGCACAGGTCCCCGCACATCGCACAAAATCTCCATCTTCTCATCCGCACATTTCCCAAACAGCAGGCTTTCCACCTCGTCGTAATCCCCCAAACGGTCGGGACCGCGCGCGGAATTTAGAACCCAATTCCCGATATAAACCAAGTCCAGCAAACGCCGAAACTGTTTTTTTGTCAAGTCGAGTTGCATGAAACTCCTCCTTCCATACCACCATTATACAAAATATTCCTTGTCTTTGTCCACGGATAAGGTTGTATTTTTTATAAAAATAGTATAAAATGAAAAGATGAAATGAATCTCTTTGGGAGTTGACATCTTTATGTTACATCTTTGTGTGATTTGCGGCGGCGTTTCCACCGAACATACGGTTTCCCTTGTTTCGGGTGCAAATGTCCTGCGCAATCTGGATACAAGCAAATATCACATCCTTCCCGTGGTCATCGACACCGCGGGGGATTGGTTTTATCTGCCCGACTGTGACTATGCGCTCATCGAGTCGGGTGCTTGGGCGGACGCGGCAAACAAAATCCCCGTGACCCTCTCGGTCTCGCGCTCTCACCCCGCCCTCATTCCGCTTTGCGGCGGCGACCCCATCCCCGTGGATGCGGCATTTCCCGTTCTTCACGGCAAAAACGGTGAAGACGGCACCATCCAGGGTCTCTTCGAAATCGCAGGCATCCCGTATGTGGGCTGCAAGGTGCTCGCATCTGCCTGCGGTATGGACAAAGCAATGACCAAACTCATTGTGGACCGCCTCGGCATCCGTCAGGCGGCATGGGAAGTGTTCCTCGATTTTGAAATCAAAGAAGCGCCCGAGCGTTGTCTGGATGCTTGCGAGAAGTCCTTCTCCTATCCCATGTTCGTAAAGCCTGCCAATGCGGGCTCGAGTGTGGGCATCTCAAAAGCAAAAAATCGGGACTCCCTTCTCTCTGCGCTTTATGAGGCGGCACGGCACGACTCCAAGGTTTTGGTGGAGGAGTTCATTTCGGGCAGCGAGGTCGAGGTTGCGGTACTCGGAAACCGTGCTCTTGTTTCCTCGGATTGCGGCGAAATTGTCTCGGGGCAGGAGTTTTATTCCTTCGATGCCAAGTACAACGACACCACCTCCCAAACCTTAATCCCGGCGCGGCTTCCCGAGGAGGTACGCACCCGTGTGCGCGCAGCCGCGGAGAAAATCTACCTCGCCCTCGGCGCGAGCGGTCTTTCCCGTGTGGACTTCTTTGTCACCGCGGACTTTGATATCGTCTTCAACGAAATCAATACCCTTCCCGGGTTTACCTCAATCAGTATGTATTCCAAGCTCATGAATGCGGCAGGTGTGGAAACCCCCGACCTGCTCGACCGTTTGATTTCGCTTGCAAGGGAGGGCTGATGGATGAAACGTCAACCCATCGGCGTGTTTGATTCGGGTCTTGGCGGACTCACCGCGGTGCGCGAACTCACCCGACTCATGCCGCACGAAGATATTGTGTATTTCGGGGACACGGGCAGAGTGCCGTACGGCACCCGTGCGCCCGACACCATTGTGCGCTACACCCGTCAGGACATCCGCTTTTTGCAGAGCTTTGACGTCAAGGCGCTCGTGGTCGCTTGCGGTACCGCAAGCTCGGTTGCGCTTCCGCGCATCGAAGGGGAGTACGACCTCCCCATCTTGGGCGTGGTGACCGCGGCGGCATCCGCCGCTGTGAAGGCGACCAAAAACGGAAACATCGGAATTTTGGGCACCGCGGCAACGGTTGGAAGCGGTGCATTCTCACGCGCGATTCTGGAAGAAAGTCCGAATGCGCGTCTCACCTCTGTCCCCTGTCCGCTCTTTGTTCCGCTGGTGGAAAACGGTCGGGTCTCGCCCGACGATGCGGTGCTCCGTCTTGTGGTGGAGGAATATCTCACACCCATGAAGGAGGCAGGGGTGGATACCCTGATTTTAGGCTGCACCCACTACCCCATCATCGCGGATGCGATTGGGGCATTTATGGGCGAGGGTGTCACTCTCATCAACCCCGCCCGCGAAGCAATTCTCACACTCAACCAACTCACCGCACTTCCGAAAAACACCGAAGGAGAAGGCACCTGCCGTTTCTTTGTGAGCGACGACCCTGCCCTCTTCTCCAAAAACGCATCCCTTTTCTTGGGACGTGAGGTTTCGGAGGCGGTGGAGCAAATAACTTTGGAGGAAACCGTTTAGATGAAACAAAAGGTATTGGTGATCGTCCGCGGAATGCAGGATTACGAAGATGCGGATGCGGACAGTATCGAACTCACCACCACGGGCACGCTCTACGAAAAGGGCGCGTCCTACTATCTGCTCTATGAAGAAGCGGACGAATCGGGGCTTGGCAAAACCAAAACCACGGTGAAGTTTGAGCCCGACCGTGTCAGCGTGATTCGCAGCGGCGAGAGCACCTCGCACCTACTCTTTGAGGAGGGAAAGAAGCACATCTCCTATTATGATATGGGGTTTGGCTCGCTCTGTGTCGGTGTTTGCACACATTCCCTCAAAAAGGAAATCGGTCCGGGCGGCGGCTTTGCCGAAATCCGATACTCCATGGAAATCAACAACGCGCTCGCGGGAGAGAACCATCTCTCCATCACCGTGCGCCCGACGTTTTAGGAGAACACGATGAAAAAACGATTCTTGGCGGTTCTGCTTGCACTCACCCTCTCGCTCACCGCGTTCTCGGTCGCGGGGTATAAAACCCGCGGCGAGCAGGACTATGACCGCATGGTGGCGGCAGGCAAGTTCTTCTTTGAGCACTATCTGGATGCCACCCCAACCGGGGACCCCATCAAGGCATGGCTTACCACCATGTTTGAAAAAGACGAAACACTGGCGGATCAACTCATCAACATCATGTATCAGACCTGGGATCCGCATTCCTACTATCTGAAAAACCAAGTCCACGAGGAAGCCTTTGACTTCCGCAACCTGACCGTCGGCATCGGCATCGGACTTTCCGAAACCGCGGCGGGTACCGTCACGATTACAAACGTCATCGTCGGCGGTCCTGCGGACACCGCAGGGCTCAAGGTGGGTGACATCATTGCGGCGGTAAACGGGCGCGATGTCACAGGGTACACCCTCAAAATGGTGGGCGACCTCATCCGCGGTGCGGAGGGGACCGCGGTCACGGTCAAGGTACGGCGCGGCGGCGGGCTTTACTCACATACCGCAAAGCGCACTACCCTCCCAATCTCCACAGTCTCCGCGGTAGACCACGGCGGCGGTGTGGGATATATCAAAGTCACGAATTTCCACAGTACCGAAACCTTCATGGATTTCACCGTGACCTATGATGAATTCTATGAGCGCGGGCTTGACACGGTCATTGTGGACCTGCGCGATAATTTGGGCGGCACCATGGACTGCGCCTCCAATATCTTAAACTACATCATCCCCGAGCGCGGAATCCCCTATCTGCGTCTGCGCTATGCCGCACCCACCGCAGCCAAAACCGCGGTTTCCACCGGTGTGGGGCGAGCGGACAACAAGCTCATCATTTTGGTGAATGAGTACACCGCATCCGCCTCCGAAATCATGGCAGGCGTGCTGCAGGATTTGGGCTATGCCGAGCTGGTGGGTACCAAGACCCGCGGCAAAGGCAGTGCGCAGGCCCATTACCCGATTGACCCCGACCATACCGCGGTCATCACCCGTATGGAGATTCTCCTTCCCGTGAGCGGGAGCTACAATCATGTTGGGTTAAGCCCCGACCACCCCATCGAGCTTTACGAATCCGCGTATCAAATGCCGAACCTCACACCGCTTGATTTGAAGAGCGGAATTCACGGCAGCAAAAACGTTCGCGCGGTGGAGGAACGTCTGCACGAGCTGGGGTATTTCGAATTCGCGCCCGACGATGTCGCGGATTTCCGCACCTGGCACGGGGTGGAGCAATTCTGCCGTGCAAACGAACTCCCGCATCAATACGGCACTTGCGATGCAAAAACGGTCGTTGCAATCGATGATGCAATGAAGGTACTCGCAGAGACTCCCGTTATCACCGATTTGCAGTTCCAGAAGGCTCTGATGCTCGCGCGCGCCTATGCCGCACGCGGCAATCCGCCCGAGCCGATTGACAAAGATGAGATTACATTTGGCTCAAAGTAACAAAAACTCTTGATTTTTCCTAAAAAATGCTTGCATTTTCCCATGGAATCTGTTATGATTGTCTGTGTTAGGATAAGTCATGTACTGAGAGAGTGGGTTTTGCCCACTCTCTCATTGCTTGAATCACGAAATTTTAAGCGTAAGGAGCGTGAAGTATGCGAAGCATCGGTGAAGTGGTAGAAAGCCTTGCCCGTCCCGTTGTGGAAGCGCACGGGCTCACCCTTTGGGACGTGGAATACGTCAAAGAGGGCGGCCAGTGGTACCTGCGGTTGTATCTTGACCGTGAGGACGGTGTCACCATCGAGGATTGCGAGGCGGTCAGCCGTGCGATGGACCCCATTTTAGACCGAGAGGATCCCATCCCGGATTCCTATGTTTTCGAGGTGGCAAGCGCGGGTGCGGAGCGTACCTTGAAGCGCCCTTCGGATTTCGAAGCGTACAAAGGGCATTTGGTGGAGGTCCGCACCTTCAAACCCATCGATGGCGCAAAGCAGTTTTTGGGCAATCTGATTGGGGAAGAAAACGGCGCGGTCACCATTGAAATCGACGGAGAGGAACTCCGTTTTGAGAAGAAAGACGTTGCATTGGTCCGACTCAGGATCGCAATTTAGAAAGAGGGAGTATCAAAAAAACATGAACGCTGAATTTTTTACCGCCATCGAACTGATTGAAAAGGAAAAGGGCATTCCGCAGTCCTATATGCTGGAAAAGGTCTGTCAGGCACTCATCACCGCGTATAAACGCGACCATGGTGATGCGGTTGACAATGTCATCGTTGAGCCCATTCCGGAAAAGAAGAAAATCAAGATGTACGTCCGTAAGGTTGTTGTTGAAACCGTGGAAAACATCGACACCGAAATCGCGCTCGAGGACGCGCTCAAAATTTCCAAGCGCGTGCATTTGGGCGACACGGTCAATGTGGAAGTCATCACCAAGAACTTCGGCCGTATCGCGGCGCAGACCGCAAAGCAGGTCATCATCCAGGGCATCCGTGAAGCGGAGCGCGGCATGATTCTGCAGGAATTCTCCTCCAAGGAGCATGAGATTTTGAACGCGCAGGTCTCCCGTGTTGACCCCATGAGCGGCGGCGTTGTGCTGGAAATCATCGGCTCTGCCGAAAAAGCGGAAGCATATCTCTCCGCAAAAGAGCAGGTCCCGGGCGAAATCCTCTCGGTCGGTGACCGCATCAAAATTTATGTGGTCGAAGTCCGCAAAGGTCTCAAAGGCCCGCAGGTGGTCATCTCCCGTACCCATCCGGGTCTTGTCCGCCGTCTGTTTGAAATCGAAGTTCCCGAAATCCATGACGGTACCGTCGAAGTCAAGAGCATTTCGCGTGAAGCGGGCAGCCGCACCAAGATTGCGGTCTGGTCGAACGACGAGAATGTCGACCCCATCGGTGCTTGTGTCGGTCCGCGCGGCGCACGTGTTGCGGCAATCGTAGAGGAACTGCGCGGCGAAAAAATCGATATCGTCAAATACTCCGAAGACCCTGCAGAGTACATCGCGGCGGCACTCTCTCCGGCAGATGTCGAAGAAGTCACCGTGGATGCGGAAGCACGTACCTGCCGTGTCCTCGTTCCGGACGACCAGCTCTCCCTTGCCATCGGTAAGGAGGGTCAGAACGCCCGTCTTTCCGCAAAGCTGACCGGCTTTAAGATTGACATCAAGCCGGTGAGCGCACGCGAGGAGTGAGTTCATGCAAAAGCAGAAGAAAATTCCGCAGCGCCAATGTGTGGGGTGTCGCACCATGTTTGACAAGCGCGACCTCATTCGTGTGGTCCGCTCCCCCGAGGGCGAGATTTCGCTCGACCTTCACGGTAAGAAATCGGGGCGCGGCGCATATGTATGTAAAAATCCCGCGTGTCTAAAAAAAGCGCAGAAATCCAAAGCATTGGAGCGCGCGTTTTCCATGAGCATTGCCGAATCCGTCTACGAGGAGCTCTCCTCACAATTGGAGGCGGAGCATGAATAAGGCGCTCAGATATTTGGGGCTTGCCCGCAGAGCGGGGCGGCTCGAAATCGGCGAGGACGGAACCCTCGCTTCCATCAAAAGCGGTCGGGCAAAAGCGGTCTTCCTCGCGGAGGATGCCGCGGAAAACTCCCGTCGCCGCACCGCACGTCTGGCAGACGAGCATCACATCCCCTGCCGTGTCCTTCCCGTGAGCAAAGAAGCGCTCGGGGGCGCACTCGGGCGTGATGTGGTCGCGCTGGTCGCTGTGTGTGACGAAGGGCTTGCTCGCGCCGCACTCAACGCAGATTAGTAACACTTTACGGAGGTGGCTTATATTGAGTATGCAGAAATACAGAGTCCACGAGGTTGCAAAGGACTTCGGTCTTACCACCAAGATTGTCACAGACATTATGACCGAGTATCTGGAAACCCCGAAAAACCATATGCAGGTGCTTTCCGATACCGAGCTCAACCTGATTTTTGACGTGATTACCCAGCGTCATCAGGTGGAGAGCTTTGAGGCGTTTATGGCGACCACCGGGCCCAAGGCGGAAGAAAAAGCAGAGAAGAAGGAAGCTGCACCCAAGTCGGAAGCTTCCGATAAACCGGCCGAAGAAGCAAAACCCGTTGAGCCGAAGAAGTCGGGCAAGATTACCCAGGTGCACCATCTCGACACCCGCGGAAGCTCGGTCGACCTCTCCAAATACGATGACCATGCCGAGACCCTTGTTCCCGACAAGGCAAAGAACATGAGCCAAGGCAAGGAGAAATTCAAGAAGGGCAACAAGAACCAGCAGGGTCTGAGCCAGAAACGCCGCATGGAAGAGCAGGAGAAGATGAAAAAACTCCAGGCGCAGCAGATGGCGGCAAAGCAGAAGCAGCTCTCGATTACCATTCCGGACGAAATCGCGGTCGGCGAACTCGCAAGCCGCTTAAAGCGTACCGGTGCGGATGTGGTCAAGGAGCTCATCAAGGCAGGCATCATGGCATCTGTCTCCCAAGTCATTGATTACGATACCGCGGCGCTCATCGCAATGGAAATGGGCGCAAAGGTCGAGCGCGAAGTGGTTGTCACCATCGAAGAACGCCTCATCGACGTGAGCGAGGACGCTCCCGAAACCCTCCGCCCGCGCGACCCGGTCGTTGTTGTCATGGGTCACGTTGACCACGGTAAAACCTCCCTGCTCGATGCAATCCGTTCCACCAACGTGGTTTCGGGTGAAGCGGGCGGTATCACCCAGCACATCGGTGCATACCGTGTCGAACTCGGCGGCCGTCAGATCACCTTCCTCGACACCCCGGGTCACGCCGCATTTACCTCAATGCGCGCCCGCGGTGCGAAAGCAACCGACGTTGCAATTCTGGTTGTCGCGGCGGATGACGGTATCATGCCGCAGACCATCGAAGCAATCAGCCATGCAAGAGCGGCAAACATCCCGATTGTTGTCGCGGTCAATAAAATGGACAAAGAGGGTGCAAATCCCGACCGCATCATGCAGCAGCTCACCGAGCATGAGCTTGTCCCGGAAGAATGGGGCGGCTCCACCATCGTTTGCAAAATCTCCGCAAAGCAGAAGCAGGGCATTGACGAACTGCTCGAAATGGTTCTGCTCACCGCGGATATGTTGGAACTCAAAGCAAATCCCGACCGCCGTGCATCCGGTACCGTCATCGAAGCAAAACTCGATCGCGGTCGCGGTCCGGTCGCAACCCTGCTCGTGCAGAACGGTACCCTCAATTCGGGCGATGTCTTGATTGCAGGCACCTCGGTCGGCCGTGTCCGTGCAATGACCAACGATAAGGGCGCGCAGATTAAGAAGGCAGGCCCGTCCGTTCCGGTCGAAGTCATCGGTCTCTCGGAAGTCCCGAGCGCAGGCGACCTCTTCTACGCGGTCGACGATGAACGTATGGCACGTGAACTGGTCGAGCAGAGAAAGAGTCAGGAAAAGGATGCTGCGGCAAACGCTGTGCATAAAGTCTCGCTTGAAGACCTGTTCAGCCAGATTGAAGCAGGTACCATCAAGGACTTAAACCTCATCGTCAAGGCAGACGTGCAGGGCTCCGCGGAAGCGGTCCGCGCATCTCTCGAGAAGCTTTCCAACGAAGAAGTCCGCGTCCGTGTCATCCATTCGGGTGTCGGCGCAATCAACGATTCCGACCTGATGCTCGCATCCGCATCGAATGCGATTATCGTCGGCTTCAACGTCCGTCCGGATGCCAACATCCGTGACGAAGCGGCACGTCAGAACATCGATATGCGACTTTATCGCATCATCTACGACTGCATCGAGGAAATCGAAGCCGCTATGAAGGGTATGCTCGCACCGAAGTTCCAGGAATCCGTCCTCGGTCATGCGGAAATCCGCCAGACCTTCAAGGCTTCCAAAGTGGGTACCATCGCAGGCTGCTATGTCACCGACGGTAAGATTTCCCGCAACTCGCAGGTCCGCGTGGTGCGTGACGGTGTTGTGGTCTACGAGGGCGTGCTTGCATCTCTCAAACGCTTTAAGGACGACGTCAAGGAAGTCCTCACAGGCTTTGAATGCGGCTTGAACATTGAACGATTCAACGATATTAAGGAAGGCGACATCATCGAAGCATTCGAAATGGTCGAAGTCGCCCGATAGGAGTAAATTATGGCGAACAACCGTAAAGGCAGGATTAACGAGGAGATTCTCCGCGAACTCTCCTCTCTCATCCGCACCCTCAAGGACCCGCGCATCACGGGTATGCTTTCCATCACCCGTGTGGACGTCACCCCGGATATGCGCTATGCGCGTGTATACGTGAGCCGTCTGGGCGACCCCAAGGAGCTCGTCGCGTGCATTAAGGGGCTGAAAAGTGCGGCAGGATATCTGCGTCGCTCTCTCGCGCAGGCGCTCACCATCCGCTACACCCCCGAGCTGGTCTTTGTGGCGGACGATTCCATCGAGTACGGCGCGCGTATCTCAGAACTGCTCGAGGGTTTGGAGGATTCCCATGAATCCGAATGAAGTTGCAGCATTTCTGCGCGAGCATGACAATTTTCTCATCTTGACCCACAAAAATCCGGACGGAGACACGGTGGGAAGTGCCGCGGCACTTTGCACCGCGCTCCGCACACTCGGAAAAACCGCATTTGTTTCGGAAAATCCGGGCTTTACCGCGCGGTTTTCCCCGTTTCTCGACGGTCTTGTCGGTGCAATTTCGGAGGATGCCACCGTGGTTGCGGTGGATGTGGCGGATGCCGCACTCCTTCCGAAAAACGCGCAGCAGCTAAGTGTTGCGCTCGCCATCGACCATCACGACACCCACCGTGTGTTTTGCGAAAACCGTTTGGTGGTTGGCACCGCCGCGGCTTGCGGCGAGGTCATCCTCGATGTGATTGATGCGCTCGGCACTCCCCTCTCCGAGGAAATTGCGCGCGCACTCTATCTCGCAATCGCAACCGACACAGGGTGTTTCGCGTTTTCGAACACCACCGCAAAAACCCATCTCATCGCGGCACGGCTGTTCCCGTTTGTCCCCGATGCCCACAAAATCAACCACACCTTCTGTGTGCAGAAAACACACCGCCGTGCGGCACTGGAAGCGCGGCTTCTCACAGAAGCGGAGAACGCATTTGACGGCGCGTGCATGGTACTCACCATCACACGCGCACTGATGGATGAGCTTTCTCTCATCGACGATGACCTCGATAACATCGCATCCATCGCCCGCGCGATTGAGGGTGTGCGCCTTGCCATCGTGGTGCGCGAGTTGAAAGACGGCACGTGCAAAGCCTCTCTGCGCTCGGACCCGACCGTGGATTCCGCACGCATCTGTGCGCAGTTTTCGGGCGGCGGACACACCTGCGCGGCAGGTTGCACGATTTCGGGCGACCCGCAAACGGTGAAAGATGCGCTTCTTTCCAAAATTCGCTCACTCGAGGTGTTTTAGATGAACGGCATCCTGATTATGGATAAGCCCGCAGGCTTTACCTC
>JAZQIE010000013.1:0-3334 GCA_045540975.1 Eubacteriales bacterium
ATGGACGGTATGACGGAATTCGGTGACCTTGCAAAACGCGCCGCATATTGGGAGCATCCTGCCATCGCGGTCACAGACCACGGTGTTGTCCAAGCCTTCCCGGATGCTATGAAAGCCGCCGAGAAGAGCGGGATCAAGGTCATCTACGGCGTGGAAGCGTATTTTGTCAATAATGCAAAACCCATCCGTGCGCTTGTCGGTCATGCGGACACGCCGCTTGCGGGCGAATTTGTCTGCTTCGATATCGAAACCACGGGACTCAATAACCAAACCGAGGGTGTGACCGAAATTGCGGCGGTGGTCCTCCGCAACGGAGAACTTGCCGAAACCTTCCATACCTATGTGGACCCGGAACGTCCCATTCCCGAAAAAATCACCCAACTCACCGGTATCAGCAGTGAGACCGTGCGCGGTGCCCCGAAAATCGAAGAAGCATTGCGCGCATTTCTCGAATTTGCGCAGGGGCGTGTTCTGGTTGCGCACAATGCGGAGTTCGATATCGGCTTCCTCAAGGTCGCGGCTGAGCGCTTGGGCATCGAGTATGATTTCGTCTCGCTTGATACCCTCGCAATGGCACGTGCGCTGCTTCCTGATTTGTCCAAGCATCGCTTGAACGTGGTCGCGCAGGCACTGAGTCTCCCTGCGTTTACCCACCACCATGCCTCCGACGATGCGGCAACCGTTGCTTATATGCTCGCCAAGTTTTTTGATATGCTGCGCGAGTCCTCAAAAACAAAACTCATCAGCGAAGTCAATGCCGACCTCACCAACCTCGCGGCAGGCAAGGTGGGGAAGGTGCGTGCACACCATCTCATCATTCTGGTCAAAAACTATGTCGGGCTGAAGAATCTGTATAAACTGGTGTCGCTTGCACATCTCAAATACTTCAACAAACGCCCCATCATTCCGCGCAGTGTGCTCGATCAGTACCGCGAAGGTCTTATCATCGGCTCCGCGTGTGAAGCGGGTGAACTCTACGGCGCAATTGTCGCGGGACGTCCCGATGAGGAGCTTCGCGAGATTGCGAGTTACTATGATTATCTCGAAATCCAACCCATCGGAAACAACGCGTTTATGGTGGAAAAGGGCTTGGTGGAATCGGTGGAGACCATCCGCAATTTCAACCGCAAGGTCCTTGCACTCGGTGACGAGCTCGGTATCCCAACCGTTGCAACCGGTGACGTGCATTTCTTAGAGCCGCATGACGAGGTCTACCGCCGTGTGCTCATGGCGGGAAAAGGCTTTGCCGATGCGGACAATCAAGCACCGCTCTATCTCAAAAGCACCGATGAAATGCTGGAAGAATTCTCCTATCTGGGTGAGGATCGCGCCTATGAAGTGGTTGTGGAAAACACAAACATGATTGCCGATCTGTGCGAAGAGATTCGTCCCATCCCGAAAGAGCAGTTTCCACCCTCCATCGAAGGTTCCAAGGAAGAACTCGTCAATATGTGCCGCGCCCGTGCGCGTGAACTCTACGGCGATCCGCTTCCCAAAATCGTAGATGAGCGCTTGGAGTATGAACTGGACAAAATCACAACCCACGGCTTTGACGTTATGTACATCATAGCGCAAAAACTGGTATCCCGCTCGATTCAGGAAGGGTATCTGGTCGGCTCGCGTGGTTCGGTCGGCAGCTCGGTTGTCGCGTATTTCTCGGGCATCACCGAGGTAAACGCGCTCGCACCGCATTACCGCTGCCCGAATTGTAAGAATTCGGAATTTGTGGAAAATCAAGGCTACGGCGCGGGTGTGGATATGCCCGACCGTGTGTGTCCGAAGTGCGGCACTCCGTACCGTAAGGACGGCTTTGACATCCCGTTTGCAACCTTCCTTGGCTTTGACGGTGACAAAACCCCAGATATTGACCTTAACTTCTCGGGTGAGTATCAAGGACGAGCGCACCGCCATACCATCGAGATTTTCGGTGAGGACAACGTGTTCCGTGCAGGTACGATTTCCGCGGTGCAGAAGAACACTGCCTTCGGTTTCGTCCGCAACTATCTGGAGGAACGCGGAATGCATGTTTCCCGTGCGGAAGAAGGGCGCATGGTGGTCGGCTGCACCGGAATCAAGCGCACCACGGGTCAGCATCCGGGCGGCGTCATGATTGTGCCGAAGGAAAAGGAAATCTACGATTTTTCACCCGTTCAGCACCCTGCAAACGATATGACGAGCGATATCATCACCACCCACTTTGACTATCATTCCATCCATGACAATATCTTAAAACTTGACCTGCTCGGGCACGATGATCCCACCATGATTCGAATGCTCGAACAGCTCAGCGGTCTCAATGCGCGAGAGATTCCGCTCGATGACAAAGAAACCATGAGCATCTTCACCTCGCTTTCCGCGCTTGGAATTGATGAGGACCCGATTTTGGGTAAGACCGGCTCGGTTGCGGTGCCGGAATTCGGTACCAAGTTTGTCCGCGAAATGCTGGTGGATACCCAGCCGGGCACCTTTGACGAATTGGTCCGTATCTCGGGTCTGTCTCACGGTACCGACGTTTGGCTCAACAACGCGCAAACGCTGGTCAAAGAGGGGACTGCCACCCTGAAGGAAGTCATCTGTGCGCGTGACGACATCATGCTGTATTTGATTTCCAAAGGCGTTGAGTCCAAACTCTCCTTCACCATTATGGAAAGTGTCCGTAAGGGCAAAGGCTTGAAGCCGGAATGGGAAGAGGAGATGAGCGCGCACAAAGTCCCGAAATGGTATATTGATTCCTGTAAGAAAATCAAGTACATGTTCCCGGAAGCCCATGCGGTGGCATATGTCATGATGGCATTCCGCATCGCTTGGTTTAAGGTCCATCATCCGCTTGCATTCTATGCCGCGTACTTCTCGGTGCGCGCAAAGGCGTTTGATGCGCAGTACATGATTAACGGTGACGCGACCGTGCTTGCGAAGATGGAAGAGATTCAGAAAAAGGAGAAGCCGTCTCCCGTCGAGAAGGAAATGCTGGTCACTTTGGAAGTGTGTCACGAATTCTACGCGCGCGGATTCAAATTCGACAAAATCGATTTGTACAAATCCGATGCGGTCAACTTCCAAATCACAGAAGGCGGACTCCTTCCGCCGTTCACCGCAATTCCGGGTCTCGGTGAAGTTGCCGCGCGCGGCATCATGGCAGAGCGTGTCAAGAGTGAGTTCATCTCGGTGGACGAGATGGTTTCCCGCTGCAACAAGGTCTCCAAAGCGGTGGTCGAACTCTTAAATGCAAACCATGTGCTGGACGGAATCCCGGAAACCAGCCAAATGAGTTTGTTCTAATCTGTTGAAAATCCCGTGCTGCAAGGGATAAATTCCGTAATTTTTGCCGAAAATA
>JAZQIE010000014.1:0-7422 GCA_045540975.1 Eubacteriales bacterium
CGGGTATTTCTTCCACCGCCTGCGCGAGATTCTGCCGAAGGCGAAGATTTACTGCATCGTGAATACCGAGCTGGATGCGGGTGTGACCGAGGGTCTTTCCCGCGCGGCACGAGCAAATGGCGCAAAGCCGATTGTATTGCATGACATTGATAAAACAAACAACCATCCCACGGTTTTGGGTATGGCGCAAATTAAAGACCAGGTCGCGGCATCCTTGCGCGGACTTTGGGGTGACGTCCCGTTTTGGGGCAGAGTCTATACCGAATGAAAGAAACCTCCGAATCATTTGATTCGGAGGTTTCTCTTTACTTTTTGCTCCAACGCTCTTTTAAGAAATGTGCAACGAGCTTTGGCTGGCGGTCTTTGGTGAACACACCCTTGCGGTTGCCGCGGAATCGGGTGAGACCCGGCTTGGTGGAAAAGTCCGCAAAATTCCACACCTGCTCGCCAATCACGAAGGGTAAGGTGTCAAGCGCATCCCCGTAGGTACGGACGGCGTCAAGCTGGAATTCCTCGCTGAACGGCTCTGCGGGGAGGGAGTGGAGACCCTCAATTGTATCTGCGCCAAACTCGGTGAGCAGAATGGGTTTTTTGTGCTTCTCATAAATGCCTTTGAAATCAGGGATGATGCTCTCGGTGATGTCGGTCTCGTCGCCCAAACGATGGTAATACCAACCGTAATAGCGGTTGAGTCCCAATACATCGGGAAGTCCGCTCAAAATTTCCTCTGCTCCGTTTTCCGAGATGCCGCAATGCACCAGCATGATGGGAAGGTTGGTTGCGGTGTGGGCATAGTCGATGATATCGGCATAATAATCGCGGAGTGCCTCCTCTTCGGGATTCGGCTCGTTGCCGATGCTCAGCATGACCACGGACGGATGGTTTTTGTCGCGCGCGACAAGGTCGGAAATGAGTTCCTTATGGAGGGCTTTGGTGCGGTCTGTGACCAGACCTCCCACCACATCCGAGCCGTTGAAACGGTTCATGCCGACCGCGGGGACTTCGTCGATAACCAAGAATCCGTACTCGTCCGCAAGGGAGAGGAATTCCTCGGAATACGGATAGTGGCTGGTGCGGAAGGAGTTTGCCCCAATCCATTTCATACACTCGAAATTGCGCAAAGTGACCGCAGGATTGTTGCCTTTTCCGAGGACAAAGAAATCCTCATGCATTCCAAAGCCTTTGAAATAAATCGGCTTATCGTTTAAGAGAAATTCCGCGCCTTTTACCTCAATTTTGCGGATCCCGAAGCGCTCCTCATAGCGGTCGGATTCGGTTTCGCAAACAAGGGTGTAGAGATACGGGTGTTCGGGAGACCAGAGCTTGGGAGAGGGGATGGAGAAGACATTCTCCGTGCTTGTCGCCACAGCGTTTCGCTCGGCATCCAGCACGGTGTAGGTGAGTTTGTCGGGACAGTCCGCGGTGATGCGGAGTTTGGAATAATCCCCGTCTGCCACGGTCTCAATCGCAACGTCACGGATGTGGCGCGCGGGCAGGGAATAGACACAGACATCACGGTGGATGCCCGTGTAGTTAAAGAAATCGAAGTGGATGACCTGACGACCGTTTTTCATCTCACCGACCGGTAAGGTGGCATCGGAAAGGCGGTTGTCAATCACCACAGAGAGACGATTTTGGTCTTCAAGTGCATCAAGCGGAAGGTCGATGGGATAGAATCCGTTTTTGCCCTCACCGATGAGACTCCCGTTGAGATAGACCTTGCAGGCGTGACTTGTCGCACCGATGCGGAGACGGTAGACACGCGAGGCATCGGTCGGAAGAGAAAATTCGCACTCGTAGAGGACACAACCCTCGTGGTATTTGAGTTCCTTTTCGACTACAATCTCATTCATACTCGCGGGCACCGCCATGGGACGGGTGCCGCGCGCGGGGGCGAGCGGGAGATAGCCTTCCTCCACCGTGCGGAATCGCCACACGCCGTTTAGGGAAAGCACGCTGCGGTAAGCATTACTTTGCGGATACAACATCAAAACCAACTCCTTTTGGGGTATTATACCATGCCAAAGAATCCGTGACAACCGAGATTTTTGACCAGATTATGGTGTTTTTTGACTCTCGGGGTAGCAGACGAATTTCTTTTCTGCTATAATAGGACGAAAAGGAGGGGAAGAGACATGGGGAAATGGATTTGGTACCGCGGTGAGTTTGAAGCGTACCACAATTTGCAGCTGCATTCGCGGCGTGAGTCATACGGAATGGCGCGCCCGCCGTTTTGGGATGTGCCTATGCCGTATCCGTTTGTTGAGTTTGAAAAAACCTTTACCGCGGCCTGTGACGGGGAATTTGTCTGCCACGCGAAGGGTGACGGTGTTGTGATTTTGGACGATGTGTTTTATCCGCTTGGGGAAGCGGTGGAATATGCCGCGGGCGCGCATAAACTCAGTGTGAAAATCGGAAATCCGGGCGGACTTCCGTGTATCTTCATTGAAGGCGAGCCCGAAACCGACGAGACCTGGCGCGTGACCCACGGCGGTGCGGCACCTGTGTTTGCGGGTGCGACGCCGACATTTTCCTCGGCGGAGGATGACCCGCAGGTGTTCCCGTTTGCATACACGCGCGTGGATGCCGTGTGTTGTACCGAGTGTGAGGGCGGTGTCCTCTTTGATTTCGGACGTGAGCTCTTTGGCAGAGTGGTCATCACATCCCTCGATGCTCCCGCGACCGTGTATTACGGCGAGAGCGTGGAGGAAGCGCTTGCGGGAAAAGGCTGGGGAAAGTGCACGCTTTGGGAGGATGTGGAAACCGCGGGGACCTTACGCGCCCGTGCATTCCGCTATCTTTACGTCACCGCGCCCGTGCGCCTGTATGCGGAATACGAGTATCTTCCGATTCCGATTCGCGGCAGTTTTTCGTGCAGCGAAGAGAATGTCAAAACCATTTGGGATGTTTGCGCGTATACCTTCCATTTGTGCGCGCGTGAGTTTTTCCTGGACGGAATCAAGCGCGACCGCTGGGTTTGGGCGGGGGATGCGCGCCAGTCTTTGATGATTTCGGATTATTTGTTCTCGGACCCCGAGATTGTGAAACGTACCGTTCTGGCGCTTTTGCCGAAAGACCGCGTGCATCAGCATGTGAATACCATCAACGATTATTCCGCGCTTTTGATTCTCTCGGTCGCCGAGTTTTACCACTCGTTTGGTGACCGCGAATTTGTGGAATTCATCCTGCCGCGCGTGAAGATGCTGTATGACTATATTGTGAGCCGCACCGATGAAAACGGCTTTGTGGTCGAGCGCGAAGGGGATTGGATTTTCATTGATTGGGGCACGATTGAAAAGTCGGGACCCATTTCCGCGGAGCAAATTTTACTTTGGAAGACCCATCTTGCCATGGCATCGCTCACGGGAGAGGATGTGTATCTCACCCGTGCGGAAGCTTTACGCGAGAAGATTTTCAATGTGTTTTGGAGTGACTGCGGCTTTGTTGACAATCCTGACACCAAGCACGTCACCCGTCAGGCGAATATCCTTGCGGTGCTGTTTGATTTGGTGGATGCGGCGCAGGCAAAACTCATTTTGGAGAAGGTTTTGGAGAATCCGAAGGTGGATGCCATCACCACTCCGTACTTTAAGTTCTATGAGTTGATGGCGCTTTGCCGACTTGGGAGACTCACCGCCGCGCAGGAAGAACTGGAGCGGTATTGGGGTGAGATGCTCAACCTCGGCGCGACCTCGATGTGGGAGGAATTTCGGCCGGAGGAGGGAATTCCCGCAGGGTACGCGATGTACGGCGAGGAGTTTGGAAAATCCTTGTGTCATGCGTGGTCAAGCGGCCCGATTTGTTTCCTCGGGCGGTACTGCCTCGGCGTGTATCCCACATCACCCGGGTATGCGACCTGGCGCGCGGAACCGAATCCCGGACGCTACACTTCGTTTGACGGAACAGTCCCCACGGTGCGGGGTGAGATTCGCGTGAAGTTTGACGGAAGCCTTACCGTGTTTGCGCCGTTTGACGGAGGAACTCTGCTTTGGCAGGGGAAGGAATATGAAATCCCTGCGGGGAAGGATTTGACGGTATGATCTTTTTGTTTGATTTTGACGGCACACTTGCGGACTCCATGGGGGCATGGGGCGGCAAGATGCTGAATATTTTGGACACGGCGGGAGTGCCGTATCCCGCGGATATTGTCACCACCTTGGCGACCTTGGGGGATGGCGGAAGCGCAAAGTATATGCGCGAAACCCTTGGGGTTTCCTACTCGGAAGAGACCCTGTTTGCTATGATGGACGCGTACGCCCTGCCGCGCTATCGGGATGAGATTCCCTTGAAGGCGGGCGTGCGGGAGTTTTTGGCATCGAGAGAGGAAGAAAAGTGCATCCTCACCGCAAGCCCGCACAAAATGCTCGACCCGTGTTTAAAACGAAACGGGATTTGGGAGGCGTTTTCCCATGTCTGGACCTGCGAGGATTTGGGCAAGGTGAAATCCGACCCCGCCATTTATTCGGATGTGGCGGAACGTTTGGGGGTCGCACCGCATGAGATTGTCTTTTTCGATGACAACCTGACCGCGATTCAAACGGCAAAGCGTGCAGGACTTGTTACGGTTGCGGTGTATGAAAAAAGCGGCGAGGTTTTTTGGGACGCGCTTTGCAAGACCGCGGATTACACGATTTTTGATTGGGAGGAACTGTTATGAAGATTGCCATCATCACGGGCGCATCCTCGGGCATCGGCAAGCGATTTGCCGAGACGGTCTCGGAACTTGGAGAGGCACTCGACGAGGTTTGGGTCATTGCGCGCAGAAAAGAGCGCTTGGAGGACTTAACGCTTTCCGTTCCGACCCGCGTGTTTGCGCTGGATTTGACAAGCGAGGATGCAATCAAAACGGTAGCCTCAGCGCTGGAGGAGGAAACACCCGAGGTACGGCTTCTGGTCAACGCGAGCGGATTTGGAAAATTCTGCGCGACAATGGATGCAACGGTGGAGGAAAACCGCAGCATGGTCGCCCTCAACTGCATGGCGCTCATGAGTATGTGTCAGGTGACCGTGCCGTATTTGGGAAAAGGCGCGAAAATCATCAACATTGCATCGGTTGCGGCGTATCAGCCCATTCCGTATATCAACGTGTACGGCGCGACCAAGGCGTTTGTACTCTCATTTTCGCGTGCGCTCAATCGGGAACTTTCGGACGCTTCGGTCATGGCGGTCTGTCCGTTTTGGACCCGTACCGAGTTTTTTGACCGCGCGGTGGAAAAGGATGCGGATGCGGTGGTGAAGACGTATCTCGCGATGTACGATGCAGAGGATATCGTTTCCCGTGCATGGCGGGATGCAAAACGCGGAAAGGATGTGTCCAAATACGGATTCATTGCCCGCGCACAAGTGATGCTGGCACGGATGCTGCCGCATAAGTTCATCATGTGGGTCTGGATGAAGCAACAGAAGTTGGGGTAAGGTATGATTGGATTTATAAAACGGAATACGGTGATGTGTATCGCGCTTTTTGCCGCGATTGTCACCTGTTTCTTTGTTCCGCCCGATGCAGAATACTTGGGGTATTTTGATTTTAAGACGCTCACCTGTCTGTTCTGCACGCTTGCGGTGGTGTGTGCGCTCAAAAATGTACATTTTTTCTATCTGCTTGCGCGAAAAATCGTGAAATGCTTCGGGAGTGTGCGCGCGTGTGTGCTGGCGCTGGTGTGCATTACATATTTCGGCTCCATGCTCCTTGCAAACAACATGGCACTTTTGACCTTTCTGCCGCTCGGATTTTTTGTGCTGGATTCCACCGATAAGCGGCAGTATATGGCGTATACCTTTATCATGCAGAACATCGGGGCAAACCTCGGCGGAATGCTAACTCCGTTCGGGAATCCGCAGAATCTGTATTTATACAGCAAATTCAACATCCCGAACGCCGAGTTTTTCTCGGTGATGGCGCCGCCGTTTTTTGCGGCAATGGGGCTGATTTTGATTTGCTGCTTGTTTCTGCCCAAGGAAAAGATGGAGGTGCGCGGCGCGCCCATCAACATCGGAAGCGGACGGCTTGCGCTGTATCTTGCGTTGTTTGCGCTTGCCATTGCGGTGGTCTTCCGCGGGATTCCGTATCAGGTGGGCTTGGTTGTCATTCCGCTTGTGCTGTTGTTTGCCGACCGCACCGCGCTGTTGAAAGTGGATTATCCGCTGCTTCTGACCTTTGTGTTTTTCTTTATCTTTTCGGGGAATCTCGCGCGAATCCCCGCGGTGCGCGAGTTTTTCGGCGGTCTTCTCATGAAGAACACCTTGCTTGTGAGCACGCTTTCCTGCCAGGTCATCAGCAACGTGCCGAGTGCGATTTTACTCGCGCAGTTTACCGAGAATTGGAAGGAGCTTTTGGTGGGTGTCAACATCGGCGGTGTGGGGAGCTTGATTTCGTCCCTTGCGAGCCTGATTACCTTCCGCGAGTTTGCAACCCACGAGCCTAAGCGTGTGGGGCGGTATCTGCTGTTGTTCCATGCCTTGAATTTCGGATTTTTAATCATTCTTGCAGGATTTATGCTGTTGATTCTGTGAGAGGTAAGTGGTATAATGATTTCGAAAGGAAGTGCGTTTATGAAAATCGCAGTCACATATGAAAACGGTGAGATTTTTCAGCATTTCGGACATTCCGAAGCATTTGAAATTTTCACGGTAGAAGAAGGTGCAATCCAAAAAAGTGAGGTTGTATCCACAGCGGGGCAGGGGCATGCGGCACTTGCGGCATTCCTTGCAGAACTTGGGGTACGCGTTCTCATCTGCGGCGGAATCGGCAGCGGTGCGAAAGCCGCGCTGGCAGCTGCAAATATTATGGTCTTCGGCGGAGTCGTGGGAAGTACCCGCGATGCGGTCGAGGCGTATATTACAGGTAGTTTGGAATTCGACCCGATGGTTGCTTGTGCGCATCATGAGCACAGCTGCGGAAGCCACGGATGCGGCGGTTGTCACGGCTGCCATTAAACGAAAGGAGTTTTTCTCATGAGCGAATGTACACACGATTGTTCCTCTTGCGGTGCCGATTGCGCTTCGCGTAAAGACCCGCAGAGTTTTCTGGAAGCACCCCATCGCCTTTCCAAAATCGGGAAGGTCATCGGTGTTGTAAGCGGTAAAGGCGGCGTTGGTAAGTCTTTGGTGACTTCCATGCTGGCATCCACCATGCAAAAACGCGGCAAAAACGCGGGCATTTTGGATGCGGATATCACCGGCCCCTCGATTCCGAAAGTGTTTGGGATTTCGGGCCGTGCGCAGGCGGGTCAGGACGGCATTTTGCCTGCTATCAGCCGCGGCGGCGTGCAGGTGATGAGTGTCAACCTGCTGCTTGAAAATGAGACCGACCCGGTGGTTTGGCGCGGCCCCGTTATCGCGGGCGCGGTCAAGCAGTTCTGGACCAAGTCGGATCGTAGCCATGTCGTTCTGTGTGCCAAGGAGTTGGAGAGATATTTTGTC
>JAZQIE010000015.1:0-11937 GCA_045540975.1 Eubacteriales bacterium
CGGGCTCGGCATAGTACTGAGTAAACACCGAAAACGCGCCGTAATCCGCACTTCCGCTCTCCGCACACAGTCGAAGCGCGACCTCCTTTTGCATCATGACACACACGCCGTCAAACAATCTGCTTTCCAGAAGATATGACAGAATCGGTGTGGTGATATAATATGGCAGATTTGCGCAGACAAGCTTTTTCTTTGCATCCGAAAAATGCTCGGCACAAAGCGCCTCCAAATCGAATTTAAGGATGTCCCCTTCCAGCACGGTGACATTGGAAAACTCCGCCAGCGTCTCTTCCAGAACGGGAATCAAAGCATGGTCCAACTCCACCGCGACCACCTTTTCCGCATACCGCGAAATGGCTTGGGTGAGTGTTCCCATTCCGGGCCCGATTTCAAGCACCACACAGTCGCGGTCGACCCCCGAGTCGGTCATCATACGCTCGGGCACCCAGGACTGAGTGAGGAAGTTTTGCCCCAATGCTTTGGAAAAATGAAAGCCGTGACGTTCCAAAACCGCACGGATTTCCTGCGGATGAAAAAAGTTCATACGAATCTCTCCTATCACATTTAAGTGTAACAGATTTTTCCGCAAAAAACAAGCACGGGACGGAGATTCTCACAAGACGAAACTCCCTTCCCGTGCTTGACATTATTCTAAAATATAGACCATCATGGTTCTGCGGCCGAAATTGATACATTCGCGGTAGGTGTCCATATACAAGTCAATCTTGTTGCCCTTGATTGCACCGCCGGTATCCGCCGCAACAGCGGTACCGTAGACATACGAGCCGTCCGGAGATTCGATGTACATACGGGTGCCGAGCGGAATAACACGCGGGTCAACCGCGATGAGACCGACGCGTGCAACCGCACCGGATTTGGTGATGTTCCACTTTTTCCCTTCGCAGGTGTATGCGGTCGCGGTAACCTTGATTACTTTCTTATAACGGAAGCTGCCTGCACGGCTGGTGATTACATTGCCGCGCGTATCTCCGCTTTCGGTATTGACACTCTTGACACCGCGCACGATGATTTCTTCCTTCGCTTCACGGGTCACGGTCTCGCCGACCTTTTCCTTACTCACCTCAACACCGTCGCGCATCGTGATGCGATAGGTGGTGATTTTTTCGCCGTCTACGCCTTCCTGACGGACTTCACTTTCACCGCTTGCCAGTTCATGGGAAGTGATGATTTTGGTTTTGTGTCTGACGGTGGTGACGGCTTCTTCATCATAAGTGGTAACACGTACCAATTGCACCTGCATTCCTTCGGACACGATCGCGTCACGTCCGCAGGAAAGTTCGTCCGACTCACCGACCGCAATTCCCTTTGCATTCAAAGCGCTCACAATGTTCCCGACAGGAACACGCATGGTAACGGTTTTTCCGTCTGCGGTCAGGGTGATGGTTTTACCGCGAACAATGGTAACCTCCGCTTCCCCGTCCATCGCAAACTCGGGCATGGTGAGAGTATCCGCATCGTCCCAAGTATACCCGTTCTCGCGAAGCGCCTCAGCGGTATTTCTGGTATGGGATTGGAAGATGGCTTGACGTCCGTCATCATAAACGGTAAAAGTATTAATCGATGCGACCGAGAAGCCGACGCAGAATACTGTGACCATACTGACAAGCGGGATCAGCACAGAGCGATGTGCAAGTTTTTTGATGCTCGCGCATGCTGCATCCCAAATCTTATGACACATAAAAAATTCCTCCTGATGTTCTTCGCAAACCGAAAAAATACAAGTTTGCAAATAATCACTGTACCAGTGTAACAGATTGTAACCATTTTGTCAACCTTTTATTTTCGTGTTTTTTCTGATTTTCCTTGCATTTTCAACTATTTTGAAAACTTTTCAAAAAATCATCCATGAATTCCCAAGACAAATTGTAACAACCTATTTCAATTTTATGCGTTTTTTTACCAATTATGTACCAACTTGCGGTTTTGATAAAAATATAGTATACTGGATTTGATACGATAAGAAACGGTTGTGAAAGTATGAAATTCAAGCTTGCAATTATAGGTTTGGTGCTGATTTTTCTGTTTGCGGTAGGAAATATCGCCAAAACCTTATACGACTATCGGTCTGCCGAGCGCATCCATGCCGCCGAACAAGCGCAATTCACCGCACCCGGTGTAACCGCGCCGATTTCTGTGGATTTTGATGCTCTGCTCAAAGAAAACAGCGAGATTGTCGGCTGGCTCTATTCCCCCGACACCCCCATCAACTACCCTGTTGTGCAAGCGGAGAATAACGACAAATATCTGCGCCGCGACCTTCACGGCAAGTATTTGGTAACGGGCACTCTCTTTGTGGACTTTCGCAACCGCGCGGTCACGGAGGACCGAAATTATATCATTTACGGGCATAACATGAAGGATGACTCCATGTTTGCCTCGCTCATGAACTACACGAATCAAGCCTATTTCGATGCACATCCGCACCTCTACTATCTCACACCGCAAGGAGATTATAAAATCGAGCTGATTGCAGGGCTGATGGTTCCCGAGGTTTCCGAACTCTACACTCCCACTCCGACCGAGCCGTGGTTTTCCGAGTTTTTGGCAGATGCACAAGCGCAATCCGGCTTTGTCTCCCGCGTGCCCCTGACAGACAGTGACCGTATCGTCACACTCTCCACCTGTTCTTACAACAATCGAAACGGCCGTTTCGTTTTGATTGGAAAACTCGTCAAATAGAAAAAAACATCCCGGTAATCAAATGATTACCGGGAATTTTTTGTCTTTATTCGCCTGCAGGTGCGGAATCTCCGCCGCCCGAGGGTGCGCTGCTGTCACCGCTCGAACTGCTGCCGCCCGAGGATGCGCTACTGTCACCGCTTGAACTGCTGCCGCCCGAGGGTGCGCTACTGTCACCGCTTGAACTGCTGCCGCCCGAGGATGCGCTACTGTCACCGCTTGAACTGCTGCCGCCCGAGGATGCGCTGCTGTCACCGCTTGAACTGCTCTCGCCCGAGGGTGTACTGCTGTCACCGCTTGAACTGCTGCCGCCCGAGGGTGCGCTGCTGTCACCGCTTGAACTGCTCTCGCCCGAGGGTGCGCTGCTGTCACCACTTGAACTGCTCTCGCCCGAGGGTGCGCTGCTGCCATCGTTTGAGCCGCTCTCACCCGAGGGTGTACTGCCGTCATCCGATGTGGAATCATCGCTGCTCTCCGATCCGTCTTCGGACACAGCATCATCGTTGCTGCCGCCACCCAAAGAAATGTCTCCTGCCGATCCATCATCGGAAGACAGCACATTGTCCTCTTCCAAACCGTCTTCCGCAAATCCATCTTCTTCCGGAATCTCAATCGGCTCACCGACCGCGATGACATCGCCGTCCATAAGCAGAATGAAGTCGGAGTCCTCAAACTCCTCGTAATCGCTAAACAAACCTAAGTAAGATTTTGCGGTGACGGTCGCAGGCACCGTGACATCAAAATAGAATTGGATTTCGGAGAGATTATCACCGTACCACGACATCGGCGGAGTGTAATAAACTGCATCATATGCAGGGTCTTCACACACAATTTCGAATATGCAGAATCCGTTTTTGGCATCGCCGACTGCGGATGCCGTCATGAAATAGACCCCCGGGGTATCGAAGTTGATTTCATAAGTGTGGTCATCAACCTCTACCATCTCAGGCTGCACGGGTGTCTCTTCTCCTTCTTCCTCCGACATCAAAGCCAATGCATATGGTTCCACAGAATACGCTGCATTAAAACTGGTTCCTTTGATGACATTTTCCGCAGATTCCACTTGCAAATGGAACATCGCATGCGAATATGCGGTCACGACCATTGCAAGCAGGCAGAGCAAAATAAACACAGTCGTGAAAATCACGTGTGCCAACATAACTTCGTCTTTAATTCTTCCGTCCTTGGGAACATGAAAATATTCCCGAATTAGGGTTTTCACGCGAAATGCTCCTTTCCGATTCGCTCAGGTCAATGCTGTTGTGTTGCGTTGCAAATGAGACCGAGTTCCACACGCGGCTGAACGCTTCCGCGGTAGTTCGCCTCATTTCCGACTTCCTCAGGCATCCGAATAATGAGTGCGATGTACATCTCATCACCCGCATCAATCGATGCAACATTGGAAGAGTAATTATTGAGCGGCATTGTTGCAACTGCCGCCGCAAGGCTGCGATTTGCAAGCTTTGCATCGAGTTCCGCCTCGGTGTCCGCAATCAAAACACCAAAGCTCAAATGATCTTGTAAATTAAAGGAACGACCGAACACATTCATTGCAGGTGTATAGTCGGTGATATTAACCGCCGCTTTGAAATCAAACGGAAGATCCCCACGATTTTCCACCTTCAAAAACACGGTCTGGGTGTAGCCCGGCTCATAGAGAGCCTCATCGTCAAACACCTTCTGTGTTCCGTCCAATTCCTCATAACTGCCGTCTTCCAGGCGGTGAGAAACCACAAGTTCAAAATCCGCAACATGGAATATATTGCGCACCTGATCAGAGGTGTCGGTAAACCACGCAAGTGAAGCACCTGCACCCATAAATGCCCAGAAGGCGAACAATATGATACTGACAAGCAGTGCTATTTGTTTGTATTTTTGCTTTAAGATAGACACAACTTTGCCTCCTTGGATTACTCGTGTCCCTCACTGGAATCGCGTTTTTTCTTCGCTACAATCAAAATCAGAATGAGCGCCGCGGCAAGCACTGCCACAGCCACCCACAGCCAAAGCTGTGCATTGTCACCGGTAAACGGGCTCTGACCGCCCGCATCCTTGCTCGGATACTGACCGCCCGCGTCTTTGCTCGGATAATCTTCATCCTCTTCAACATCGGGCACTTCTTCGCCCGGAGTGGGAGGTTCTTCTCCAATCGGGAACTCCTCAACCATAAACTGCCAGTCCAGATAGCCAATCAACTCGCTGTACGTATTGTCCAACTCGACCGGAACGGTGAGCGTGACATCCAAATCAACCTCAGCACCCGGCTGCAGACTTCCAAGCAATACCCAGTCCACAAGCGGCTTTGCCTCATTTGCCGCATTGTCAAACAAATTGGCGCGGCTGCCCGTGTCCAAAACAGCGACCTGCAGTCGCAATTTTGATAAAAACTCACCGGACTTTGGATGTGCTCCGCGCGAGCGCATATAGATTCTTGCAACGGTATCAGCAGAAGAATCATGTCGTACCGTGATGCGCTGTGTAATCGTATCTCCGGGCATGACATCTTTGAAGTTGGTGAATAAATCGGTCGGGGAATATTCGCTTCCCGGTTCAAACACAAAGCCCTTCGCGTCACCGTCATATGTGACGTTTGCCGCAACCGCGGTTGTAACCAGCACCAAAATCAGCAGAAGGGATACCAATCGTTTCATCTTGTTCCCTCCTTATTCCTGCGGCCAGCCGAGTGCTTCAAAGGTGTTTGTGCCCTCGACCGGATTGTTCTCACTCTGTACCGCGTGTGCCACAACCTTCAAGGTCAACGTTTCACCGCGATAGCGTTCATCCGAGCGCTGCACCGCAATCTTGACCTCTGAGAATACGTTGGGTGTGGTCTCACCCGGCTCTACAATGTCGGTATAGTAGTACCAACCGTCAACATAGTTCCATTTGGTTTCGTCAATGTTGAGTTTGAAGCATTCCTCCGCCGAAAGCGCACGGCCTTCCACACCGGAGATAATCTTCACACGCAGATAAAACGGATGTGTGCAAATATTCTCAATCCGCACCTGCTTGGAAACCACATCACCGGGATTGACATAAACGCCCTTTTTGGGGAATTCCTTGCCCTGGTCGGTGGTCTCGTGGATAATGAACTGGATTTTGCCGGAGGTCACAACATTTGTGGACGTTCCGAAAGCGACATAGTATGCAAGTGTGCCTTGGGTAAACAGTGTAAACACAATCGCAACCAGCGCAAGTGAAACAAATTTCAGTCTTAATTTCCGAAACACAAAGCTTGCCTCCTTCTTCAAATTTTCCATACCGCCCGTCCAAAACGGACGGTATGGTGAGATTTCAATTTACTTGAATTCAACATTTGCCATCGAAATACCGGAGTGCAGTTCGATGCAACTAAACAAGTCTTCGCAGTTCTCTTCGGTCAGCGCAACACCGCCGACGGTGCAGTTTTCAAAGGTAACGATTGCATCATTTGCGAGGGCGCTCAAATCCATATAGGTTTTCGCCGCAAATTCACAGTTTTTGAAAACAGTGTCAATGTACGGCTTAACCAGACGGTTTGCATCCGGATCGGAGAAATAATTGTTCTCTGTGAATTCGCAATTGTCAAAACTTGCAGAGACAAATCCACCCGCAAAGCTCTTCCATCCGGTAAAGGAACTGTTGGTAACGATGAGTCTTGCGTTATTGACCGTCGCATGTTCTGCGGTGTTGAAACCGTAGCCGATGTCTTCGCCCACAACATGAACATTATCCAGAATCAGGTCTTCTTTGACACCGTAGGATACGATTCCGCGGAACACACCTTTCACAGTAACATTTTTGATGGTGCCGCCGTAGGTCATGATACCCCAATTGTCGCCGGTGCTATCGACGGTCAAAGTCTTGCCGTTACCGTCAAAAACACCGCCCTTGTGGATAAGACCCGTTTTGTTGCCATACGGTGTAGACTGGTCCGCTGTAACATTCATGTCGTCGCCAAGAACGAAGTCTTCGCCGTTGCCTGCTGCATCACGGATATCTTCCGTTTTGAATAGTACCTTTCCATACTCTGCGCCTGCATCGTAATCCTTGCCGAAGCTGTCTTCTTCATGCATCAGCTGGGTTGCATTGACGGTGACACCGAAGGTAATCTTCGGCTGATTGTCTTCGCCTGCTTCATTGGTCTTATGGTTTGCTTCGTTGCCCACAGTTTCCGGCATGGTGATGACCAAAACCATCACATGTGCCGCACTGGGAAGCAGTTCCGGAGTCGGAATCTGAACCGGTGCACCAAAGCCAATCCAATTTGCTTGGAGCGCACTATCGCGCTTTCCGAGCAACATGCCCATGTAAATGTCACCGACTTGACCGTCCTGCTGAATCGCGGAATGACCCAGCTTGAGGACCTCGGAAAGCTTGAATTCCTTGCCGTAGACGTTGATTCCGGTCTTCTCGCTCACAATGTTGGTTGCCACACTGTACTTCAGTGCCAAGCTGCCAACGTTGCTTACGCGAAGTGCAACCGCTTGCGTGTGACCCGGTTCCCAAAGAGTATCTTTGAAAATGGATTCACTGTTTTCGAGCTTTGTCCAGGTTTCGCCGTCGTAGCTGTATTCAACTTCGACGTCCAAATTGCCGGACTTGATGATGTTGTTCACGCTGGAGACGCTGTCGGTAAACCATGCGAAGGTAGAACCTACAAACATGGAGATACAGACAAGCAAACTCAGCGCGCTGAGCAGAAGTCTGCTCTTCGTGCTTTTTTGTGTCATATCCCTATGACCTCCTTTAAAATTTTCGGCGCGGGTATACTGCAATCTGGCTGCGCCTAAAACAGAGGGCAGAAGGGGTATGTACGCAAGTACGCCAATCATTGTATCTTCGCCACTCGGCGATCAAAAGATGCAAATCTCTTTGCACCCTTTGATCGCCGCCCGTCCAAAGACGGACGACGTTTTGCTGTTAAATGTACTTCTTGTAGCGTTCAATCATTGCAATGAGTTCTTCCATGGTCATGTTACCCTTGCCAATCGAGATTTTGAGGTACTGACCGCCCGCAGCATAGAACATTTCTCTGGAAAGTTCCACCTGTTCGGAAAGTTCTTCATAGGTGAAGAGACCGTAAGTTGCAATGTCTCTTGCCATCGCCGCAAAGTCATATGCCATGGTATCGGGATTCACTTCGAAGATGTTCATGAGTCCCGCAACACCACCCGGCATGGTCAACATATCGTTGACAAAGTAGCACAAGTGACCGACCGTAACCGGACTCCATGCGGTTGTAATCTGATCCTGCAGCACGACTTTGACCAACTTCACCTTGCTGAGTTTGTCGCCGTCTTGTTTTGCAAAGGTGTGACCGATGTACTTCGATGCATTGCAATCGAGATAGACGTAACGGTTGATGTCATAGTCCCAGAAACCGTGTTCGGAGATGACATCCACCTTCGTTCCATCCGAGAAGTAAAGTTCAATCACTTCATAGAGACCGCTCGGGTCGCTGTCTACGAACATAATCGGTGCGGAATCGAGTTTTCCGGTCTCCAGATTCCAAACGAGAAGCTTTTCGCTTCCGTCAAGCTCGGAAACCGCCTTCTTGCTACCGTCCGCCAAAGTAATCAAGCTATCCGGTGTGACACATCCACCGCCGCTGCTTCCACTTTCCAATAGGGTCAGCGTACCATCACTTGTGAAACTGCTGTAGTTGTACTGATCATCCTTGTTGTACGGGATACTCCATGTATGGGAGAACTTCAGCGTGTCACCGCCGTTATTATCGGTAAACTCATACGAGATTGCAATCGAACGGCTGGTTGTTCCGGTACTTACAAAACCACCTGATGATGCAATGGTAAAATAAAGCTTGCCATCCTTACCTGATACCGGCATACCATAAGTTCCGCTATTGCTATGCATAGCCGCAGTATTGGTAAGTTTCAAAGTGAAATCATTATTGGTGTGCGTATATTCCCAATAATTGTTGCTTCCGTTTTGCTTACCGGTCTTGGCGAAAGTGATGTCGGAGAGCGCAAACTCTTTGTATTTGCTATCCGCAACACTCCAATACTTTACAGTAATACCGTCCAAAACCGGAGCAGCTGCACTCCAGTCACCGCCGTATTTATTCGCGACACCAAAACCTGCTCCGTAACTCGGAGTGCCAACCAAGCTTGGAGATTCCTTGCTGGTCTCGGTGCCGGTGACCTTATAGGTCGCGGTGTACTCTTCCCCAGTCACCGTTGCGGTCAATGTATAAATTGTACCACCCGCTGCAACCGCCACAGGAGCTGTCGGTTTTTCGTTGCCGTTCACCTTATAGTCGGTAACGGTAACGCCGTTAACGCTCATGGAAAGCTTACTGAAATCAAGCGCATAACCGCTCAACTTATCAAGGTCAACGTTCAGTTCATAAACCCAACCGTCGGTGCCGTAGGATTTCTCCGTAGTCAATCCGTCTGCGGTATCGGAGTATGCGACTGTGATAATATCGCTATACTTGTTGGACTCATAGTCGGATTCGGTTTTGAAACTATCCGCAGTACCATTGGTGTTCTTGTAAGAGTAGACATAAACTGTTGTTGACAGAATTGAGATTTGGACTTTTACATCCTTCATCTCGTACGGAATCGTTGCCTTGTCCGTTCTGTTATCGGTAATATTATCCGGTGACGCAACGGTCTTTTGTGCATCTTCCGGCATATATGCAAAGCCAAGATTGAGGGAATCTTTTCCGTTGATGTTATGAATAAACGCAGTTTCCTTCATAACTCCGTCAACAATATCTTGTCCTGCACTCGGTACGTACTGCTTATCGTCTGCATTTACCCATGCCTGCTGAACAAAAGAGCCTTCCAACTTCGTCGGGGTTGCCTTGCCTTCGCTATCGCACAGATACAATACACTGAATCCCATTAAGGTCTTACTGCTGTTATACGTTGATGAGGTAGGCTTCTGCACCAAGGTAACATCACGCAAGGTAAGGTTGTTTGCCGCACCTACCAAAATGCTTGCCACTGCGCCAAGTTCAATGCGAGAATTATCGATGACCACGTTGCCGCCCGTGACATTAACAGCCGCGCGACCGCCCGAAATACGGGAGTTCAGAATCTGGCTGTTGCCCGATGCCATAACACCGCTCTTTGCATTGTAGTAACGGGTTTTTCCGTTTGTATCTGTCTCACTGCGGTTATCACTGCTTGTCAAATTCGACTTATACAATGCCGCGTAATCGAAATTCGGGCAAACGATCTGAACATTGTCCAAGGTTCCGTTGTTCAATGTAACAAAGGCATAACCCATGTCAGCTGCTACCGAATCGCTTCCGCAGGTCATGGTAAATCCGTTACCGTACAAAGTATAGCCGCCCGAAA
The DNA here is from genome assembly GCA_045540975.1 of Eubacteriales bacterium. Classification (GTDB taxonomy): domain Bacteria; phylum Bacillota; class Clostridia; order Oscillospirales; family JAAYXM01; genus SIG510. The sequence continues at coordinate 10,011 of JAZQIE010000015.1, forward strand.
CCTCAAGCGAACTAAATCCGCAATCATTGAGCAGAACAACATTGTTTGCGGTTGCGTTTGACTCACCCGTTGTATTTTTCGCATCAACAACCTCGAGGTACATGACAGTCGGTGTGCAGAAATTATAGTCCTGTATGGTAACCTTTACAACACCGGTGCCGGTAAACTGAATACTTCCCTTTGTCCAATCGGAGGTATTTGCTTCGTAAGTTCCGCTAACATTGCTGTTTTCGTCAACCTTGTCAACAGAAACAACTACACCGGAGTTGTTGATTTCCACACCGTCTTTCGCCGCAAACAGGCTGCCGACAGAAACAGCATTTCCATTACCGACACGATAGCGGAAGTTTCCGGTAAACTTTGTTTCAAATTTCTCAACAGAATTAGCTTCCACTCTGTCAAGAATGGTAACACCTTCCATTTCACCAACAACCTTTGTGGTAACACCCCAACCATAACCGGTTACAAGGTTATTAAAGGGGAGATAAATCGCTTGGTTGTCTTCTGCGGCCGTATGATCATGCTTACATCCTGTTACAGAGTCTCTTTCTGCTTTGGAATTAATTGTTCCGCTACTATCAGTATCAGTAAATCTCAATTCCGAATGCGGAACACGACTGAACTTGTAGTCATTCGGACCGGAATAACTGGGATGACCGTTTTTCTCAAATTCACAGTAGTAATAATCATTCCATGTTCCAAAGTGAACTGTACAGTCTTTGGCGGTGATACCATCCATTTTTGGATAAACATTGCCGTTAATGGTTTCATTTTCCCGAACCGAGCCAATCAGTATGCCTGCATAACGGTATGCATAATACTGGTAGTTTCCGCAAACATCGTTATAAACGTCCATCTGCGCTGCAGCATGACAGTTTTCAAAGTGAATGCCCGCATTCTTTGGAGTACCTGCAGAGGTCTGACCGCTGGTGGGATAATACTGACCGACAATACCGCCGCAAGACACGTCATAAGAGCCCCAAAGCGCGGAAATCATGTTCGTGTTATCTACGGTGATATTTTTGAAAGTAGTTTTTAAATTTGCTTCTTTTGCATACCAGCCGACACAACCAACGATACCGCCGTTACCGATGTTGTAAACGCGCGGGTTGCAGTTTCTGATTGCGATGTTTTCAAAGGTTGCGCCGTCTGCATACGCGGCAATCACGCCGGTGGTAGTGATTTCACCGTCGGATGTGAAGTTATCCACAGAAAGATTCTTAATGGTACCGCCGTAAACCCTACCGAAGATACCCATACCGTCGCGGTAGTGCTGATCCTCCGCAGCATACCAGTCATGGTCGCCCTTCATTTCCCATGTGTTCTGATAGACGTTGTAAATGGTGTGACCGTTACCGTCAAAGGTACCTTCAAAGATTCTGATACCGCTTGTGATGGCAACTCCGGTTTTATCATCGTAGTTCGCTTTGTCGTCATTGTTGTAATAACCGACCGGATAGAAAATCTTTTTCTCAGGATTTTCCCCAAGACCGTCGGTATTGATAACAGATCCGTAATTGAGGTTGATATCCGAAAGAAGTGTGATGGTATCACCCGCAAAAGAATCCGCATCTAATTCTGTTTCACCAACAACAGCCATACCGCCGACGATTTTTGCAAACGCATAGAGCTGGTCGGCATTGACGATTTCAAAAGACTTTGCCGCCTTCGCTTCGTCGGTGTACCAGGTATAATCCTCGCCGCCTTCCCACGTTTTCGCGGTATCCGCAACGAGTGCGACTTCGGAGAAGGTTGCCATTGCGACAGTGACAGCGCCGGTATTGACATCATAGGTGAACTGGTTGTGTGCGGTGAGGTCTGCGACCGAATCCACCAGCGTCATTTCATTGTTGACACCGTCTTCCACATGGTAGAGGTGGTAGTTACCCATATTGAGGTACTTGGGCAGGATTGCGCCAAGGTCAAT
>JAZQIE010000016.1:0-15749 GCA_045540975.1 Eubacteriales bacterium
TGTCGATGAGGGTCTTGCTTTCCGGCATTTTATCCAGTACAACACCGGTATAAACCATGGTGGTCTGATGCATACCGTCATTACCGTAAATCTGCTTGCTATCAAGCGCTTTGATGGTTTCGTGCAGGAAGTTGGTTTCGAAATGCTCACGGACCTCTGCCGGAGTGTTTTTGTTATCAAAGTTCCACTTCTTTGCATTCTTTTGGATGTTTGCCATGACAATCGGGTCGTCGTAGAGGTCGAAGACCGCGTCATATGCCGCCGCCATTTCGGCGACAAGGTCGGTATCCGAAATACCGCCTACGAATTTACCGCCGTACCAACCGTTATCTAACATGTACGGGTCGTATACGCCTGTGCTCATTTCCGGATAGATGTCCGCGATACGGTCAAGCAAAACCGCAAGCACACGTCCGTATTCCTTCTTTTCGCCGCCGCTGTAAGTATAACCCAAGGTCAAGCGGCGAACCATCTGCGGAATACCGCCGTAGATAAAGCCGTTCCAAATGCCCCATGCATTGTAATACGCGATGAAGGTCCAGGTTTCATCCCATTCACCGTAGGTGGTGTTGTACTTCTTGCCGGTTTTATAGCCGTAGCCGTCGTCAACACCCCAGCCGTGGACCCCTTTGTTCTGAAGGACGCCGTTTTTGTCGATGTGCTCGTCCTTTTCCGGATACATGGTGTTGGTCAAAAGATGCGAGCCGTTTTCCTTTGCCTTCTCATAACGCCAGAAGCCGTGCTCATCCAAGCCGGTTTTGTAATACTCGCCGAAGTCATTGGACGGGAAGCGGCGCATACAGGTCGGGCACTGGAGCTTCCACGGGTAGTTTACGATGTCAATCTTATACGGATAGGTCTCGCCGGAGTCCGCGGTCATGTTGGTGCCGCAGTAACGGCACACCTGATAATTCGGGTCATACTGATATGCCGCCCACCAGTTGCGCGGGACCTCCTGCGAGGTGACCAGTTCGGTGACCCATTCTTCCTGCCCAACCAGATACTCAACTTGATTGTAAAATACATTTGCGGAATTTTTTGCCCAAGCATAGTTTGCCACGTTCTTCTTCGCTGCGGCAAGTTTTTCCTTGGTGTAGATGGTCGATGCGGTCTTACCGTCTTTCACGGTAAGCTCGATTTTTGAGGAGAGTTCTCTGCCTTCATAGGTGAAGGTCGCGGTGACGGTTGCAGAGCCGATTTTCCCCTTCGGGAGTGCAACGCCATCTTCGGTGACGGTGAGAAGCTCGGGGTCGCTGCACACAAAGGCCAAATCCGACACCGCAAGTTCGGTGATTTCGCCCGATGCACGGACCAGGCTGACCTTCATTTGGATGCCCTCTGCATCGTCGGGTTTCATCACGCTGCTGTCTACCGTAAGCTGAATGGAATCCGCGGTATCCGCAAACACGGTAATCGGAAGGATTGCATTCACCGAGGTTTCCGCAAGGGTCACGGTCACGGTGAGGGTGGTATCGCCGTCTGCAATACCGGTTATAACACCTGCGTCGTCAACCGACGCGACCGCCTCATTTTCAATCGCGTATGTAATCGAAAGATCTTCGTTTGCAAGTGCACGTGCGGTCAAATCCGTATATGCGCGCACTTGAACCGATGCGGTTTTGTTCGGATAAAGAGTTCCGTTAAGGCTTGCTTCCACCGAGCCGAGGACCTCTTTATCCACGGTGAGGAGCAGGTTTTTGGAAAGTCCTTCCGCATCGAAGGTAATCAGACCGTCACCCGAGGAAAGTGCTGTGATGATGCCGTTTTCATAGCTTAACACGGTATCGTCATAGGTGATGGTCATGGTGTCTGCATCAAACGGAGCGAAACTGCCGTCTGTGTAATAAACGCCTGCATCCAGCGTGGTGCGTTCCCCAACGCTGAGAGTCTTCTTCCCTGCTTTCAGAAGCAGGGCTTCCGGACGGATGCTCAAATCTGGCTTTGCGACAACCATCATGTTCTTGGTGAATTCCGCGGTTTCTCCGCCGCAGTCAATCACCACGTGCAGTGTGAACATTCCGAGTTCGGACGCGGTCAAAACACCGTTTTCCAAGGTGACGCAATCTGCAGGCTCAGTGCTTTCCAAGGTAACCGTTGCGGTATACAGATTCCGCGGAAGCTCCATGCCGGATTCCAGAATGACCGAGGGTGCGACCGACTTGCTGTCGCCCACCTTGATTTGATTTCCAAAACTGAAGCGCACATCTTTGATCGGGCTGTAGGTATCGACGGTGACCAAAATCTCGCTGCTGAAAAGTCTTCCTTCGGATTCGGTCCATGCGCGTACAATACTCTCGCCCTTCTCGTGCGCGGTAATCACACCGTTTTCGTCAACCGAAACCGCCTTCGGGTTGGAGGATTCGTAATAAAGCGGAAGTCCTTCAAGCGATGCGGGTGCGCCGTCGTAACGGGTTGCGCTCACAGAGGTCTGCACACGGTCGCCCGCATCCAGTTTCTGCTTTTCTGCGCCAAGGGTGATGAATTGAATCTGGTCTTTTCTTGCGATTTCGACCTTGATGGTCTTGGTGGATACGATTCCGTCGCAAACCGCCTCGACCGTCACGGTGGTCTCGCCCGGGGTGACACCTGTTACGTTGAGATAGCCACGGGTACCGTCGATTTCCGCGGTTGCGGTTGCAATTTCCTCATCTGCGGAGGTAACGCGCATCTCGGTGACTTCGTCAAAGCCGATTTCCGCGCCGTTATGGAATGCAAGGAGCGGAATCTCGCCGCTTGCGGTTTCCATGATGGGGGAAACACTGCTGCCCGAAATACGGAACTGGTTTTCGGTGATGTCGTTTAAGCAGAAGCCGACAAACCAAATACCGTTTGTACCCGCGGATTCCGGTGGCATGGTGCAGTAGACGTTGTATTCTCCCGCCGCTAAGGTGACGTTTCCTGCAGGGTCAACGGTGCCGTATGTGGTAACCGGAGCCTCACCGCTGATACGACCCACATAGTAGCGGTCGTTGTTCCATTCTTCCTTCGGAGTGTCAATCGGAGAGATGTAGATATCCATCAATCCGCCGGCAACCTGTCCGGTCACACGGGTGGCGAAGTTGTAAGCACCGCCTTTGCGCACCTTGATGCCGAAGTTGATATAGTCCCCTGTACTGCCCTTGAAGATGTAGCCGATGCTGCGGAAGGATTTATCGTTTGTGACACTAAAGCCGCTGCTCTTGTCAATGAATTTCCACGGCTCGGTCTCCGCGGTCCAATAAGCGGGAAGCTCGCCTTCCGGATTTTTGTCGTACATATCGTAATCGACAAAGTAGGTAATCGGACGGACCGAGTCCGACCACGGACCCTGATAGCCGTTGTGCAAGCTGTAGAAATACTTAATCGGGTCGATTTCAACCTCGAATTCTCTGCTTTCGCTCTTGCCGTCCTTTGCAACGGTCACGGTGAGGGTGGTCTTTCCGCCACACTTACCGAAAAGTTTGACCTTGCCGTCCGCCTCGACCGAAACGTCCGCAAGGGTCGGGTCTTCGAGCGCGGCGGTCACGGTGACATCCGTCACAGACGCCGCCTCACGGTTGACCCAATAGGTCATCGGGACGGATACGGATTCGTTGGTTTTGCAATAGAAGACGTCTTCGGTGGTAACATCGAGTTCCAAATAGCCTTCCGGGAGTGCAACGGTAATCGGAATGTCGATTGCGGTGACTTCCCCTTCATACTCCGCGCTCACGCGAATTGCGGTCTCACCCTTCCATACGCCGAAGACCGAGTATGCACCGTCGGTTTCGGTCAGGGTTGCAACCGCGCGGTCGAGCATCTCGACACGCAGGACGTCAAGGTCTTCGAGTGCGATTTCCTCGCCGTCCCAAGTTGCGCCAAGGGAGAGCGGCACGGTTTCGTCCTTGAGCAGAGCATCAACCTCGCCCGAAAGCACCAGACGCTCGCTCGGTTCAAGCGAAACGAAGTCGAGCTGAATCTCAGCGATACCGCCTGCCATTTCTGTTTTTCCCGTCACATTTTCGATGATGACCGTGTAGTCGCCCGCGGGGAGATATCTGCGGCCGAAGGTTTCGGTGGTCACAGAAAATGCATCATCACTCTTCGGAACCGCGGTACCCATGTAATACTTTGCATCCATCGGGTTTTCCGCCCCGAAAGGAGCAAGATAAACCTTCAGCGACGGCATCTCTTTATAATCCGCAAAGCGCACGTTGAAGTCATACAGAGCGGTCTGCGCAAGGCGGATGTTGATGCCGCCCCATTCACCCGCGCCGCAATGGATGGACGGTCCGCGCGGTCCGAACTCGGCATTTCCCATGGAGGACGGGGTCCAAGTCCAGCTCATGCCCGCGCTCTGTCCGTAGAACATAAACGGATCGGTTTTGCGGTTATAGTAGTTGCCCAGTTTCCCAAGCGCATCCCAATCGGTCAGCGTGCTCGGTGCGACACCTTCGCTCGACCACTGACCGTACTGCAGACGTCCGAGGTTATAGACATAATCCCTCGGCGGCTCGACCGGTTTCTCATAAGACTTCCAAGTAAGACCCACATTGGAGATTGCGGTATAAACCGAGCCCTTTTTGGTGGTTTTGAAACTGACCACATAGTCGCCTTTTTCCAAATACTTTTCACCGAACGAGTTGACCTTCAAGGTCGCGGTCGTTTCGGTGTAGTCAGTCGAGCCGATGTAGTACTCCGCCGCCTGCGGGTTGGTCGCATTCAACGGTGCGAGATAGAAATCCATGCTTGAGCCGTTGACGGTGTCAAGCAGGCGCATGGACACATCATAGAGTGCGCTCTCGCCCACACGGATGACAATGCCGCCCCAAGAGCCCACGCCGCCGTAGATGGTCGGTCCGACCTCATTGTATGAGGATTTGGTCCAGGTCCAGATACCCGCGGCGCTTTCCCCGTAGAACTTAAACGGGTCGGTGATGCGGTTAAAGAAGTTTTCCAGCTTATCAATCGAGTCCCAATCGGTCAGGGTGTTCGGTGCAACACCGGAATCCGACCATTGACCGTACTGCAAGCGCGCCAGATTATAGACATAATTCTTCGGCGCTTCAATCGGTTTTTCATCACTCACCCAAGTAAGGGTCACATTGGAAAGTGCCGCGTAGGTCGTGCCCTTGCTTTTCATCTTAAAGACCACGGTATAGTCGCCCGCGTCCAAATACTGCTCACCAAACGAGACCGTCTTCAACGCACGCGCTTCGCCCGAATACACGGTTGACCCGAGATAATATTTTGCATCTTGCGGATTGGATGCGGATGCGGGTGCAAGATAAAAATCCAGGTTTGCGGCGTTTGCATCATCAATGATGCGCATGGAAACATCGTACATCGCGCTCTCTCCCACGCGGATGACAATGCCGCCCCATTCGCCCACACCGCCGTCAATGGTGGGGCCCACTTCGTTGTGGGAAGAGCCTGTCCAGCGCCAATCAATTTTGGAGCTTTGCGCGTAGAACTTAAACGGGTCGGTGGTACGGTTAAAGTAGTTACCAAGCGCATCAATCGAGTCCCAATCCGTGATGGTACTCGGATTGACACCCTCGCTTGACCACTGACCGTACTGCAGACGCGCCAGATTATAGACATAATCTGTCCCTGTTGTCTCCTGCAACGCGTATGCCGGAATCATGGAAACCAGCATGGAAAGGATCAACAGCAAAGACAAAATCCTCTTTTTCATTTCGGGTACCTCCCATAACAAATTGTTTGTATGTTGTGCCAACACAAGGTCATGCAACATCACTTATGCATATAAGGATGTGATGACACCTTTATTGTATCGGTATTTCCCCCGTCAAGGAATAGCATTTTGTTAGATTCGCATTTCATAAAGTTAGTTGGTAAAAATTTTTTTCGTTCCCCCTGCCATTTTCTGCAAAAAAAGAGCCGCTCGGCATATCACCGAGCGGCAAAGTTTCATTCATTCAGTTCCACGGCCAAGCCGCGTCATTGTCTTTGGATTCAAGGTCAAACACCGTGTCGACAATCTCCTTTGCGACAGCCTTTTCCTCCTCGGTCGCATCCGCATTTTTCAGAATCAGTTCTGCGACCTGATAGATGCTGCGCGCGGTGGAAGTTGCACCGTAAAGATAAGTTCCGTTTTCCAATTTGATGTATGCACGTGCGCTGACAGAACGGGCATAATTTTTCGGCAGGATGTCAATCAAAACCGCGGTGAAGGTATAAGTGTCCTCATCCTCCGCGTAATTGAGCACCGCAGGTGCGGTGATTGCAGTATGACCGTTCTTGGAATAGCCGACAACCAAATGATTGACATCGCCGTCAAGGTCATCGGTCGGCATCAAAACCGTGCCGTATTCCACCACATCGTCGGAATCCGCAATGCTGCGGTCGATGGTGGAGACAAAGCGCATACCCTGCGGCTCGGTGATACGGATTGCCGCGCCGTCCTGCGTGTTCAAATCCAGCGAGGTTTCGGTGCTGAGACCCGTAAGCCCGAGTTCTGCGATTGCGGAATATGCCGAACCCTGCGAAATGATTTCAAAGGATAAAACATAGTCCCCCGCTTCCAGATAACGGGTGCCGAATGCATCCGTCTTCATCATTTCACCGTTATTGGCAAACGCGGTTTGCCCCAGGTAATAGTCTTCCGCTCTGAGGTTTTCCGCATCTGCGGGTGCCAAATAGAACTTCAGCGGACTTCCGTCTGAATTGTTGAGATATTTTAAGGATACACCGTAGAGCTGGCTTTCTCCCACACGAACGGTGAGACCGCCCCATTCACCTGCTCCGCCGGTGATGGTCGGGCCGACAATACCGCCGCTTGAGCCCGAGGTTTTGGTCCAGGTCCAGGTCATGCCTTCGCTCTGCCCGTAGTACATAAACGGGTCGGTGGTGCGGTTGTGGTAGTTGCCCAATTCGTCCACCGCATCCCAAGAGGTGATGGTGCTCGGTGCAACGCCTTCATCCGACCACTGACCGTACTGCAAACGGGTCAGGTTATACAGATAGCTTTCAATCGGCTTTTCATCGCTCACCCAGGTAAGGGTCACGTTGGAAAGCGCCGCATAGGTTGTACCCTTGCTTGTCATCTTAAAGACCACGATATAGTCGCCCGCTGCCAAATACTGCTCACCAAACGAGACCGTCTTCAGCGCACGTGCTTCTCCCGAATACGCGGTCGACCCAAGGTAATATGCCGCATCTTGCGGATTGGATGCGGATGCGGGTGCGAAATAAAAATCCAGGTTTGCGGCGGATGCATCATCGACAATGCGCATGGAAACATCATACACCGCGCTCTCTCCCACGCGGATGACAATGCCGCCCCAATCACCGACCGAGCCGTCGATGGTGGGGCCCACTTCGTTGTGGGAAGAGCCTGTCCAGCGCCAATCGATTGTGGCGCTTTGCGCGTAGAACTTAAACGGGTCGGTGGTACGGTTAAAGTAGTTGCCCAGCGCATCAATCGAGTTCCAATCCGTGATGGTACTCGGATTGACACCCTCGCTTGACCACTGACCGTACTGCAGACGCGTCAGATTGTAGCAGTAGTCTGTCCCCGCGGCACTCACAAAGGCGGTCGGGAGCATACACACAATCATGCACAGCACCAATGCCATCGAAATAATTCTTTTTTTCATAAAAACCCTCCTTATTTTCATTGCAAAATGTTTTTTCGCATTTTCTGTAATTTGTTTGGAATAATCGCAAAATAAACACTTTACAATTTCATTTTATCCTTCTATAATTGAATTTGGAATAGCATTCTGTTCTCTATACATAGCATTTGTTTAGGTGAACGTTTTTTCTCGCAAAAGGAGGGGTTCCCATGCGTTCCTATATCGTTCCAAGCAGTAATATTCTCGGCGAGCCGAATGATACCGCCACACCGTTTCATGCATATCCCAATAACATGCTCGTTCTCTTTGTTTCATACATCGGGATTCAAGAGGTACGTGTGGGTGAAACAGACTACAAACTCCACGAATATTTCCATGACATTTGGTACTGTAAGTCCGGCAGTGCAATCATAGCTTCCGCCGGGGTTGAGCATCAACTCAACGCGGGAGATTTGCTTGTTGTCCATCGCGGAACTCCGTGCGAACTGCGGTGTGAGGACTCCTCTGCCAAATTGATTTTCATCGGTGTGCAAGGCCCGGGCGCCGAGCGTTTGACCGCGATTTCGGGTGTCATTCGCTACCGTGCAGATACCTTTTTGCGGATTGAATCCGCGTTTTCAAACGATATCCGTTCCCAAGAACTGTATCTATCCTTTGCCTACGAGATTTTTTATCACTTATTTCAGGGCGTTACCGAGAAAATCGACTTTGCAAAATGGGTCGACAACTACATTCACATGGAATATCCCAACGTCATCAACATTGCGGACATTGCGGATAAATTGCACCGCAACCGCTGTTATATTTCCCAGCTTTACAAGGAAACTTACGGCATTTCCATCAAGGAAGCCATCATCAAAATCCGCATGGAAAAAGCGGTTGAACACTTAAAAGAGGGATATTCGGTTGCGGCGACGGGGAAAATGGTTGGGTATCCCGATCCGTTCTCGTTCTCGCGTATGTTCTCGAAAGTAATGGGGTATCCCCCCTCCAAAGTGAGGAAAGATTCTTGACGAATCAAAGAATTATGATATAATATTCCTTATGGATAAAATCAACGAAGGAGACGGTTAATATGGCAATTTCAGCATTACAAAAAGCAAGATATGAATACGCCCCGAAGCTTCCGCAGATGCTGCGCGGCGGCATTTCCGAAATCAGCGTCCTGGAAGGCGCAGAGACCAAGAGTGTAGCAGATTGCGAAAAGATTTCTGCTCTCTTCCCGAACACTTACGGCAAGAAGGAAATCACCTTCCAAAAGGGCACCAATACCGCACCCTCCAAGAAGCAGGTTGTCGGTGTCATCCTCTCGGGCGGTCAGGCTCCCGGCGGACACAACGTCATCTGCGGTCTTTACGATGCGCTCAAATCCACCAACCCGGATAACGTTCTCTACGGCTTCAAGGGCGGTCCGAGCGGTCTGCTTGAAGACGATTATATCATCTTTGACGATGCGTATATCAACGAGTACCGTAACACCGGCGGTTTTGACATCATCGGCTCGGGCAGAACCAAGCTCGAGACCAACGAGCAGTTTGCAATCGTTGCGGAAGTCTGCAAGAAGCACGGCATCACCGCAATCGTCATCATCGGCGGCGACGATTCCAACACCAACGCAGCGGTGCTTGCTGAGTACTTTGCGGCAAATAACACCGGCGTTCAGGTCATCGGCTGCCCGAAGACCATCGACGGTGACCTCAAAAACGAAGACATTGACTGCTCCTTCGGTTTTGACACCGCAACCAAGACCTACAGCGAAATCATCGGCAACATCGAGCGCGACGCCAACTCCGCAAAGAAATACTGGCACTTTGTCAAGGTCATGGGTCGCTCCGCTTCCCATGTCGCACTCGAATGTGCGCTCAAGACCCAGCCGAATATCTGCCTGATTTCCGAAGAAGTCGCGGCAAAGAAGATGTCTCTCTCTCAGATTGCGGACTACATTGCGGACTCGGTTGCAAACCGTGCGGCACGCGGCATGAACTTCGGTGTTGCAATCATCCCGGAAGGTGTTGTTGAATTCGTTCCGGAATTTGCGGTTCTGATTGCGGAAATCAATGACCTGCTTGCGGGCAAGAAGGCAGACGCGTTCAACGAGCTCCCCACTTGGGCAGAAAAATATGCATTCATCGAAAAGGGCTTGACCAAGGCTTCCATGGAAGTCTTCGCAATCCTGCCGCAGGGCATCCAGCAGCAGCTCTTCCTCGAGCGCGATCCGCACGGCAACGTGCAGGTCTCCCTCATCGAGTCCGAAAAACTCTTCTCCGCAATGGTGGCAGACAAGCTTGCGGCTCGCAAGAAGGACGGCTCCTACAAGGGCAAGTTCTCCCCGCTCCATCACTTCCTCGGTTACGAAGGCAGATGCGCATTCCCGTCCAACTTTGATGCGGACTACTGCTACTCGCTCGGCTACAACGCATTCATGCTCATCCAGTACGGCTACAACGGATATCTCTCCAAGATTTCCAACCTGTCCAAGCCCGCTTCCGAGTGGGTCGCAGGCGGTATGCCGATTACCAAGATGATGAATATCGAACGCCGCCACGGTGAAGACAAGCCGGTTATCAAGAAAGCACTCGTCGAGCTCGACGGCAAGCCGTTTAAGTTCTTCGAAGCAAACCGCGATACCTGGGCGGTTGATACCTGCTACATCTATCCGGGTGCAATCCAGTATTACGGCCCGGCAGAGGTTTGCGACATCACCACCGTCACCCTCGCACTCGAAAAAGAATAAGTTTCAAAAAGCCTCGGTTTCCGAGGCTTTTTTCTTTTATAAAAGTATGGTATAATGACATCAGAGGTGATGTTTGTGAAACCCTATATCATTTGTCATATGGTAACCTCGATTGACGGCAAGGTGACGGGAGACTTTTTGTCCCGCCCCGAATGCGAGGCGGCATGCGAGGTGTATTACGAGTACAACCGTGCATACAACCGAAACGGCGCGAACGGATTTTTGTGCGGACGTGTGACCATGGAGAGTAGCTTCACGGGCGGATGGTATCCCGATTTAACGGAATATCCGTGTATCGAAAACAGAGCCGATTTTATTCCCGATTCTTTGTCGGGCTTCTATGCTGTCAGTTTTGACCCCAAGGGAAAACTCGGATGGAAAAGCAATCAGATTATCGACGAAGACCCCGGATATAACGATGCGCAGATTATCGAAGTACTCACCACACAGGTTGACGGAAGATATCTCGGCTATTTGCAGGCGATGGAGATTCCGTATCTCTTTGCAGGTGAAACCGAGATTGATGTTGAAACAACCCTTGAAAAGTTCAAAACACTTATGGGCATTTCTTACTTATTGCTTGAGGGCGGAAGCATCGTGAACGGATATTTTGCGCGAGCGGATGTGATTGACGAGCTGAGTCTTGTCGTTGCACCCGTTGTTGCCGATGCCGAGGATAAGCCGCTCTTTATGGCAAGCACGGTTTCAGACTTTGAATTAAAGGACATAAAACAACATGAAAACAGTGTCGTTTGGTTAAATTACAAGCGAAAATAAGGTGTTTTGGCAAAATGGAAAACAGGAAAGAATTTTTGGCAACGGAGCCTATCGGAAGGCTTCTTTTCAGGCTGTCAATCCCAACTGTGGTGGCGCAGCTTATCAATATGCTTTACAACATCGTTGACCGCATCTACATCGGTCATATGCCGGGTAACGGAAGTCTTGCACTCACGGGTGTCGGCGTGTGTATGCCGCTCATTATGCTCGTTTCGGCTTTTGCGGCGCTCGTAAGCGCGGGCGGTGCGCCGAGGGCATCAATCTTCATGGGTGAAAAGAAACTTGACTCTGCGGAAAAGACGCTCGGAAACTGCTTTCATTTGCAGATCATCGTCTCGTTGGTTCTGACCGCAGTTCTGCTGATATGGAACAAGGATTTGCTGCTTGCCTTCGGCGCGAGCGAAAACACGATCGGCTATGCAAGTGAGTATATGAGTATTTATGCGATCGGAACTCTGTTTGTGCAAATGACCTTGGGGATGAATACATTCATCACGGCGCAAGGCTTTACCTCCGTTTCGATGATTTCGGTCATAATCGGTGCGGTGTGCAATATTGTGCTCGACCCGATCTTCATTTTCGGCTTTGATATGGGTGTTCGCGGTGCGGCGCTTGCGACAATCATTTCGCAACTGCTTTCCTGCGTGTGGATTATCTCCTTCCTTTGCGGCAGAAAAACACAGCTTCGTATCAGACGCGAAAACTTAAAACTCGAAGCAAAAATCATCCTGCCTTGCATTGCACTCGGTGCGGCGGCGTTTGTCATGCAGTCGAGCGAGAGCGTGATTTCCGTCTGCTTTAATTCCTCGCTTCTCAAATACGGCGGTGATATAGCGGTCGGCGCAATGACGATTATGGTAAGCGTTATGCAGTTTGCCATGCTTCCGCTTCAAGGCATTGCGCAAGGCGCACAGCCTATCACAAGCTACAACTTCGGCGCGAAAAACGCGGCAAGAGTCAAGAAAACCTTCCGCTTGCTTTTAATCACGTGCTTCACTTATTCCGCAGCGCTCTGGGCCGCGGTTATGCTTGTGCCCGATGCGTTTGTCAAGATATTTACATCGGACGCAGCACTTGCGCGGTTTGCCGCCCCGATGCTCAGAATTTATCTCGGTGGACTTTGCTTATTCGGTATTCAGATTGCCTGCCAGATGACCTTCACTTCCCTCGGCAAAGCGGTAAACTCCATTGTTGTTGCGGTGGTAAGAAAGTTTGTGCTCCTCCTTCCGCTGATTTACATTATGCCGGCACTTTTTGCAGACAAAACGAAAGCGGTCTATATGGCAGAACCCGTTGCGGATATCATCGCTGTTACTTTTACGGCAATCCTGTTTACATTCCAATTCAAAAAAGCGTTAAAAGAAATTTCTTAACGGAGGTGCGAACATGAAGGTTGTTATCGTTGGCGGTGTTGCGGGCGGTGCTACGGCCGCGGCAAGACTCCGTCGCCTTGACGAAAAGGCGGAGATTATCATTTTTGAGCGAAGCGGCTATGTTTCCTATGCAAACTGCGGTCTTCCCTATTACATCGGCGGTGAAATCTCCGAGAAGGAAGACTTATTTTTGCAGACTCCCGATGGCTTTTGGAATCGTTTTCGAATTGATGTCAGAACGCTCCACGAGGTTACTTCCATCAACCGCGACAGAAAGACCGTTACGGTTACGGATAAGGTGAGCGGCAGCACTTTTGAGGAACGCTATGATAAACTGATTTTATCCCCGGGTGCAAAGCCTGTTGTCCCCGATTTCTGCAAGGGCGATTGTGAAAATATCTTCACACTCCGCACGGTTGAAGATACCTTCAAAATCCGCGAATATACCGATCACAACGATGTCAAAACCGCGGTCGTAATCGGCGGCGGGTTCATCGGCCTTGAGATGGCGGAAAATCTCAAAATGCGCGGAATTGATGTTACTGTCATTCAAAGAGGCGACCATTTGCTGAACATACTCGACCGCGACATTGCATCCTTGATTCACGCAAACCTCAGAGCGAAAGGCATCAACCTGCTGTTCGGCACCGATGTAACGCGTATTGACGGCGAATCTGTCATCACCGATTGCGCGAGAATCCGTGCGGATATGGTGATTGTTTCGATCGGCGTTACGCCCGAGAACACGCTTGCAAAGGATGCAGGGTTAAAACTCGGCGTAAAAGGCGCTATCTCGGTTACCGATGACATGAAAACCTCGGATGATGATATTTATGCGGTCGGTGATGCGGTCGAAGTTGAAAACTTCATTTCAAAAGACAGAGCGGTTATCACCCTTGCAGGACCTGCGAACAAGCAGGGGCGCATTGCCGCAGACAATATTTGCGGAATGAACAGCACATACAAGGGCACGCAGGGTGCATCGGTGATCAAGCTTTTTGATATGACCGCGGCATCTACGGGCATGACCGAAAAGCAGCTAACCGCGGCAGGCATTGAATACGAAAAAGTTATTCTCTCGCCCTTGTCCCATGCCGGATACTATCCGGGTGCGACCGTTATGACCTTGAAGGTTCTCTTTGAGAAGAAAACCTTCAAACTCCTCGGCGCACAGTGTGTGGGTTATGACGGAGTTGAAAAGCGAATTGACGTCATCGCAGCCGCGATTTTCGCAGGACTCAGCGCGGACAAGCTCAAAGACCTTGAACTCTCTTATGCGCCGCCCTATTCGTCTGCAAAAGACCCTGTAAATATGGTAGGATTTATTATTGACAATGTAAAAAACGGAATCGTCAAGCAGTTCTGCTACGAGGACATTCCCGCGCTTCAAAAACGGTCGGATGTCACTCTGCTTGACACAAGAACGGTTTATGAATATATGCGCGGTCACGCGGAGGGCTTTATCAATATTCCGCTTGATGACCTGCGCGAGCGCATATCCGAGCTTGACCCGGAAAAGCCCGTGTATGTCATGTGCCAAAGCGGACTGCGGAGCTATCTCGCAACGAGGATTCTGATGCAAAACGGCTTTGATGCCCATAACTTCGCGGGCGGTTACAGACTCTACGGCACAATGTATCATGATGAGGCCATGTCAAAGCAGGCATACGACTGCGGAATGGAGAAATAAGAAGATCGATATGAACGAAGAATGTTTAATTTGCAAAGCACCGCTTGAATATCTGGAACGTGATATTCCGATGGAGTGTGTAATTTGCCATAAAACAGAAAACAGCAAAACTCGGTGCGCAAACGGGCATTTTGTTTGTAGCGAGTGTCACACGAGCGGCATGGACAAAATCATAGCCGCTTGCTTAAATGAAACGTCCAAAAATCCCGTCCATATATTAGAGAAAATGATGTCAATGGATTTTTGCCATATGCATGGTCCCGAGCATCATGTTATGGTGGGTGCGGCGCTTCTTACCGCATACAAAAATGCAGGCGGTGATATTGATTTAAGCTCTGCACTTCCCGAAATGTATGCAAGAGGAAAGCAGGTTCCGGGCGGAGTTTGCGGATTCTGGGGTGCTTGCGGTGCAGGTATCAGTACCGGAATGTATATGGCGATTGCGACAAAGTCCACGCCGCTTGCAAAAGAAGCGTGGGGGCTTTCCAATCAGATGACCGGTCGCGCCCTTACCGCAATCGGCGAAAACGGCGGCCCTCGCTGCTGCAAAAGAGATTCTTATCTTGCTGTCATGGAAGCGGTTAAGTTTACAAAAAAACATTTGAACGTAACTATGGATATAGACAGTATTGTATGTTCCCACTCACACAGGAACAATCAGTGCCTGCAAGAGGCGTGTTTGTTCCATAGAAAAGCAAAGAAAAAGGTTGCTTTTATTTGTGTTCACAACTCCTGCCGCAGTCAGATTGCAGAGGCACTTGGAAAACACCTGGCATCGGATGTTTTTGATGCGTTTTCCGCAGGAACAGAAACCAAACCGCAAATCAATCAGGATGCAGTCAGAATGATGAAAGAACTGTATGGGATTGATATGGAGCAAACGCAGTATCCGAAACGGATTACAGAGATTCCGAATCCCGATATTGTCATTTCTATGGGGTGTAATGTAGGATGTCCTTTTATCGGCAGAGCGTTTGATGATAACTGGGAATTGGATGACCCCACAGGGAAATCGGACGAAGAATTCAAAAGGATTATCAAAAAAATCGAAGAAAAGGTGTTACTGTTAAAAACAAGCATTCACTCATTATGATTGTAATCACGAATGGATACAATACGGCGAGGACATAACGATTGACAATCGGATTGAGAAAATTCCAATCAGTCGCACAGTCAGATAAATAAGAATTTGTTAGCGTGGTGAAATCGGTTGAATTATATAGAATACGGAAAAGAACATAACGATGTAATTGTGTTCCTGCACGGAGGCGGTTTGTCATGGTGGAATTATCGTGACGTGGCAGAAACGCTTTCGTCTGATTATCATATCATTTTACCGATATTAGATGGACATACAAAAAGCAGCTGCGATTTCACAAGCATTGAAGAAAACGCAAAAAGAATAATTGCGTTTGTTGATGAGAAGTTTGGCGGTTCAGTACTGCTGATTGGTGGCTTATCGCTCGGAGGACAAGTAGTTCTTGAAATTCTATCGCAAAAAAAGGATGCTTGTCAGTATGCATTGATTGAGAGTGCATTGGTTGTCCCGTCAAAATTTACACACGCTATGATGAAACCCGCATTTGGAAGTTGCTATAGCTTAATAAAAAACAAAT
>JAZQIE010000017.1:0-16634 GCA_045540975.1 Eubacteriales bacterium
ATGCGCGATTTGGAAATCCGTGGCGCGGGCAACGTCCTCGGCGCGGAGCAAAGCGGACACATGATGACGGTCGGATACGATTTGTACCTCAAACTTCTGGAAGAGGCGGTCTGCGAAGAAACAGGCACCGCACCCGAGGTACGGACCGAATGCAGCGCGGACTTCACGGTCAGCGCCAACATTCCGGAATCCTATATCGCAACCCCCGAGCTTCGCATGGACCTCTACCGCCGCATTGCATCGGTGGGAAGCGAGGAGGCGGCGGAGGACCTCATCGACGAGATTTGCGACCGTTTCGGCGAGCCGCCAAACTCGGTGCTTCTGCTTGTGAAAATTGCACTTTTGCGTGTCAAAGCCTCGCGCGTCGGCATTTCCGACTTCACACAAAAGGACAATTCCCTCAAGGTCACCATGTCCGCCCCCGACTATGCATGGCTTTCCATTGTGTGCGCACTTCCCGCCTATAAAGGCAGAATTTTACTCAACGCGGGACAGACGCCGTACCTCACACTCCGTCTGCGCGACAAGGCGGATGCCTTGGATGCGGCAGAAACTTTGATCTCGGATTTTGCCGCCGCGCAGGAAGCCGCGCAAAAAAAATAAGAAAAGTTTACAATTTGTTTGCCTTTTTGCAATAGAATATGGTATACTGTTAATATCATGCTTTACGGCATAAGTTCAAATAACCGGAAAGGGATTGAAAAAACATGAAAAAAATCAAATTCGGCGCATTGCTTCTCGCTTGTGTGATGCTTGTAACCGTGTTCACCGGTTGCGGCTCCAAGACCATCGCGACCATCGGCGACTACACCCTCGACACCCCGATGTTTGAGTATCTGGTGCAGAACGTGGCTTACATGTACGAATCTCAGGGCATCACCATCACCGGTATGCTCGATCAGGAGATTATGGACGGCACCACCGGTGCTGACTTCCTCAAGAATCAGGCACTCGAGTATGCAAAGCAGAACGCTGCAATCGTCAAGCTCGCAAAGGACAACGGCATCTCCCTCACCGCAGAGGACAAAGAAAACTTAAAGACCCAGAAGGATGCTCAGGTTGAGCAGATGGGCGGCCGCAAGGCGTATATGGACAGCATCGCGGAAGCGGGTCTCACCGAAGAAGCAATCGATGCTTACAACGAGCTCATGTTCCTTGCTGACAAGATCAACACCGCGCTCTTCTCGGGCGACGGCATCTACGCTCCGGACGAAGCGGCAATCAAGGAAGACCTCATCAATAACTACTTCCGCATCAAGCACATCCTTGTCATCGCGGAGGAAGGCAGCGAAGATTTTGCAGAAAAGAAGAAATCCGCAGAAGCGGTCCTCGCTCGCGTGAATGCAGGCGAAGACTTTGACGCTCTCATCGAGGAAATCGGTGAGGACCCGGGCATGAAGTCCATGACCGAAGGCTATGTCTTCGATAAGGACGGCAATATGTACGACGGCTCCGGCACCATGAACACCGAATTCACCACCGCGAGTGTTGCGCTTCAGGTGGGTCAGACCTCGGGTATCGTTCAGAGCCCGAACGGCTTCCACATCATCAAGCGCTATCCGTTCGACGATGCATACGTCACCGAGCATCTCGCTGATTACATCGGCAGCTATGCTTCCACCGAAATGCAGGCAAAGATGGGCGAAATCATGGAAGCTCTGGAGATCAAGACCACCGATGCATTCGATAACTACGATCTCCATAAGCTCTTCAAGGTTGAGCCGTCCGCTGCTCCGACCACCGATCCGAACGCACCGAGCGCATCCGATGCTCCGAGCGCTTCCGACACCGAGCACAGCGAGGATGACGGTCACGATCATTCCGCAGAAGGCGAAGTCGCAGCAGAATAACTTCAAACACCGAAAGACGAGGCATTTAGGCGGCTGGTCTCAGAAGTAAATCGCTTAAAAGAAAGAACAAAAAACAGGTAATACTGACGTATTGCCTGTTTTTTTGATGCACTTTTAGCGGAAAAGGTCATTTCAAAACCGACTTCTCCCTAAGACCAACCGCCTTAGGCCTCGTCTTTTTTGATTCTCATTTCACCCTCCTCCGCATCCACGGTCACCGCGCGCACCGACTCCTTTAAGAGCAATTCCGCAATCGGCTCCTCCACCTCGCGGCAAATCACACGGCGGAGCGGTCTCGCCCCGTAAAACGGGTCAGACCCGCGCGCGCAGAGGTGCGCAAGTGCGCGCTCGGTCACCGTGCAGGTCACCCCGCAGGCGGAAAGCCGCGCTTCAAACTCGGAGAGCAGCTTGCGCGCAATCCGTGCCACCTCCGCCTGTGTAAGCGGAGAGAATACCACGGTTGCATCAATGCGGCCCAGAAATTCGGGACGGAACGCGCGCCGCACCTCCTCCATCACCCGCGCCTCCACACTCTCCGCGGCAGAGTCGCGGGAAAATCCGGTCGGATTGCGGTGTGTGATTTTCTCCGCTCCGAGATTTGAGGTCAAAATCAAAACCGTGTTGCGAAAATCCACCGTTTTTCCCTGCGCATCGGTCAGCACCCCGTCCTCCAACACCTGCAGCAGCAAATGGAACACATCGGGATGCGCTTTTTCCACCTCGTCAAACAGCACCACCGCATACGGATTCTTCCGCACCTGCTTGGTGAGAAGTCCGCTCTCGCCGTAGCCCACATATCCGGGCGGTGAGCCAATCATCCGACTCACCGAATGCTTTTCCATATACTCGGACATATCCAGCCGTATCATACGGCGCGCATCCCCAAACAACGCCTCGGAGAGGGAGCGCGCAAGCTCGGTTTTTCCCACTCCGGTCGGCCCGAGAAACAAAAACGACCCGGTCGGGCGGTTTGGGTCACTCAGCCCCATCCGTCCGCGACGCACCGCCCGTGCCACCGCGCGCACCGCGGCGTCCTGACCGATGACACGGCGGTGCAGCACCTCCTCCAAGCCAAGCAGTTTCGCGCGCTCACCTTCGGTGATATGTCCGATTGGAATTCCCGTCCATTCCGCAACCACCTCGGCAACCTGCACCTCGTCCACCGCATCACACCCGTCCGTCTGCCGTACCCTGCGCATCTCGTCGCGCAGGGTTGCCGCGCGTTCAAACTCCTCTGCCCGTATCGCGGCATCCTTCTCCGCCTCCAAACGCTCCATCTCACGCGCGGAGGACACAAGCCGCACCCGACTCGCCGCCTCGTCCATCAAATCAATCGCTTTGTCGGGAAGCCGTCGGTCACCCAAATACCGCTCCCCGAGTCGCACCGCGGCGGCGATGGCGCGGTCGGTTACGGTGACCCCGTGATGCGCCTCAAACCGCGACCTCAGTCCGCGCAGAATCTCAATCGCTTCCTCACCGCTCGGCTCATCCACCTGCACCGCCTGAAACCGACGCTCCAGCGCGGCATCCTTCTCGATATAACGGCGGTATTCCTCAAATGTGGTCGCGCCGAGCACCTGCACCTCACCCCGACCCAGCGCGGGCTTTAGAATATTTGCCGCATCCACCGCACCCTCGGCAGACCCCGCGCCCACAATCATGTGCAGCTCGTCCAAAAACAAAATCACATTCCCCGCAAGCCGTACCTCTCGCAGTACGGTCTGAAACCGCTCTTCAAATTCACCGCGGTATTTTGTCCCCGCCACCATGCTCGCAACGTCCAGCGAAAACACCCGTTTCTCCGCAAGGGTCTGCGGCACATTCCCGTTTGCGATGCGGAGTGCCAGCGCCTCCGCCACCGCGGTTTTTCCCACACCCGGCTCGCCCACCAGCACAGGATTGTTCTTCGTGCGGCGCGAGAGAATCTGCATCACACGTAAAAGCTCGCGCTCGCGCCCGACCACAGGGTCAAGCCTGCCTGTACGCGCAAGCTCGGTCAAATCACGCCCGAATTGGTTGAGTGTTTTGGTCTCGGGTTGAAACTCACTCGGTTTTTTCGGTCGGAAATCCCCCATTTGTTGGTACATATTTGTCACCTCCACGCCCAACTCTCGCAAAATCCTCACACCGCAGCAGTCGGGCATCCGCAGCAGCCCCAACAGCAAATGCTCGGGTGAAATGTGCGCCTGCCCCGCCCGTACCGCCTCCGCAAGCGCAAGCTCAATGATTCGCTTGGCGCGTGCGGTAAGTCCTTGCACGGGCGCGCGCCCCTTCACACCCAAGCCAACCGCCTCGGTAATTTTTCGCCGCAGTTTCCCCTCGGTCACCCCCGCGCGCAGGAGTGTCCGTGCGGTTGTCCCACTCTGCGCCAAAGCAAGGAGCAAATGCTCGCTCCCCACATAGCCGTGTCCCAAATCGGTCGCACGCTCATATGCGCGCCGCACGGTCTGTTCCGCCTGCGCGGTAAACCGATTTTCCAAAAACATCGCATCACCTCTTTCTCCTATTATTCCCGAATCAAACCCACCTCAATCAAGCCAAGCTTGTCTGTTTTTCGAAAAAAACACGGAAATTGCGCGAAATCTCTTGCATTTTTCTGTAATCGTGATAGAATAGAATCAACAATTAAAGGAGGTATGTTCCCATGGCACATGTAATTTCTGATGCTTGCATCATGTGTGGCACTTGCGAAGGCGAATGCCCGATCGGCTGCATCTCCGCTGGCGATGCTCAGTACGTTATCGATAAGGACTCTTGCATTGATTGCGGAGCTTGCGCAGGCGCTTGCCCGGTTGATGCAATTCAGCCCGAATAAGAAACAAAACACGAAGGCCTGTGTCACCACAGGCCTTTCTGTTATTTTCGGAGGTTTTTTATGGTACCCGATCAACTCGGCATCAACGGATTTGTCCTCTTGCAGGATGAGGACTGTTTGAAACTCGGCACCGATGCAATGCTGCTGTCCGACTTCGCCCGTATCCCAAAGGGTGCGCGTGTGGTGGATTTGGGCTGCGGAAACGGTGCGATTTTTGTCTTACTTGCCGCGCGTCATCCCTCCTGCATCCTGCACGGGGTGGAGCTTCAGGAGGTATCTTACCGCCTCGCGGAGGAAAATATCCGCCTCAATCACATCGAAGACCGTGCGACCGCGCATCATGCGGACCTGCGCGACCTTTCGTTTCTCCCGTCCGAGGCGTTTGACGTGGTGGTCTCAAACCCACCGTATATGAAATCCGGAAGCGGACTTAAGACCGAAAACCCCGCCCTCCTCTCCGCGCGCATGGAGATTGATTGCACGATTGAAGACGTGTGCCGCGCCGCGGCGCGGCTCTTAAAATTCGGCGGCTCATTTTCGCTGGTCTACCGTCCCGACCGCTTGGAGGACTTGTTCTCCGCGCTGAAATCGTCGGGACTCGCGCCCAAGCGGATGCGCCTCGTTCAAAACAAAGTGGACGCCGCACCCTCCCTCGTGCTTCTGGAAGCGCGCAAGGGCGGAAAGGCGGGAATGACGCACCTCCCCGTCCTCTGTATCCGCGATGCAAACGGGGAAGAGACCGAGGAAGTCAAAAAAATCTACCAAAGATAAAAACATTTGTTTGCATTTTTGCAAAACTCATGGTATACTTACGGTAGAATCTTCATAGTGAGGTGTGCAATATGAAGCCTTTATCCGCAAGACAAGAGCAGATTTTGAAATTTATTAAGGACTATACCCATGAAACCGGCTTCCCCCCGTCGGTTCGTGAAATTTGTGAAGGTGTGGGCCTCAGCTCCCCCGCCTCCGTTCATGCCCAGCTCAATACCCTGCAAAAGCGTGGGTACTTAAACCGTGCAGGCAGTAAGACCCGCTCGGTCACCTTGCCGGGTGAAACCACCGCAGGCACCAAGAACGTCCCGATTTTGGGCCGTGTCGCGGCAGGTATCCCGATTCTTGCAACCGAAGATGTGGAAGGCTATGTCCCGTTTGATGCGGCGCGCTCTCAAAAAGAGCTCTTCGCCCTGCGCGTCAAGGGTGACTCCATGATAAACGCGGGCATCCTCCCGGGTGACGTCATCATCGTGGAGCAGCAGGAAACCGCGGTAAACGGCGAAATCGTGGTCGCGCTCATCGAGGATGAGGCAACCGTCAAACGCCTCAACCGTTCGGGCAAATCCGTCCTGCTCATGCCGGAAAACCCCACATACGAGCCCATCGACGGCAAAAATGCAAAAATTCTCGGCCGCGTGCTCGCGTCCGTCCGCTATTACTAAGAGAGGGATTCATGATGAAACAAATTATCCATACCGATTCCGCCCCCAAGGCAATCGGTCCGTACTCCCAAGCGGTCAAGGCACACGGCCTCATCTTCGTCTCGGGTCAGATTCCGATTGACCCCCAAACAGGCGCGATTGTCGACGGCATCGAAGCCCAAGCACGTCAGTGCTTCTCCAATGTCTCCGCAATCTTGAAAGAAGCAGGAAGTGACCTCTCCAAAGCGGTCAAAATCACCGTCTATCTCAAATCCCTTTCGGATTTTGAAACGGTAAACCGTGTCTATGCCGAGCAGTTTTCGGGAGACTTCCCCGCCCGCTGTGCGGTCGGCGGCTTGGACATCCCCAAAGGCGCCCTCATCGAGCTCGACGTCACCGCCGAAGCGTAAACAGAAAAACCAAAGGAGTGTTCTTCCGAACACTCCTTTTTATTTCTTATCAGTTCATAATCTACTCCATCGCAAATCTCTGTCACATAACTGCCCCGACCCCGACAATAGGTCATTTTCGCCCTAATTTCAATAGGGAAAATTGCCATAATATTCTTGGGTGATAAAATGAGCAGGTTGAAAGAATTGCGCAAAGCAAAAGGTTTTACGCAGATTAAAATCCAAATGCTGACAGGAATTGACCAAAGCGATTATTCCAAAATCGAGAGCGGCAAGCGGTATTTCACCTTCGAGCAATGCCGCAAACTCGCCATTGCACTTGATACCAGTATGGATTATCTCGCAGGTCTCACCGATGACCCAACCCCATACCCCAGAACAAAGTAAAAGGAGTGTTCTTTTGAACACTCCTTTTTTTCATCACTTGATTTCCTCAAATGCTTTAAGCCATTCGCGGGTGATGATGCCGTGGCCCTGAGAGGTGGGATGGACGCCCTCGTAGGTCCAGTAGGTTGCGGGTGCTTTTTTGCACGCCTCATCAAACGCCGCCTGCAAATCGACAAACGGGAGGTTATAATCCTTCGCAATTCTGCGCGTTGCCTCCGCGCGTTCCTCCACCGCGGCACGGAAGGTCTCGTATCTGCCTTCCATCTCGGTCCCTTCGGTCACGAATGCGCCGAGGAGCATGATACGGATTCTCGGGAGTGCCGCCTGCACTTCGTCGAGCAGCATGCGGTAAATCTTCTCGAATTTCGCGGTATCCACACCGTTTTGCCAGTCATCGTGCCACACATCGTTGACACCGATGAGCAGGCTCATGTAATCGGGCTTTAAGTTGATGATATCCGCGCGGATGCGCGCATACACATCCACAATACGGTTTCCGCCGATACCGCGGTTATAGAAATCATATTCCCCGTTTTCGCCCAAAATCGCACTTACCGCGGTGGCATAGCCGTAGCCCATTGCCCAATTCGGGACGGTGGTCTCGCGGTTACGGGATGCGTCGGTGATGGAATCGCCTTGGAATAAAATTGTTTTCATCGTTTTCTCTCCTAAGTCAGCGGAAATGCACGGATGGCATATCGGGTTTTTCCTGATTTTTCGGGCGGGATCTCACTCACCTTCTCTGCGGTGACCGTGACGCCCGAGAGCATTTCGCGTACATCCGCGACAAACGCCTCATATTCTGCCGTATCGTCGGTCTTCTGCATGACGACAAGATGCGCCGCCTCGCGGGAGGACTGCACGATTTTGAATTTCACAATGGTGTTGCGCTTGCGGGTCAGATGGCTGATGGCGTGACCGTGGATGAGGGTCCCATCCCCACGCACCAGCATATCATCCTCGCGCCCGTCCACACGGGAAAGCATCGGCAAGGTGACACCGCATTCGCACGCGGTTTCCTCTCGCGCGGTCGCCATATCGCCCAGCACATAACGAAGGCGCGGCTGCGCGAAGTTATTAAGGTCGGTCACCACAACAAGACCGCTCTCGCCTGCCTTTACCGGCTCAAAGGTTTGCGGGTCGACCAGCTCGATGATCGCATTTTCCGCGGTGATATGTAAATGCCCCTCGGGGCAGGCATACGCCAAAATGCCGGCATCTCTTGCGCCGTATTCGTTGATCACCGAGCAGGAGAACACCTCCTCGATGAGCTCCTTCTGATACGGATGCAAGGTCTCGCTGGTGGAAAGCACCGCTTTGAGGCGCAGTTTGGGTGTCACCCCCGCGGTTTTCATCATGCTTGCGAGACTGTACAGCGAGGTGGAATACCCGTAGAGGTATTCGGGGCGGTAGGAGTCAATCAATTTGACATATTCGCCCACTTTTTCGGGAGAAAGTTCGTATGCAGGGATAAATTGGCGGTTTTTCAGCCATTTTTCCTTTCTGCGGTACGACTTCTGCTGATTTGCATTGAGTTCGAGCGGATTGCCCCAAACCAAAATACTGCGGCTTCCCGGGGTGATGCCCCACCAGGAAAGACCGCGCCAACGCGCCGCTTCATAATGTTCCACATCGAAACGGTCCATATAAAACCGCGTGGGCTCGCCCGTGGACCCACCCGTGGTATTCGGGATGAGTTTTTCCTTGGGGAACGCGGTGTTTACGTGTTGCTCCGAGGTTTTTTGGAACACCTTTTTCATGAGCGGCGGAATGGCTTTCAAGGTCTCCCACGGGTCATCACAGAGTGTGATGTCCGCATAAGCGGGGACAGACTCCTTACAGCACGTCAAAAGCTTTCTCAGTTTTTCGGTTTGCAGGGCATGAAGGTCTTCCTTGGAAAGGGACTGACTCCCCTGCAATTCTTTGATATACGCGCGGATCTTATTGCCGTTTTTCCGTTCCATGAGCGGATATACCACGTGCTCGATCCCGAATTTGACAAAATCCATAGTTCCCCCAGCCTTTACTGCTTCGCCTCGAATTGCTCGGCAATCATCATATCTTTGACTTTCATGAGTCGGGTCACGTTTCCGCGCTCGTTTTCATCCAGCTTCATCACAATGTAGCGGATGGTTTCATCCAACTGCGGAATCATGACGTACTCAAGCGCATTGACGCGACGGCGTGTTTTTTCAATTTCCTGCGCAAGCATCTGCGCGGATTTTTCGGTCTCCGCAAGGCGGAGCAAATCCTCGGTCACGCTTGAAAGTGCCGCCACCGCATCGTCCAACTCACCCGAGGTGGTCGCATAGCTGTACGGATAAATCTCGGACGGGTCTTCGTTTTTCACGTGGAACGAGTATTTCGGCACATCCACACTCATGATGTTTTTATAATCAATCGAAAGAGACAGGCTCTGCTTGGGATACAACAGCGCCTGCTCCATCTGTTCGGGTGACATGATTGCGCTTGCAACGGTAAACCCCTTTTGTGCGCGGATGAGCGCGGTCTCCACACGTTCGCGGAGCTCTTTGTTCTCGCGCACGATATCCAAAAACTGCTTCATCAGCTCATCGCGCTTGTCTTTGAGCAGTTTATGCCCGCGGCGCGCGGTGGTAACGCGCGCTTTCAAGCGCTTGAGCTCCATGCGAGTCGGATTCACATTGAGTCGTGCCATGGAATCAATCCTCTTTCTTCGGCAGATACTTTGCAATCAGTTCGAGCTTGATGCGTTTGAGCTCACTCTCGGGCAAAATCGAGAGCAGCTGCCAGCCCAAATCCAAGGTCTCTTCAATCGAACGGTTTTCTTCATAGCCCTGATTGACATAGCGCTGTTCAAACTCGTCCGCGAATTTCGCATACAGCTTATCCACATCCGAGAGTGCCGCTTCACCCAAAATGGTCATGAGTTCCTTGGACTCCTTACCGTGTGCATACGCGGCAAAGAGCTGGTTCATGGTACCTGCATGGTCTTCACGGGTCTTGCCCGCACCGATGCCCTTGTCCTTGAGTCGGGACAGCGACGGCAGAACATCCACCGGCGGCAGAATGCTCTTGCGGTAAAGCTCACGCGACAGAATAATCTGACCCTCGGTGATATAGCCGGTGAGGTCGGGAATCGGGTGGGTCTTATCGTCTTCCGGCATGGACAAAATCGGAATCATGGTAATCGAGCCCTCGCTGTCGAGCGTACGGCCCGCGCGCTCGTACATACTTGCAAGGTCGGTATAGAGGTTGCCCGGATAACCGCGGCGACCCGGTACTTCCTTACGTGCCGCGGAAATCTCGCGCAGCGCTTCCGCGTAGTTTGTGATGTCGGTCATGATGACCAGCACGTGCATATTCTTCTCAAATGCCAGATACTCCGCGGCGGTGAGAGCCATACGCGGGGTGGAAATACGCTCAACCGCAGGGTCGGACGCGAGGTTGACAAACAGCACGGTACGGTCAATCGCACCGGTGCGGCGGAAGTCGCTGATGAAGAAGTCCGCCTCCTCGAAGGTGATGCCGATTGCGGCAAACACGACCGCAAACTGCGCATCCGCGTTTAATACCTTTGCCTGACGTGCAATCTGCGCCGCCAGTTGTGCGTGCGGCAGACCCGAGCCCGAGAAAATCGGGAGCTTCTGACCGCGGACCAGGGTGTTCAAGCCGTCAATGGTGGAGACACCGGTCTGGATAAACTCATCCGGATAGTTACGGGATGCGGGGTTCATCGGGGTGCCGTTGATGTTGCGGCGCTCCTCCGCCAGAATCTCGGGCCCGCCGTCCTTCGGACGACCCATGCCGTCAAAGACACGGCCGAGCATATCCGACGAAACCGCAAGTTCAATGCCGTGACCCAAGAAACGCACCTTGCTGTCCGCAAGGTTGATGCCCGCGGAGCTTTCAAAGAGCTGGACCAAGACGTTGTTGCCGTTGACTTCAAGAACTTTACAGCGGCGGATTTCACCGTTTGGCAGTTCCACCTCGCCCAGCTCGTCATACGCGACATCGACCACGTTTTTGATGAGCATCAACGGTCCCGCAACCTCTTGAATGCTGCGATATTCTCTTAACATTACTCCTGCACCTCCGCTCCGATGAGTGCTTCGATTTCATCGTTCATGAGTTTCGAAATTTCCGCATAAGCGCTCGCATACGCATCGTTCGGCACATCTTTTGCACGGCCGATGCGCTCGCGCGCCTTGATATCAAAGATTTTCTGCATGGGAACACCCGATGCGAGTGCGCGCTTGCCGAGTTCATAGAACTCGAGGACCAGTCGCAGCAGCTGATACTGTTTTTCCAGCGGTGTGTAACTGTCCACATCCACAAACGCGTTCTGCTGCAAGAAGTCCTCACGGACGATACGCGCGGTCTCAAGGGTCAGGCGGTCGTTCGCGGAGAGCGAATCGATACCGACCAAGCGCACGATTTCCTGCAATTCCGCTTCATTCTGAAGCAAGCTCATCGCCGCGTCTCTCTGCTTGGAGAAGTCACGATGGATATTGTTGTTATACCATGCGCCCAAGCGGTCAAGATACAGCGAGTAGGAATTCAGCCAGTTGATGGCAGGGAAGTGACGCGCGTATGCAAGGGAGGAGTCCAAACCCCAGAACACCTTGACAATACGGAGGGTCGCCTGAGAAACAGGCTCGGAAATATCACCGCCCGGAGGCGATACCGCGCCAATCGCGGTGAGCGAGCCGCGGCGGTCATCCGAGGCCTGACAAACAATACGTCCCGCGCGTTCATAGAACTGCGCCAAACGGGAGGACAGATATGCGGGATAGCCTTCTTCACCCGGCATTTCCTCAAGTCGGCCCGACATCTCGCGCAGCGCTTCCGCCCAACGCGAGGTGGAGTCCGCAATGACCGCGACATCGTAGCCCATGTCACGGTAGTATTCCGCAATCGTGATACCCGTGTAAATCGACGCCTCACGCGCCGCAACCGGCATATCCGAAGTATTTGCAATCAAAACCGTACGCTTCATAAGGGACTCGCCGGTTTTCGGGTCCTTGAGTTCGGGGAACTCGCGCAGAACGTCGGTCATTTCGTTGCCGCGTTCACCGCAGCCGATGTAAACCTCCAAATCCACGTCCGACCATTTTGCCAGCTGATGCTGAACAACCGTCTTACCGCTTCCGAACGGGCCCGGCACCGCTGCGGTACCGCCCTTTGCGATGGGGAAGATGGTGTCAACGATGCGCTGACCCGTCTGCATGGGGACATCGGGCGGCAATTTTTCTTTATACGGACGGCCCACACGAACCGGCCATTTCTGTAACATGGAGATGTCCTTGACCTCGCCCGCCTCGGTACGAACACGGACAACCGTCTCCTCCACGGTGTGCTCGCCTTCAAAAATCTCTTCGACCACGCCCGAGACCTTGTGCGGCACCATAATGCGATGCTCCACAATCAAGGTTTCCTCCACGGTGCCCAGAATGTCGCCCGCGCTTACCGCGTCGCCAACCTTGACGGTCGCCTTAAAATTCCACTTACGGGTACGGTCCACCGCAGGGACAGAAAGTCCGCGGCCGATGTTACTGCCCGAAAGACGGCGGATTTCCTCCAGCGGACGCTGGATGCCGTCGTAAATGTTTTCGATCAGGCCCGGTGCAAGCTCAACCGAGAGCGGTGCGCCGGTGGTTTCGACAATATCGCCAAACCCGATGCCTGCTGTTTCTTCATAAACCTGAATGGATGCACGGTCTCCGCGCATTTCAATGATTTCGCCGATGAGTCGGTCACGGCCGACATGCACCACGTCGAACATATTGGCATGTGCAAGCCCTTCCGCGACTACCAGCGGACCGGAAACCTTGATGATTTTACCACTGTTCATAGATTGCTCCGTTTCTCCGACGTTTTTACATCGGGTGTTAATTGTTCAGAATGTCTGCGCCGACCGCACGCTCCACAGTATCGTGGACGCCGCGCATCCCGATGCCAAGCGACCCTTCCTTCCCCGGAATCAGAATGATTGCAGGGGTGGGATTGTCTTTGTATTCCGCAATCTCCTCACCGAGATGCTGTGCCAGCTGCTCGGTGATGTAGATTACACCGTATTCCCCTTGCGCAAGTCGGCGCAAGGTACGTTTTGCTTCCGTAAGATCTTCAATCGGGAAGGTCTCAAATCCGAGCGCACGAAAGCCCATTACACTTTCGCGATCGCCCAAAACCGCCATCTTATACATAAGCCGCCCTCAATCTCTCCCGAATTTCATCCACGGAAAGGTCTTCACTCTTTCCCGCAAGGATGATTCGCAATGTGGTGATTTCGGTTTCTTTTGCCGCAAGGTATGCGACCAGAGCCGCCGCACCGAACGGAATCAGCTTCGCGCCCTTGAGATACTCGGTGATTCCATCGTCACACAGCTTCTCAAAGCGGACAAAATCCGCGCTCCCGCTCATCGCACGAACGCCTTCCTCCGCCGCGGCTTCCAATGCGCTTCCGCGATAGAGCTCGGCAAGTCCGTCGGGACTCAGCAGTGCGCCGAGTTCCACCTCGCCGCCGGGGAGAAGCATCTCGCGCAGCACCTGCATACTCTGTTTCTGACGTGTGGCGCGCACCACACTCCGCAGGTTTGCCGCATCGATTTGGAGCTTCACATACCCAATCAGGTACTTGTCCCCAATCTCCTTCGCAAGAGAGAGCATTTCAGCAAAGCACGCGCGATCCAAAATCACATCCGCAAGCCGCGGGTCTTCGGTACGGCAAAGCACGTCGCGTGCCTCCTCTACCGCATGCCGCATGATATCCGGCAGCTCCCGAAATTCGCGCATTCTCAACGCGCTTTCCAGCTTCTCCGCCGAAATTCTTCCGACATCCACCAAAAGCGGCGCCGCGGAAACCCCGCGCGCCTCGGCTTTGATGAGTGCCTTCGCGTTGTGATAGTCATATTTCATTGCAAACACGTCAACCAACGCGGGAATCGGTGAAATTCCGCGCAAAAGTGCATACGTCGCACCCCGCGCACGGGAAAGCACCGCACCAAGCCCGCTCATTGTGGGCGGATTGACTTCGTCATAGCCCATCTCGGGCAGAAGCTTCATCGCCTCCGCCACACTCTTCGCATCCAGCATCCGCTCGGTCCGTTCTTTGTTCAAAAGCTGACGTTCGAGCGCGCGGACGCGCGTGGTCGCGTGCAGAAAGTCTGTGTCCTTTCGCTTCATCACGAAGGTATCTCCCTTCTATTGAAACAAGATATCGGCAACTTCACCCGAGAGAGTATCATGCATCTGGCGCAGGATGGTCTCAAAGGTGCAGTTGATTTCCATATTCCCCTCGGCAAGGATGATGCCGCCCTTCGCGCTTGCAACCTCTTCCGCAAGGGTAAGATTGCCTCGCTCTCCGAGAAGCGCGTTGGCTTTTTTCACCACCGCCGCACCGATCGCGTCACGGTCAGACGCGGTGCAAAGCACACGCTCGCTTCCCGTAACCGCGCCTTTTGCCGCAAGGGCTGCCAGAAGATTGACACGGCGCTCGTCCGAAAACGCGCAAAGCACGTCAAGTGCTTCCGAAAATGCACCGTCAATCATGGCTTGTTTGGTTTTGAGGTGGAGTTTTTTCGCCTCCAACTCCGCCACGCCCGCAAGACGGGCTTCGCGCTCGGTCGCTTGCGCTGTTCCGCGCGAGAGAATTGCATCGGATTCTTCCTTCGCGATGCGCTCCCCCTCTTTGCAGACCGCTTGCGCTTCTTCCTCCGCGCGCGTCAGAATCTCGCGGCAGACCTCGTCCGCCTGCGCCGAGATTCGCTCACAAATCTTATCGATTCCCGTCATATTACTTACCCCAGCTGAATGCCGTTGAGGGTCAGGAAGGAAACCAGCAGCGCCAAAACCGCATAGGTTTCAACCATCGCCGCGTAAACCATTGCCTTGGAAAGCTCTTCCGGACGCTTTGCGATGATGTTGACACCGCCTGCAGCCGCACGGCCCTGTGCGATTGCGGAAGCATAGCCTACGATTGCAATCGGGAGGCAAGCGCAGAAAATGTATGCGCCGACTTCCGGAGTCACAACCACATCAGCACCGCCGATGAGACCCACTTTGAGCAAAACCAAGAACGCGATGAGCAAGCCGTAGAGACCCTGTGTGCCCGGAAGTGCCTGCAAAAGAATGGTCTGACCGAATTTGCTCGGGTCTTCCGCGACCAAACCACTTGCCGCTTCACCAACGATACCAACGCCCTTTGCAGAGCCGATGCCTGCAAGACCTGCTGCGAGAGCCGCACCCAACAGTGCCAAGCCCATACCTGCGAATTGAGTGAATAAAGTTTCCATACTATTGCTCCTCCTTAATAATGTCAACATATTTGGATTGAATGGTCAGCGGTGCGAAATTCTCGCCGCCCGCCTCATAAAACTTACCGAAGAATTCAACATATTGCAGTCGGGATGTGTGGACAAACGTACCAATCAGGCTGACCGCAATGTTAAACACCTGTCCGATGAGGAAAATGAAGAAGAATCCGATCGGACCTGTCATCGCACCCATGGTATTGACCACCTGCGCAATGACCGCGGTGGACATCGAGAGTGCCAAAAGACGGGAATAGGAGAGGATGTCTCCCAAAAATCCGGTGACATCGTACAAACTCATCACACCCGAGAAGAATTTCCCGAGTAATTTGGGTTTTGCACGCCCTTGTGTGAGAATCAGCCCCAGCGCGCCCGCGATGAGGACATACATTCCGCCCGGAAGACCCACCAGTGCGAGTACGATTCCGATTAGGAAGACCCACCAGAAGCCGATGTCAAACACCGCATCCCAAATCTTGCCCTCGCGGATGAGCATATACGCTTTAATGCCCATACCCGAGAAAATATGCACCGCGCCGAGGATAAACGAGAAAATGAGCATCTTCATGGGGTCATTGAGTGGGTCAAACCACAGCGCCATGGATTTGCTGTAAACATTTCCCGTAATCATCTCGTACACCGCGGGGATTGCATTTCCGAACCAACCGCCGAACAGCGCACCCCAAATAAATGTGGTGATGCCGCAGAAGAAGGCGATGGTGACCACCTTCCCCATGGTGCCCTTCGGCTTTAACTTCCACTTCGCAAACCCGACCGCGATAAGCATCAGAAGTCCGTAGCCCGCATCCGAGAACATCAGCCCGAAGAACAAGGAAAAGTACACCGCCATAAACGGATTCGGGTCAAACCCACGGTACGCGGGCGGGCTGTACATATCGGTAATCATCCCAAACGGCGCCGCCCACCACGGATTCTTCGTGAGAATCGGGGGCTCCTCCTCGTCAAACGGGTCGCGCAGGTCATACGCGCACCCGTGCCGTTCCAGGCACTTGATGACCTTGCCCTCACTCGGGAGCGGAATCCAGCCCTCCAAAAGGAAGGTGGTTGCGGTTTCCAGCATTTGCTCCTGCGCGGTCTCCTGCTCAAGCTTTGTTTTCAGCACATCGTGTGCAAGCTCCAGCTCCGCAAGTGCCTCGGCAAAGCCGCAAATCTCGGAAACAAGCGCCGCACGGCGCTCGCGCGCTTCCGCAATTTGAGACTCAATCCCACAAATTTCGTCTGCGGCAGTGCCGGAAGCATCTTTAAACTGAGTTTTTCCAAACCCGAACTGGCGCAGCGCTTCCATCACCGCGTCAAAATCGTCCCGATGGCAAATGAAAAACAGATAGTGCTGCTCGGTATCCGTAGACGCGCGGTACAGCATCGTATCGGGCGCGGCGGTCAGCACCGCACGCTCTGTCTCCTCATACGGATGTACCGCCGGTACCACACCGAATTGCGCAATG
>JAZQIE010000018.1:0-8068 GCA_045540975.1 Eubacteriales bacterium
TCGAATCCGTGAAGTCCATGGTCGGAAACGGCTTCATTCAGGGTAGTGACGGCAAGATCAATCCGCAGGGCAATGCAACACGCGCTGAAGTTGCGGTCTTACTCGACCGTATCCTCAACAAGTAAATAGCATCCCGAAAGACCGAGGAATTTTCCTCGGTCTTTCTTTTTGATTAAAAACAACATTATGGCACATAAAAAAATAACAATTTTGTATATCTGTCTACAATCGGATATGGTAGAATAAACATACAGCAACAAAGAAGCGTGTGAAAAAGCACACGTTTTTTTGTCTTTCCATAAGAAAAAATCTGTGTTAAAATAAAGTAAGCAGATTTTTCGCTACAACGAAAAGGAGGAAATTCAGGATGAAGAAGACACGCATAAAGCGTCTGCTCTCTCTGGTGCTGACTCTCTGTATGCTGCTGGCGCTGCTGCCTGCACATACATTTGCGCTGGGCGAGTATTCGCTGCAGGAAACCGATCCCATCCCCGAGCTTAGCGCGGGCGATGAAGTATCGTTTGGTATCGGTTTGTTCAAAGGAGATGTGCAGCAATCCATCGGTGATATCGAGGGACTGCTCCTCACAAACTCCGACTCAAGTGTTGCGGACGTAACACTTGTGCATACGGGCGAAGGCGAAGGCTCGGAATTTGATTTCGCAGCATACGCCGCAAGCTCGGATAAGAAGAAACCCAAAGAGGCAACCGTCGCGGCAGACGGCTTTGCCATCAACGAGGATTTGACCACCGCGAGCGTGTACAAGCGTCCGGACAACTTCTTCGGTTGGAAGGATGACAGCCTGTACGTGCTGATTTCGTCTGTCGGCGCGGTGCTCGCAATCGATATTGCTGTCCCTGAAAGCGGCTACTATGCACTCGGCGTTCAGGGCCTTGGCACCAATGTCGGTGCAACCTGCGATGTCACGGTCAATCAGACCTTGATGGGCAGCTATTCCTTCTATAAGACCGGTAACGATACCGTCGTTCTGCCGGAGCGTCAGCTCGGCGCGGTGTATTTGGAGAAGGGTACCGCGACCGTTCTGATTAAAAAGACCGCGGACAAGGCTTCCCTCAACCTGACCAAACTCCGTTTCGTCCCGATTGGCGAGACCGCGGACGTAAGGATTTTCACGAAGAAGGTTGGCCGCACCACCGTTACCATCAGCGGTACCGTGGAGGGCAAGGCGGTTGAAAAGACCTACAACCTGCGCGTCAAGGGTGAGCCGGGCGTTCGCGTGGTCGTGGAAAACAAGGAACTCCTCGACGTCCCGTTTGACGGCGAGATCCTCCCGCTTGAACTGAGCTTCACGGTTGACGGCATCCCCGCAACCGAGGAAGACTTCATCTCCATGTCCACCAAGGTTGTCGACCCGCTTTTGATGGAGGACTCCGCACTCCGCTTTGAGAAGGGCAAAATCTATCTGGATGTTACCCTCAAGAGTGCAGGCTCTACCAATGCTGTCGTGGTTGTCAACCACGAGGAATACGGCGAGCAGGAACTCCTCATTCCGATGAACATCAAGAGCCGTGGCTATCAGTATAACATTCTCAAACTCCACACCGGCCCGGGCTCCAACGTGGGCCTTGACCCGGATGTCGTCACCGATTGGACACAGACCACCATGGGTCATCCGAACGAAATCGGTCGCGGCAAATACAGTGACCCGTGGATTTACGTCGGCCCGAGACCGTCCGAACTCCTCATGTGGGGTTGGGTGGAATACGGTGTCGCATTCAAGCCGACCGGTGTCGGCCCGGCTGCGATTTTCGGTATCGATGTCCCCGCAACCGGTTCTTACGGCGTGTCTATGGACAGCCTTGTCATCTCAAACGGCGGTATGTTCCAGATTTACATCGCACCGATCGATGAGGAAGACCCGTATCAGGAAAAATACAAAGTCGGCGCTCCGGTCGACTCTTACAGCTATGATCAGATTAACTGCTACAACCTCCCGGTCGGCAATGTCTATCTGGAAAAAGGCAAGTACCAGTACGTCATCGAGACGGTTGGTAAGAATGACCGTTCCACCAGTTACATCTTCGGTCTCGGCTGCATCCGTCTGGACAGCCCGAAGGGCAGAGAGTTTGAATTCACCGCAGACCGCAAGAAGATTATGATTGGCCGTGACGAAGCGGTTACCGTGACCCCGCGCTTCAACGGTGCTCCGTTCTCTGCGGAATACTTGCAGGATATCGCGGTCATCAACGAAAACGGTGACCTTTTAAGTGCGGACTACCGTGTGGAAGGCGAGAACCTCTATCTCGACGTTCACGGCCTGACCTTAGGCTCCGGCAGTATCCGTTTGGAAGCAGCCTTTGACGGCCGCGAAGCAATTGCAACCGATTTGGAATTCGAAGTGGTCGCGGAAGACGAACTCGAATTTGCATCCCTGACCGCTCCGGTTTCTTACGCGGATGCGGACGAGGAAATTCAGCTGACCGCAACCGCAACTCAGTTTGACGGTACTGTGGTAAAGCCGGGCGATGACAACATCACCTTCGAGTACATTTCCTCGAACACCAAGGTCCTTTCTGTTTCCGATACCGGTCTCATCAAGACCAAGGGTATGGGCAGTGCGGATATCACCGTGTTTGCAATGCGAAACGGCATCACCAAGACCGCAAAGCTTACCTTCACCGTCACCTCGGACTATCCGTTGGTAGAAGCGGAAATCAGCGGTCTTTCGGGCGTTGCGCTGGGCAGTGCTGTGCAGTACAACGTTGTCGGTCGCCTGGCAAACGGCGCTCCGATTCCCGACAGCGCAAAAATCGTCTACTCCATCGTGGAAAACAACGATAACGCGATTGAACTCACCGAAGACGGCATTGTGAAGGGTATCAGCGAAGGTACCGCAACCATCAAGGCAACCGTCACCACCGTGGCAGGCATCTCGATGGATACCGAAGCGTTCACCGTCACCGTTTATGCGGGGCAGGGGGATGGCGCTGCTGCAAGTGAAGTTTATATCAGTATGGTTGACCATGCCACTGCAAAAAATCCGCAGCCGAACGATGTTAAAATCGAAACTGCGGGCTGGCAGATTAATAAGGAACTGAGCTCCCCCGCAATCGTGAATATGGTCTCTCCCGACATCCGTTGGCAGCTGTACGGCTTGAACCTCAAGCTTGCAAGCAACCTGCTTGTTTTGGATATCGCAATCCCGGGCGATGGCTACTATCAGTTCTCGGTCACAGGCGGTCAGTATGCCTACGGTCCGTTTGCACAGTTTGTCATGAATGACACCTACCTCGGTGAATATGACATGAACAATCCGGGCAGCATCCCGTACGGCAAGGAAATTAAGCTCAATACCGTCTACCTTACCGAAGGTGTGCATCAGCTCTATATCTGGAAAGGCACACACACCGCGGAAAGCAGAAGCGACCTCTATCTCGGCACACTCCGTTTCACTCCGGTAGACGAGATGCCGACCGAGGGTGAGGTTGACCTCCTTGCAACCAAGACCACCCTCAGCGTGGGCGAGAGCGGATGGCTCAAGCCCGGCGTTCAGATGTCCGACGGCACGGTCAAGCGCGTGGGTTATACCACCGACCGTGTACGGGATACCGAAAACGTCATCACAAGCCTCACCATTTCCGGAAACAGCATCAAGCTCGGCGATAACTGGGAATTCACCGCATCTGCTCCGGGCAAATCCACCGTCACCATGGTTGCAACCATTGACGGCGAGCCGTATACCAAAACCCTCGACATCACGGTCAACAGCGAGGTGGTCTCCAACGTTACCGCAACCCTCGCGGATTCCGACCTGCACGTGGGCGATATTTCCGATATTGCGGTCTCCGCAACCTTCGGAGACGGCCGTGAGGTTGATTTAAGCGATGCAACCGTCACCTTCGCATCCACCGATGACAGCATTGCAAAGGTGGTCGACGGTGTCCTTGAAACCTACAAGGAAGGCGATGTCCAGATTACCGTCACCGTCGCACTCGGCACAGGCTCTGCATTCACAATCCTGCCGATTTCCGTCCTCGCTGCGGCGACAGACGAAATCAAAATCAAGAGCCCGCATGCGGCAATCAATCCGGATGACGAAGGCTATCAGCTTTCCGTTGTCGGCGTTTCTCCGGAGGGTGACGAAATCGAGCTTCCGAGCGCGATTGTCACCTGGTCGGTCGAGGAAACCGATATTGCAGAGATTTCGGAGGACGGCTTCCTCACCCCGAAGGCACTCGGTTATGCAACTGTAAAGGCAACCGTTGTCTATCTGGGCGAAACCTATTATCCCACCTTCACCATTCAGGTGCGTGAGGGTAAGACCAAAGCAACCTACTACACCGCAGAAAAGCTTGCGGCGGCGCAGGAAAACATCAAGAAGTACGATTGGGCAAAGGATATCCGCAATGCGGCGGTCGAAGAGGCAGATGCATTCCTCGACCTCTATTCGGGTAACATGACCGATTATATCTACAACAGCATCCCGTCTCAGGAAGTCCCGCGCGGCTGCCTCGCAGGCTACCGTTGGGACCCGAACGGCTACACCTGTAAGTTCTGCGAAGTCGACCTTCGTGACGAATTCTCGGCGTATCCGTGGCTGAACGACCCGTTCAACTATCCGTGGAAGCTCCAGTGCCCGAACTGCATGCGCCGCTTCCCGTCCAACGACTTCGGTGCATTCTACGAAGTAGGTCTCGATGAGCACGGAAACTTCAGCTATGAAAAGGCGTTGAGAGACGGCTCGCACCTTCTCACCAACGATTTGTTCCCCGAAAAGGACGAGCATATCGACAAAAACGGCAATCTGGTCAACGAAGGCATCCACGGCTGGGGTGTTGACGACAGCCGCGGCTACAAGACCGGCAAGACCTATCAGGGTCAGATGATTTCCAACATGAAGACCCATTACAACATCGACGTTTCCTCGATGGAAGAGGCTTGGCCGTTTGTTTCCTACTACAACCACTACGCAATCTGGTCTCAGAACTACTCCGGTATGCTCCGCCGTGCGCTGCGCGTCACCCGTGATGCATATCTCTACACTCAGGATCCCAAGTACGGACGTGTGGGCGCAATCCTGCTCGACCGTATCGCGGACGTCCATCCGGAAATGTTCATCAAACCGTGGTTCCCGATCATGTTCAACTCCGACTCCTCCACTCCGAGCGGTAAGGAAGTCGGCTGTATCTGGCAGGGCGGTCTCAGCCTTGACTTTGCAAGAACCTACGACGCATTCTACGAAATGTACGATGATCCGTATGTAGTCAACTACCTGTCCAAGAAGGCGGAAGAATTCAACTTCGGTGAAGACTACTACGTTCCGGATTACTTCAGCAATTCTTACAGCATCAACGGATTCAAGGACCCGAACTATGTCGAGCCCACCGTTCTCAGAAAGGGTAACGACAAGTCCACCCCGGCACTCATCCGTCAGAACATCGAAGAAAACCTGCTCCTTGAAATTGTAGACGAGATTTACACCGGTAACGTCTTCGGTAACTTCGGTATCTCGCAGGCAACCGCGGCAATGGCGGCGGTCGTTCTCGACACCATGCCGTACACCGGCGAACTCCTTGACTGGCTGTGGATCCCGTCCGATGACGTCATCACCGACGTTTCCTCTACCACCCATGGCGACGGTCACGTTCAGGGCGGTAATGTCCTCCGTAAGGTCATCCAGACGGTTAACCGTGACGGTGCAGGTAACGAAGGCGCACCGAACTACAACAACATTTGGTCCGCACAGCTCGACAGCATGATCGACGCGATGATTACCTATGACGGATACGAGGGCGTTGACCTCTTCGAAAATCCGAAGTTCCTCATGATGTACAAGGTAACCTTCCCGAAACTCATGCTCCGTCACCACACCGTTGCAATCGGTGACTCGGGTACCTACCACGGTGAAAACATCACTCAGGTCAATACCCGTATCTTCCGCAAGACCAAGGATGTTGAAATCGGTCAGATGCTCTACTGGCAGAACGGCAACACGGTTGAAGGCCTGCACGGCGACATCTTCGAAGACAGCGATACCTTGCAGGAAGATGTACAGAACATCATCGACACCTACGGCGAGTATGACCTTGATAAGTCCCGTCAGCAGACCGCATTCGGTCTCACCACCCTCCGTGGCGGTACCAAGATTCCGAGCCTGGTCGAAGACTACGACAGCCAGAGATACGCATACATCTACTATGGCCAGAGCGCAGGTCACGGTCATTACGGCAAGCTTGACCTCAGCATCGCGGCATTCGGTATCGACTTCGCACCCGACTTCGGTTATCCGGAAGCGGCGGACGGCTCGTACCGTGCAAATGCCCGCGATAAGAACACCGTCATCCACAACACGGTCATCGTCAATGACAAGCGTCAAGATCCGAGCTATGTCAGCGGCTTCCCGCTCCACTTCGACGATTCGGGACGTGTAAAAATCTTTGACGTATCCGACCCCAATGCATATAAGGCATACGGCACCGTTACCGAAGAATACCGCAGAAGCATCATCAACGTGGAAGTGGACGATATGAACGCCTACACGGTCGACTTCTTCCGTGTTAAGGGCGGCGATACCCACGTCTATGACTTCCATGCAAGTTCGGACATCATCACCGAAACCGAAAACCTTGATAACCTGGTCCGTCAGACCCGCGGTACTTATGCGGGCGCGGATATTGCAATCGGCGGCTATGAAGCGGGCGGCGGCAACAACGGTTACGACTTCCTCTACGATGTACAGCGTGCCGAATATCCGGGCAAGGAATTCTCGGTCAACTTCCTCATCAACCAGTTCAAGGGTTATGCAGAAGGCAGTGACAAGTACAACCTCAAGGTGACCCAGCTCAACGATTTCGACCTCTCCGAGGTTGCACTTGCAAAGGTACAGCCGCCGCAGAAGGGCGAAAACCCGAAGGAAATCCAGCTGGTGCTCGCACGCCGCGAAGGACATAACCTCGACACCCTGTTTACCACCGTCTTCGAGCCGTATGACGGCGAGAGCTACATCCTCTCCGAAGAGTCTGTTCCGATGGAACGGATCGGCGGCGCTTGGGAAACCGAGGCGGATGCCTCCAAGGCTGTGAAGATTACCTTGAAGAACGGCAGAGTTGACTACGTTGTCTACGCAACCAACAACAAGGTACTCTACAAGATTGATGACCGCTTCGAATTCCAAGGCTTTGCAGGTGTCTACACCTTGGAAAACGATGCAGACGAAGAGCCGATTTACGCATACCTCAATGACGGTACCAAGATTGGCGACACCGAAGGCATTGCATCCTACACCGGCACCGTGGTCGACTTCCAGGAAGACGCGGTCCTTGATAACTACATCACCGTGAAGTTTGACGGCGAGCATGACCCGTACCGTTTGGTCGGCAAGTACATCAACGTCAACAACGACGGCACCGAAAATGCTTCTTACGAAATCAAGGGCATCGAAGTGCTGGATGACGGCAATGTAAAGCTTGATCTCGGCTACATCTCGCTGGTTCGCGGCATGGTCGATGAACTCAATGCGGATAAGGGCTATACCCACAACATCGCAAAGGGTCAGACCTTCACTATTCCGCTCGAAACCATCAATGATGACAGCCCGATTATGGACAAAATCGCTCCTCAGGTAGTCACCGTCGGTGATACCCTCGCAGTTCCGCTCTCCGCAATCACCAAGTCGGGTGCACCTGTCACCTTCAAGCTTGGCGCAGATTTGCGTAATGCAAGCGTAGTTGACGGCGTGTTCTACTTCTCGCCGACCAAGATGCAGACCGGTAAAAACCATGCGGCGGTCACCGCGGTAAACGGTGCACTTGAAACCACCGTTCACTTTGATATCGAAGTCTTCTCCGGCTCCGCTGACCTCGGCGGTGGCGGAAGCAGCGGCGGAAACGGCGGTGATTCCTCCGATGATGAGGTCACCTACACCGACCTCGGAAACAACATCTTCAAAGACAGTAACGGCAACCTCATCGATGCAGGTCCGGACAAAACTCCGGGTACTGCAGACGATAAGCCGTACGAAGAAATTGTCACCCCGACCGAAAAGTTCGTCGATCTGGGTAACCACGCTTGGGCGAAGGATGCAATCTACCGTCTGGTAGATGCAGGC
>JAZQIE010000019.1:0-6365 GCA_045540975.1 Eubacteriales bacterium
GCTTCATTCACCTTTGCTTTTGCATCCGCCGCCGCTTGTTTTTTCTTCGCCTCAGCCGCGGCTTCCGCCTCTGTGATTTGTAAAATTGCATCCATTGCCATATAACTGTTTCACCTCTTTACGGCTTTTGAATCCTATTTCAAAAAATTACCAAAGACCTTAACTTTCATAGTATCACACTCTCGCCCGTATGTCAAAGAAGAATTGTTGTTTTTTTCACAAATTTTACAATTGATTCCCCCTTGCATTCCGCGCAAATTCAAGGTATGATAAAATCGGTGATTAGATGAAAGAATTTTTGTCGGTCCATATGGACCCGAAAGACCTCCAACAACTGAGTATGCTCGCCCTCGCCCATGTGGGCGACGGGGTTTACGAACTCATGGTGCGCACCCGCCTGTGCACCCTCGGTCTCGCCACCGCAAAAACCCTGCACCGTGAAACGGTCAGCCGTGTCCGTGCCCCCGCGCAGGCGCAGGCGGCAGAGGTTCTCCTGCCGCTTTTGACCGAAGAAGAGGGAGACGTTTACCGTCGCGGCAGAAACGCCAAGGTGCATGCGATTCCCAAGGGCGCAGACCCGGGGGAATATCACGCGGCAACCGCTCTGGAAGCGCTCTTCGGGTATCTGTACCTCTCGGGCCGCGGTGAGCGGCTATCTGACCTCTTCGATGCGATTTGCACATCCCTCCCCAATTTTTAGTGTAACCAAAAAAATCCGACATAGCCTCTGCTATGTCGGATTTTTTAATTAAATGTATCTCCGTATTCACGGCTGTCAAACAGCATGAGCATCCGTGCGCGGGTCTCGGCATGAGATGGGTCGCGCAGCTCGGGGTCTTTGCGCAAAAGTTCCTTTGCATACGCTTGTGCCGTGCGCAAAACCTCCAAATCCCGCGCAAGATCCGCGATTTTCAAGTCCGGGAAGCCGTGCTGACGGGTGCCGAATAAATCACCCGGTCCGCGCAGCTTCAAATCCGCTTCCGAAATCTCAAAGCCGTCGTTTGTTTTACACATCACGCGCAAGCGGTCACGGGTCACGCCGCCCTTATGCTCGGAGAACAAAATACAATGGGATTGCTCCGCGCCGCGTCCTACACGTCCGCGCAGCTGATGGAGCTGAGAAAGTCCGAACCGCTCCGCGTTTTCAATCACCAT
The DNA here is from genome assembly GCA_045540975.1 of Eubacteriales bacterium. GTDB lineage: Bacteria > Bacillota > Clostridia > Oscillospirales > JAAYXM01 > SIG510. Next base: position 1,156 of record JAZQIE010000019.1, read on the forward strand.
CACGGTCGCATTCGGGACATTCACACCCACTTCAATGACCGTGGTGGAAACCAAAACATGAATCTCCCCTGCGGCAAACTCGCGCATAATCCGTTCTTTTTCCTTGCCCTTCATCCTGCCGTGCAGCATCTCCACGCGATACCCCGCCAGATGACGGCTTTCCAACTGTTTCGCAAATTCCTCCACGCTTTTGAGCTCCGCGGTGTCATTTTCCTCCACCAGCGGACACACGATATACGCCTGCCGCCCCGCATCCAGATGCGAGCGGACAAATCCGTATGCGCGGTCGCGCTTGGTATCGTCCACCGCATACGTTCCGATCGGTTTTCTGCCCGGCGGAAGCTCGTCAATGACGGAAACCTCCAAATCACCGTACAAAATCAGCGCAAGGGTGCGCGGAATCGGGGTCGCGGACATGACGAGCAGATGCGGGTTTTTGCCCTTCGCGGTGAGCGCCGCGCGTTGGCGTACACCGAAGCGGTGCTGTTCATCGGTAATCACAAGTCCCAGATTGGAAAACGCGACATCCTCGGTCAAAATCGCGTGTGTTCCCACCAAAACATCAATTTCGCCCTCCGCCAGCGCGGATTTCACCTTCCGCTTGGTCGCGGCGGTCATACTGCCCGTGAGCAGTGCCACCCGAATCCCGAGCGGCTCCATCATTGCGGTGAGTGTCTCGAGGTGCTGCTCCGCCAAAATCTCGGTCGGTGCCATCAGCGCGGTCTGGTATCCGTTTTCGCGCGCAAAATACGCGCACGCCGCGGCAACCACGGTCTTACCCGAGCCGACATCCCCCTGCACCAAGCGGTTCATCGGGATGTTTTTTTGCATATCCCCCACCGCATCGGCAATCGCGCGCTTCTGCGCACCCGTGAGGGTATATGGGAGCGTGGCTTCAAAGCGCGACACATCTACCGTACCCATCGCCGCGCCGATTAAATCACGGCGGCGGCTCTTAAACCGCAGCAGCCCCAGCGACAGCAAAAACAATTCCTCGAAAATCAAGCGCTTCCGCGCAATTTCAAGTGCGGTCTCATCGGTCGGATAATGGATATTCTCGTAAGAAAACCGCGAGAATGCGAGCTCCTCGCGCATCCGTATCTCGTCCGGAATCGGGTCGGTCAGTTCGTTTGCGCACCGCGCAAGTGCCGCGCGGATATAAGCGGACAGCTGATGCGCGGGCATCCCCGCGGTCAGAGAATACACGGGAATCAGCCGCCGTGTTTTGAGCGGGGAGACGTCTATCGGCTCAAACACGGGCGTGTTCATCTCGCGAATCCGCCCTTTTACATCCATTTTCCCGTAAAAACAGTAGGTTTCTCCCACTTCCAACTGGTCTTTCACAAAATTTTGATTAAAAAACGTGAGGTTTACCGCGCCGCTGTCATCCACAACGCGCACCTTCGCAAGGTCAAGACCCTTGCGGATGTGCCGTGCGCTCACGGGAGATGCCACCGTACCTTCAATACAGACCAATTCCCCATCCTGCGTTTCCGCAATGGGCTTTACCGTTGTACGGTCTTCATATGCACGGGGGTAGTAGGTGACCAGGTCAAACAAGGTCTCAATCCCGAGTTTTTGCAATAAATTCGCGCGTTTTTCGCCCACACCCTTGAGCGCGTGCACATTTGTCAACAGGTCCGGATGCATCTTCGTTCACCTCCAAAAAAACAACCGGCAAAGCATTTGCCGGTTGTCTCAGTTCTTATTCCGCAGAAATAATATAGTAATACACCGGCTGACCGCCATCGAGTAGCATCACTTCCGCATTCGGTGCCGCGGCTTTGCACAGAGTCTCCATCGCCGCCGCATCTTCCTCGGAAACCCCGTCTCCGTAGAACACGGTGATAAACTCGCGCTCGGAAAGATTCATATCCGCACTCAGGGTCTCAACAACCGCCGCAAGCTCGGGTCCGCTCTGAGAGAGCTTGCCCTCGCACAGTGCGAGATACTCGCCCATCTTGATGTCGTGACCGTCAAACTCGCTGTCGCGCGCCGCATAGGTAATCGAGCCGCTTGCAACATTCTGCGCCGCCGCGGTCATCGCCTCACGGTTTGCATCCGCATCCGCATCCGCATCAAATGCGAGCATTGCGGAAACGCCTTGCGGAATGGTCTTGGTTTCGAGTACCACGATGTTCTTTTCCGAAAGCTCCACGGTCTGCTGCGCCGCCATGATGATATTTTTGTTGTTCGGCAGGACAAACACGGTCTCCGCCGGAGTTTTGTCGATTGCGGAGAGGATGTCTTCGGTGGACGGGTTCATGGTCTGACCGCCTTCCACGATTTCATCCACACCGAGGTCCGAGAATGCGCCGCAGATACCTGCACCTGCCGCAACCACAACAAAGCCGTACTGTTTTTCGGGCGCGGCAATCACGCGCTCTGCCTTTTTCTGCTCGTCAATCACCTTTTGGGTGTGCTGCTCGCGCATATTCTCGATTTTAATATTGACCAATTCACCGTAGGTGAGTGCTTCCCCAAGCGCTTTGTCGGGGTTGTTGGTGTGAACATGGACCTTGATGATTTCCTCATCGTCCACCACAACCACACAGTCACCGATGGTTTCCAAAAAAGCGCGGAGCAGTTTCGGGTCTTTCTTCTTGCCCTCGGCACTTCGGTTGACAATATATTCGGTGCAATATGCAAAAACAATGTCTTCGCTTTCGATTTCTCCGAATACCGCCGCTTCGCTCACGTCTTCGGACGCGTGCTCACGGACAATCGGCTCGCCCTTGAGAGATGCGTACATTGCTTCCAAAACAATGACCCAACCCTTACCGCCGGCATCCACAACCCCCGCTTTTTTGAGCACGGGGTTTAAGTTCATGGTGTCCGCAAGTGCAACCTGCGCCTCGGAAATCGCCGCATCAAACAGCGCCTCCAAATCGGTTGCCCCGTCTTCATAGGCACGTTGCGATGCCGCCTCCGCCGCACAGCGGGAAACGGTCAGAATCGTGCCCTCCGCGGGCTTCATGACCGCGCGATACGCCGCATCCACACCGGATTTCAGCGCGTCTGCAAATTCCTTTGCACCAAGCTCGGTCTTCCCTGCGCAGGCTTTGGAAAAGCCGCGGAACAGCAGGGAAAGGATGACGCCCGAGTTTCCGCGTGCGCCGCGCAGAAGTGCGCTTGCCGCGGTGTCCGCAACCGCAGACACGGTTTCAAAGTCGCCCGCTGTGAGCGCCTTGTCTGCCGCATTGATGGTCATGGACATATTGATACCGGTATCTCCGTCGGGAACCGGGAAAACGTTCATCTCGTTTAATACTTGGCGATTGTTTTCAATCGCGGCGGCGGCGGACAGAATCATCTGCCGAAAATCCGCGGCCGTAATCCGTTCTTTCACCAAAAAGCACCTCCGATTATCCGACCATGATGGAATCGACGAATACATTCACGCGGCGAACCTTCACGCGTGTCATCTGTTCCACATTGTATTTTACTTCGGTCATAATAGAATTGGAAACCGCTGTGATGTTCACACCGTGCTCCACTGCAATGTGCAGGTCGATTACAACTTCATCTTCTTCAAAAGAAACCTTTACGCCTTTTGAAATATTCTCTTTTTTCAAGAGACCCACAATCCCGTCCTTGACATTTCTCTGCGCCATGCCCTTCACACCAAAGCAGTTGGTCGCGGCATTTCCGCTGATCATGGTAAAGACCTCATTTGTGATCTCAATTGCGCCTTTTTCGGTTTGAATTGTCATAGTGACCCTCCTTTACAAAGAAAAGACTACATCTCATTGTACTCTATTTTCCCAAAAAACACAAGTAAAACACGAAAAATTAACAACCTTCCCTATCCGAGTTGAACCGTGTGAACCTCCGAATCTCCTTGCAACAGTAAGGCTTCACGCTTGTGACAGGTAAACAAAATAATTTGACGGGTTTTTGCCAATTCCTTCAAATAAGTCAGCATCCGACAAAGTCTTTCCTCATCGCAAAAGGCGAACACATCGTCGAGCACCAGCGGTACAGACTCCTCACCGCCAAGCACAGACGTACAAATCGCAAGCCTGAGGCACAGATACAGTTCATCCAAAGTCCCCTTGGAAAGAGAAAGGATCCTGCGCGGCGGTGCGGCAGGATGCTCGCGCACCGCGAGTGACCCCTCACTTCCGCTCCATTCCACCACAGAAAACTGCCCGTCCGTAATCGTATGCAAAAGCCGTCCCGCGGCTTGCTCCAGAATCGGCGCGAAATTGCGCTCCATCTCCCCGTTTACCTCGCAAAGGGTCTCGATGGCAAGGGTGAGTGCGGCGTATTCGCCCTCCGCCCGCAAGATTTCTTCGCGCAAGGACTCGATTTTCGCATCCAGCTCGGCGCGAGTTTCGTTTGCGCTCGACCGCCCCTGCGGTCTGCCGCACCGCAAGGTCAATGCGACCAATTCCTTCTGCAGCGCTTCCAATTCCTCGGGCTTGACATCACGGGAGAGCAGCACCAACCGTTCTTCGGCGAAGACCACCTCGCGGCGCAGCTGCTCTGCGCGTGCGCGCTCGCGCTCCAACACCGAAGCGGCGGAGGAAACGGTTGCCTCCGCGTCGATTTTATGCAGAATTTTCTCAATTTTTGTGTGTTTTTTTCTGTTTTTCAGTAGAATTTTTGCAAACGCGGTCAGGACAAACGCCGCGGCAAACGCACCTGTGCCCCAAAGCCACGACCGAAGCAGACCCACTCCGATTCCAACCGCCGCGGCGACTCCGAGGGCAAGGAGGAGGCTCGGAATTGTTTCATGTGAAACATCTCGCGCAAGCGCGCCCTCAAGCTCTGCGAGAAGCTCCTCGCTCGGCAGTGCATCCAGCTTCTGCTCCGCGCGGATGAGTGCATCTTCCGCCAGGCGGAGTTTTTCTTTTTTCTCGTCTTCCGCCAAAGCGGAAATCTGCGAAATCTCGCGCTCCATCGCTTCTTTTTTTGCAAGCAGCACCGCGGTTTCTTCCTCCGCGCGGCTCAATTCCTCTCTGCGCGCAAGCGCATCACGAAGCGCGCGCTCCAACTCGGGGATGACACCGCTTTTTTGATACCGCTGTGCGCGGCGCCATTTTTCCAGCCGCGACTTTGCCGCGGAAAAGCTCGCGTCCGCGTCTCCCGTTTGGATGAGCGAGGTGAGTTTTCGGGCAAACTCGCCGTCTTTGTCGTCGCTCACCGCGAGTGCGCCCTGCGCGGTAAACACACTGCGCTCAAACACCTCGCGTTTCATCCCGAGG
>JAZQIE010000020.1:0-2142 GCA_045540975.1 Eubacteriales bacterium
GCAGCATCGGTACGGAAAGTAACCTCAGCAAGCGGAAGACCGCCGTCAACCAAAGCTTTTGCAAGCGGAACCGCATCTTCAACACGGTCCAGCTTTACAACCGGTACGACGCCAAAAGCGCCAATTTGCTTTAATACTTCGTTCATGATAGAACCTCCTCAATGATAATTCATTTCGTTTATAATAGAATATCACGATTGTTGCAAAAAGGCAAGTGATAAACCCAACGGAAGATGGGAAAAAATCACAAAAAATGTTGTGAAAAACGGAGAGTCGCAAATCATGTCGATTTTGTAACTTGTAACTTCGCGTTTTTTCTGTTAGTATATAGTAGTTCACGAAGGAGGTCGCAATCGTGGAAGAATACAGAAACGAAATGGAAGCCCACGAGGCTCCCAAAAGAAGAAAACGAAAAAGAAGAAGAGCAAAGCGCGTGTTTGTTTCGCTGCTTTTCGTATTGATGTTTGTAATCGGGGTTGCCTGTTTTTATATGACCCATCTGCTGAGTCAAGTGGAACGCACCGAGCTTAACACCTCAGACGAAGAACTTGGAATCGATTCCTCGGTTTGGAAGGATGAGGATGTCATCAACGTTGCGCTTTTCGGTGTAGACTCCCGAAAAGAAGTCAACGAGGGTCGCTCCGATGCAATCATGATTGCAAGCTTTGATGCAGAGCATCATAAGGTTAAAGTTGTTTCCATCATGCGTGACAGTGAGGTCAAAGTCTCCGGTCACGGAAGAACCAAGATTAACCACGCATATGCCTACGGCGGTGCAGAACTTGCGATTAAAACACTCAATCAGAATTTTGGGTTGAATATCAAAGATTATATCACGGTCAATTTCTATCAGCTTGCGGACGTTGTCGATGCGGTAGGCGGGCTGGAAATTGAAATCACAGAAGCGGAACGCCGCAATATGAACACATACATCAAGGAAGCGGCAAACGCAGTTGGCAAGAAGTATCAAACCGTAAAGAAGGCAGGCTTGCAGCTCTTAACGGGTGAGCAAGTGGTTGCATATGCGCGCATCCGCTATGTCGGTAATTCGGATTTTGAGCGTACCGAACGTCAGCGTGAGGTAATCGAGAAAGTATTCCAAAAGGTAATGGAAACCAGTGTGCTTCGCTATCCGTCGCTTTTAAACTCGGTTCTCCCGATGATTGAAACCTCTCTCAGCAATTCGGATATTCTCGGCATTGCATCCCGTATTGTAATGTTTGGAAAGCCAACCTTCGAGCAGGGAAGATTCCCGCTCGACGGTGAATACCGTTCGGGTGGCGGCAATTTAATCTATAACCTGGAAGAAGCATCCGCAAAGCTGCATCGCTTCCTTTATGAGGATGAACCGTTCTACGAGGTTGAAGAGAGTACCGACGAAACAGAGGAATAATCAAAATGCACCTATCAACGATAGGTGCATTTTTTGACAAAGAAAAAGAACCGTGAAACATCACGGTTCTCTTACATTCAGTTAAATAGCACGCTGAACCTTACCGGAGCGGAGGCATCTTGTACAGACGTAAATGTGACGCGGGGAACCATCAACCAGAGCTTTGACACGTCTGACGTTGGGCTTCCAAGTTCTGTTGGAACGTCTGTGGGAGTGGGATACCTTGATACCGAATGTAACACCCTTTTCGCAAATTTCGCACTTAGCCATCTGCTGCACCTCCTTTGAAATAAACCACCGTCAATGCTGACGGATTTGTCCTTGAAATCGTTGCTAATCACACAACATAAAATATAATAGCAGAGTTTTTTCGAAAATGCAAGCAAAATTTTTAAAAAGTCCAATGTTTTTTTCAAATGTCATCCGAATTCAAAAAATCACATTGCAATACACGCGGAAAACGTATATAATTTATAGTAACGTGTGAGAAGATAACTGCGAGGAGGAAACAGCATTGAAAGAACCCACAAGAGAGTATTCCATTCCCCTTGAAACTTTAGAAAAAGAATTCCATTTGGAATCACTTTATGTCCCCGAGGATTATAAGAAAAGACCCATCAACTGCAATGATGTCAACCGTCCGGGGTTGCAGCTTTCCGGTTATTTGGATCATTTTGACAACACCAGAATTGAAATATTCGGAAAAGTTGAAATGACATATTTGCAGCATTTGGAGCGTGAAGACCGCA
>JAZQIE010000021.1:0-13543 GCA_045540975.1 Eubacteriales bacterium
GTGGTTGACCCGGCAAACGGCTCTGTTGCAGCAGACAAGAGTGTTGCTGTTATGGGCGAGACCGTTACCGTCACCGCGATTGCAGATACCGGTTACGAACTCGACGAAATCATCGTCAACGGCAGTGCGATTACCGGCAACACCTTCGAGATGCCGGCTGACAATGCTGAAGTTACCGCAACCTTCAAGGCAAGCGATTACACCATCACCGTTGTTGCTCCGAGAAACGGTACTCTGAGTGCTGATAAGGCAACCGCAAAGATGGGCGAAACCGTAACCGTAACCGCGACCGCAGATGCAGGCTATAAACTGTCTGTGATTAAGGTCAATGGCAATGTCATTTCCGGCAACACCTTCGAGATGCCGGCAGGCGATGCTGAAATTACCGCAGAATTCACCGCAATTGCATACACCGTCACCGTGGTTGACCCGGCAAACGGCTCTGTTGCAACCGACAAGGCTGTCGCTGTCATGGGTGAGACCGTGACCGTCACCGCAACTGCAAATGCAGGTTACGAACTCGACGAAATCATCGTCAACGGCAGTCCGATTAGCGGCAATACCTTCGAAATGCCGGCTGACAATGTCGAAGTCACCGCAACCTTCAAGACCATTGATTACACCATCACCGTGATCACTCCGGTCAACGGTACCTTGGTTGCTGACAAAGCAGCTGCAAGCGTTGGCGAAACCGTCAACTTCACCGCAACTCCGGAAATCGGTTATAAGCTGGTTGAAATCCGCGTCGACGGTTCTGTGATCACCGGCACCTCTTACACCATGCCGGCGAAGGACATTACCGTTACCGCAGTCTTTGAAAAGGAGATCTACAGCATCACTGTAATTGCTCCGACCAACGGCACCTTGTCCGCAAATAAGACCACAGCGGTCTACGGCGAAGAGGTTACCGTTACCGCAACTCCGGCAGTTGGCTACAAACTTGTTGTTGTGAAGGTTAACGGTGTTGAAATCACCGGTGGCAAGTTCACCATGCCGGCAAATGATGCCGAAATCACCGCTGAATTCGAACTTCTTCCGCCGGATGAATACAGCATCACCGTTGATGCTGTGAAACATGGTAGCGTTTCCGCTGACAAGACCTCCGCAATCGAAGGCGAAACCGTTACCTTGACCGTTGTTCCGGATAAGCATTATAAACTGGTCGAAGTCACCGTCAACGGCGAAGCACTTCCGGAGGATGTCTTCACCTTCGAAATGCCGGCAGAGCATGTACTGGTTTCCGCAATCTTTGAGGAAATCCCGTATGCAATCCGCATCGACTTCCCGGATACCGAATACTACTTCTTGCTTGACACCCGCTACGACAATGCTGACAACGTCTTCGAAGTTGCTGAGAAGATTCTCTTCAACGCATACGGCGGAAGAAAGCAGCAGGGCGGTCTGATTAAGCGCTTCTATGACCTTGCACTCGAAAAAGCTCAGGAAAAGGGTGTTATCACAGGTCTTGCAATCCCGACCTATTTGATTGAGGATTCCCGTACCTTTGATCTTGATCCGGGCGAAGTTCTCACCGGCATGACCGATGAAATGATTCAGAGATGCCGTGATGACATGAAGGCAATGACCGCTCAGGAAAAGAGAGATTATCTGGTTGATATGCTTCCGGCAAAGGTTCCGGCTAAGGCAAAGGATGCGCTTGTGAAGGCTCTTAAGAAGATTCCGGATGTAGACATGAACCAGCTCTACAATGACGGCGTTGATGCAATTCCGGATGAAAGCTTCTCGCTCTCCGACAGTTACAAGCCGGGCGATTCCGAATACACCATCGACCTTGATTGGGAATGCGATCCGGTTTACCTCGCAGACGTTTACTATGAAAACGTCTATCTGAAGCAGCGTGCACTCGATAAGCTTGCAGAGTACGGCATTGCTCCGACTCCGGAAGAATGGGCTCTCTACGCGCTCTGCAACCCGAGCAACCTCGCAAAGGATATGGGCGGCTATCATGAAATCCTTCCGGTTAAGGATTACTACGATTGGGCACATGAACTCCTGGATGCGGGCGAAGCAGCCTTCCGTGCACGTGATTACGACGAATATCGCGAAAAGATCGACAAGGCACTGGATAAGGGCGTTCCGAAGGCTCTTGCAAAAGCAAGAGAAAAGGGCCTCATCATTGTTGATGATAAGGGCAACGACATCACCGCTGAGCAGTGCATCACCGCTGCAAAGGCATGGCTCGATAACCCGGATATCACTGTCAACGAACTCATCGACATCTTCGGCAGCGATTATATCCGAATCACCGGCAGTGCAAAGGGCTATACCCTGAACATCATGATCTCTCGCATCGACACTTCCGAACTCTAAAGTATAAGACACGATTGTTGGGGAACGGCTCCTTAAGAGTCGTTCCCCGATTGAGTATCAAAACAAATGCAGATGCTGTCACAACCGGCATTTGCGACGTAGGATATAGGAGGAACCATGAAAAAGACACTTCTTTCGATTACTTCGCTTTTGATTGTTCTCTGTATGACATTCTCGTGTTTTGCAGCCGCAGGATTTGCGGATGTCAAAGCAGACACAACCGAAGGAGCTGCAATCAATCAACTGGCAGATGCAGGGATTATCAACGGCTATCTGGATGGGTTGTTCCATGCAGAGCGTTCTTTGACCCGCGCACAGTTCTGTAAAATTGCAAATAAGGTCTTCGGTTATACCGAAAAGGGCACAGAGACGTTTGGCGATGTCCCTGCAACCTACTGGGGCGCTGAAGAAATCTCCATCGCACAGAAAGCAGGTTACATCAAAGGTGTTGGAAACGGCAATTTTGGACCGGACCGTCCGCTCACCCGTGAGCAGGTCTGCATCATGTTGGTTCGCATTTTGAACTACGAGCCGCTTCCGTTTATGGGCACTGTTTCCGACCCGATTTCTTCCTGGGCAGAGCAGGATGTAAAAACCGCACTTGCATACTACATCTTCACCTTGGAAAGCGGCAACAAATTCCGCGCACAGCAGGCAATCACTCGCGGCGAGGTAAGTGTTGTTTTGGCACGTTATCTCAAGTCCGATACACCGATTGTCAAGCCGGACAGCGAATTCGTCGTTGCGCTCAAGGCTTTAAGTGAGGCATTCTCCAAGATGCAGACAACTACCGCGGAAGCGAAAATCATCACTCCGCTGAAGGCGTGCATCGACAAAGCGATTGCGGAAGCTGACAACGGGAAAGAAGTTACCAAGGAAACCGTTGAAGCAACTTATGCATCCGATTTGAAAGTAATTCGCAGTGCATACAGTGCAATGAAGGGTACTGATTTGTCTGCGATGAAGATGAAAATTGCAAAGCTCATCGATACCAAGACCGCGGTTGTGTTGTATGACACATTCCTGGTCGCAACCACCACCAACGATGGTGAAGGCTCCTCCGGCGGAGGAGGCGGTGGTGGCGGAGGCGGTGGAGGCGGTGGCCCCACCAAGCCTGAAGACACCACAAAACCGGACGACGGAAAAGATGACCCCGTGACTCCGGAAAACCCTGACACTCCTGTAAATCCTGAAAATCCGGAAACTCCGGATAATCCGGTCGACCCCGAGGATCCCGATGACCCTGAAGACCCTGAGGACCCGGTGGATCCCGATCCGATTGTTCCGGATGAAAGCGAAGTCGTGCAGGCGATTCGTACCATTGCGGCGGAATTGGATGAGATGATTGAGTGGGATGAGTTCTATTCTTATGAACTTCCGGTCATCGAGCCGCTGCTTGATTGCTTGTATCTTGTTTTGGAAGATGCGGCAGAGGGTACCATCATTACAAAAGAACATGTGCAGACTTGCAGTGATTATCGCTGGTATATCGATCAGTTCAATTTGGAGTATAACGGTTTAACCCAGAAGAATCAGTCGGGTCTCAGAACAAAGCTTGGCAACAACTTAGACCCCGATGCGGCAGATTTGCTGTACGATTACTTCCTTGAATAATAACATTGGTTAAGGTGAACTCCAGCCCCGCCATTGGGGCTGGAGTTACAGGCATTTTTCACGATAGGTGGTTTTTGAAATGACAATTGAAACAATTTGCAATTTATTGCAGATTCCGGGTGAAATGGTCTCTTGCAAAACAATCAAAAGCGGACATATCAACGATACATACAAAGTCAGTTTTGTGTTTGAGGGAGTGGAGCGTTTCTATATCCTTCAGCGTGTCAACACCTATGTATTTAAGCATCCCGAATATATCATGAAAAACATCTCGGGCGTTACCGAGCATATTCGCGCAAAAATCAAAGCGACCGGGCGTACCGCAAAGAGAAATGTGTTGCATTATCTGTACGCGGCAGACGGGCGCAACTATTACATTGACAACGAAAATGGGTTCTGGCGTGGTTACCGATTCATTGAGCAATCCGTGTCTTACGATGCTTCCGATAATTTAGCGGTTTTGGAAGCAACCGGACACGCATTTGGCGATTTCCAAATGTATCTTTCGGATTTTGATGCCGAAAGCTTACTCGTTACCATTCCGGATTTTCATAATACACCGAAACGATTGGAAACCTTGTTTACCCATGCGGAACAGGCTCGTTCCAGCATGATTGCAGAGATCTCCGAAGAACTTGCATTTTTCCGTGAACGCATTGAACTTGCGGGGAAGTTGCAAAAACTGCATGAAGAAGGAAAAATCCCGCTTCGTGCAACTCATAACGACACCAAATGTAACAACGTTTTATTTGATGAGGCCACAAACGAGGCATTGACCGTAATCGACCTTGACACGGTTATGCCGGGTCTTGTGATGTGGGATTTTGGTGATGCTGTTCGATTCGCCGCAAACTCCGCGGTAGAAGACGAGCCCGACCTCTCTGCCGTTTCTCTTGATATGGCGCGTTACGAAGCGTTCACAAAAGGCTTCATTTCGCGTTGCGGCAGCATTCTCAACAAAACCGAACTGGAAAATATGGCTTTGGGTGCGATTGTCATTACAATGGAGTTGGCATCGCGTTTCTTGGATGATTACTTGACAGGGGATAAGTATTTTAAAACCGACTACCCCGGTCACAATTTGATTCGCGCAAGATGCCAGATTGCACTTGCTAAGGATATGGAAGCAAAATTTGATCAGATGAACGAGATTGTTCAGAGGTACTGTAAATGAAACCGATTCGTTTTTCTCCGCCGGATATTACGGCATTGGAAATTGAAGAAGTCGCCGCAGCATTGAACTCGGGCTGGATTACGACCGGACCGCGCACAAAGGAATTGGAGCGCCGCATTGCAGAACGCGTTGGTACGCCAAAAGCGGTTTGCTTGAGTTCGGCAACCGCGGCACTTGAAACAACCCTTCGCGTGCTTGGAATCGGGCCCGGGGATGAGGTTATCACAAGCGCATATACATATACCGCATCGGCATCGGTTGTCCATCATTTGGGGGCGAAGCTCGTTTTGGTCGATACCGCACCAAACTCTTTTGAAATGGACTACGAAAAACTTGCAGATGCGATTACCGAGCGGACAAAAGTGGTTATTCCTGTCGATTTAGCAGGGAACATGTGCGATTATGATGCGATTTTTGCGGCGGTTTCGGAGAAAAAACACTTATTTTCTCCGAAAAATAAGCTGCAAGAGGCGTTTGGCAGAGTGATTGTTGTTGCTGATTCCGCGCACGGCTTTGGCGCAACTTCGCGCTTCGGTGTCAGCGGACAAGCCGCTGATTTCACAACCTTCAGCTTCCATGCGGTCAAAAACCTGACCACTGCCGAAGGCGGCGCGGTTGTTTGGAAAGACCGCGCAGGCATCGATCACGATGATCTGTATCAGGATTATATGCTTTGGTCCCTTCACGGGCAATCCAAGGATGCACTTGCGAAAACCAAAATCGGAATGTGGGAGTATGACATCAAGGTTTTGGGATATAAGTGCAACATGACCGATATTGCGGCGGCAATGGGTCTCAAGCAGTTGGACCGTTATGACGGAATGCTTGCTCGTCGCCAGGAGATTATTGCGCGTTACAGCGAGATGCTTGCACCGTTTGGTTTGGACGTTCCGACCCATGTGACCGAAACATCACGTTCAAGCGGACATCTGTATTTGCTTCGGATTCCGGGATACACCGAGGAGGCACGAAACGAACTCATTTGCCGAATGGCGGAACGTGAAGTGCCGACCAATGTGCATTACAAACCGCTTCCCATGATGACGGCATATCAGGCATTGGGCTTTTCTATTCATGATTATCCGAATGCTTATGCGCAGTATCAAAACGAGATTACGTTGCCGCTTCATACTTTGCTGGATGATGAAGATGTTTGCTTTATTGCAGAGACGCTCATTGATTGCTGGAGGAATTAGCAGTGTATAAACATGGCTTGAAACGAGGACTGGATTTTTTTGTTTCTTTGATTGCATTGCCGTTTTGGCTGGTGCTTTTGATCATTCTGGCGCCGATTATTTATTTCTCGGACCGCGGAAGTGTGTTTTACTGTGCACCGCGTTTGGGAAAGAATGGCAAGGTTTTCAAAATGTATAAATTCCGTTCCATGAAAATGAATGCACCTGATTTGCGCAATGAGGACGGCTCCACATTCAATTCGGAGGATGATCCGCGCCTTACAAAAATTGGGAAATTCTTGCGTAAGACAAGCCTTGATGAGACACCGCAGCTGCTCAATGTTCTCAAAGGCGATATGAGTTTAATCGGGCCGCGTCCCGATTTACCCGAGCATTATGATTTGTATGTGGGCGATGAGGCGCGCAAACTGGAAGTACGCCCCGGTATTACAGGTTACAGCCAAGCATACTTCCGCAATAATATCCCCTGGAAGGAACGAATCCAAAAGGATATTTATTACATTGACCATCTCACGTTTGCGCTGGATATCCGTGTGCTGTTCCGTACCGTGATGTCCGTGCTTCGCTCCGAGAATGTATACATACAGCAGGAAAAATCTGCAGATAGAAAGTGATGCTATGAGAATCGGAATATTTACCGCTTATGCGGATCGGTTGGAGCGCAGCCGTCCCGAGCTTTTGGAAGCGCTCAAACTTGCAGGGCACACTGTGGTCATCATTGGCCCGGAAGCGGATGCACTCTCTCCGCAAGACCGTTTGGAGAGCGGTCGGGAATACAGACAAGTTTCCATCAAACGCGCCAACACAAACCCATTGACCGAGCTCCTTGCGATTCGGGATCTTGTCGGAGTATTTCGTGAGGTAAAGCTTGACCGTCTTTTGGTTTATGGCGCTCGTATGCAAGTCAGTGTGCTGCCTGCGGCTCGACTTGCAGGTGTTAAGAAACTCTTTTCTGTCATCAATGGCGCAGGCGGACATTATTATTTGAGCGGACTGCGCGGAAAAATTGTGCGCCTTTGCAGTTGGCCCATGATGAAAATCGCGCTGTCGACCGCGACCTGTGTGTTTTTCCAAAATACGGATGACCGCGGATTGTACTTGAAGCAGTGCCTGGTGCGGAAAAAGAAAACCAGACTCATTAACGGGTCTGGCGTGAATTTAAAACAGTTTCCGAAAACACCGCTTCCGACCGAACTGCGGTTTTTGATGCTCACGCGCCTTGCCTCGGAAAAGGGAATCGGTGAGTATGCGCAAGCGGCGCAGATTGTAAAAGAAAAATACCCAAATGCCGAGTTTCACCTTGTGGGAAATCGGGACATTTCATTTCCCGAACAAGAGGCAGCGGTGCTGGATGCCGCAATCGAATCGGGCGCTGTGGTATACCACGGGGCAACAACCGAGCCTGCAAAATGGTATCAAATGTGTCGGATTTATGTTCTGCCGTCTTATCACGAGGGAACCCCGCGCACAGTCCTTGAAGCACTCGCAACCGGACGTCCCATTCTCACAACCGATGTTTCCGGCTGCCGTGACACTATTACCGATGGAGTTGAAGGATATCTTGTTCCCGCGAAGGATGTTGTATCCCTCGCAGATGCAATGATGCAAATGATTGAGCAGAGTGAGAAAACCGAGGAAATGGCAAATCGCGCATGGGACCGCGCAAATGAAAAATACGATGTATACAAGGTCAACAAGACCTTGCTGAACGAATTGATTGGAGAGGATTCACATGGGTTATAAGCATTTGAAATTTGCCGATGACACTTTATTTTTGGTTACCGGTGGCGCAGGCTTTATCGGGTCAAATATTTGTCAGGCAATTTTGGAAATGGGATACCGCGTTCGTTGTCTGGATGACTTGTCCACCGGCAAGCAAGCGAATGTGGATTTGTTTTTAGACCACCCGAATTACACCTTTATCAAGGGGGATATCCGTGATTTGGATACCTGCATGAAGGCTTGCGAAGGTGTGGATTTTGTTTTGCACCAAGCGGCTTGGGGCAGCGTGCCGAGAAGCATTGAAATGCCTCTTTTGTATGAAGAAATCAACATCCGCGGTACTGTCAATATGCTGGAGGCGGCACGTCAAAACGGCGTAAAAAAATTCGTCTATGCATCGAGCTCCTCGGTTTACGGTGATGAAGCACATCTGCCGAAAACCGAAGGCGTGGAAGGCAATCTGCTCTCGCCGTATGCGGTCACCAAACACGTGGATGAGGAATTTGCAAAGCAGTACACCATGCATTACGGCTTGGATACCTATGGTATGCGCTACTTCAATGTGTTCGGTCGCAGACAAGACCCGGACGGTGCGTATGCCGCGGTAATTCCGAAGTTCCTCAAAATGCTGATTAACGATCAGACTCCCACCATCAACGGTGACGGCAAGCAGTCCCGTGACTTTACCTATGTTGAAAATGTTGTTGAAGCAAACCTGAAGGCTTGCCTTGCTCCGCATGAGGCGGCAGGGGAAGCGTTCAATATCGGTTACGGCGGTCGTGAATACCTGATTGATATTTATTACGGCCTTACTTCTGCATTGGGGAAGGATATCGAGCCCATCTTCGGACCGGACCGTCCCGGCGATATCAAGCACAGCAATGCGGATATTTCGAAAGCAAAAGAATTGCTTGGATATGACCCGGATTACAGCTTTGCGGAAGGAATCAAGCTGGCAATTGAGTGGTATAAGGAGAATTTGTAATGGAGCATACTCCGATTCGTGTTTTGATGGTTGTCGGACAAATGAATCGCGCAGGAATTGAAAACCTTTTGATGGAGTTGTACCGTGAAATTGACCGCACAAAAGTGCAGTTTGATTTCTATACCTTTCATCGGGAGGCAGGGCAATTTGATGAAGAAATCCGTTCGCTTGGCGGAAGGGTTTATTACAATGACGCCATTTCTGTTAAGAACATTCTGACCTTGCCAAAACGAATCGAAGCATTTTGCCGTGCAAATCCCGAATACAAAATCATTCATGCACACATGAATCAATGGTGTGGCTTGATTTTAAAGGGTGCCAAAGCGGCGGGGGTGCCGCTTCGCATTTCCCATTCCCACACTTCTGTTGTTGCTCGCAGCTGGAAGAATCGCCTGAAAGACTTGGTAAAGCTTCCGACCAATTCCCATGCAAATTATAAAATAGCGGTTTCCGATAAGGCAGGCAAGTGGCTTTACGGAGAAAAGGCGGTTGCGCGCGGAGAGGTGCATTTTTGGAAAAATACCATCCGCCATGAAGCATTCGCATTCTCGGAAGAACTTCGTGCGGAGAAACGTGCGGAATTGGGTCTTGGCGATTCGTTTGCTCTCATACATGTGGGTAATTTACGCTATCCCAAGAATCATCCGTATCTGCTTCGCGTATTTGCGGAAGTTTTGAAACTGCATCCAAATTCCAAATTGCTGTGTATCGGAAACGATGAAGGCGGAGGAGAAATCAAACAACTGGCAAAAGATATCGGGATTTTTGAACAGATTTTGTTTCTTGGGTCTCGCGCTGATGTGCCGGAACTTCTGCAGGCAGGAGATGTGTTTGTGTTCCCGTCTTTTTACGAGGGATTTCCGTGCTCTGTTTTAGAAGCGCAAGCGGCAGGGCTTCCGTGTGTGGTATCCGACCGTATTACAAAGGAGATTCTGGTCACACCCTTGGTGGAAATGCGTTCGATTGATGAAGAACCGTCGGCTTGGGCAAAACGTGTCTTGGAGAGACGGGAAGAGTGCCGTGTGCAAACGGGAGAAATGATTGCACAGGCAGGGTATTCTTTGACCGATTTTGTTTTACAAACACAGGAATTCTATTTATCAGAAATGAAGAGGATCAACGATGAGAGAGAATAATCTGTTGCTGCTGGTTCCGAATTTAGGATCGGGTGGGCAGGAGCGCGTTGTTGTGCGTACCGCGCAGATTTTAAGCGGTGATAAGAACGTCACCATCGCGGTTTTCAATGCTCGGAATGCGGCATACGATACCGATACGAATGTAATTGATTTAAAGATTCCTGCGGCAAATAATGCCATTCAACGTGTGTTTCATTTACTTCGCAGAATCCGTGCGGTAAAACGATTGAAACGGGACCTTGATATCGGTTACACTATTTCGTTTGGGGATACTGCCAATATGGTCAATGCTTTGACGCGTCAAAAGGACCGTGTTATTTTATCGGTAAGAGGATACGGTTCTGTCCCGAAAAGCAAAATCGGAAAGAATTTGTGGCACTTCTTATATCAAAAAGCAGATTTGGTATACTGTGTTGCAAAAGAATTAGAGCAAGCGATTGTGGAAACCTGCAAGCTGAAGAAGGAAAAAGCCTGTACGGTATATAACCCCTACGATTATCAAGAGATTTTTAGACTTTCTCGTGAAAAGTCTCCGTACAGTGTCAAGGAGCCCACGGTTGTCAGTGTCGGACGATTGGAGGACATCAAAGGATTTCGGCACTTAATCCGTGCGGTAAAGATTGCAAGGGAAAGAGTACCCGGGTTGGGCTTAGTCATCGTTGGCAAAGGTCCGATTGAAGCAGAACTTCGTGAAGATGCGAAACGTCTGGGGGTGCCCGTGGAGTTTGCGGGCTTTCAAAAAAATCCGTTTTCGATCGTGTCCAAATGCAGCTGCTTTGTACTGTCTTCCATTCACGAGGGATTTCCGAATGCATTGGTGGAAGCAATGTCATGCGGAGTTCCGGTTATTGCGACCGATTGTATGACGGGTCCGCGTGAGATTCTGGGATACGATAAAGGGGCGGTTCGAGGCGATTTTGTCGAAGCCGAGTATGGAATTCTTTGCCCTGCATTTGAATCGGATTTTATCAATGACTATTTTAACGACAAGATACTTGCCAACGCGATTGTGCAGTTGGTAACAAACTCAAGCGATCATACACGATATTCCGTTCGTGCACAGCTTCGTGCGAAGATGTTCTCTTTTGAACAGTATCGGGAACGTCTTTTGGAGGTTGTTTTCCACGAAAAGGGAGAATAAAGGAACAAGATTATGGAAACATCAAAGTACTTAAAAGGAAAACAGAATCAATCGGTGGATTGGATGAAAAAAATCGTTTATGTATTGCTTTTTGTCGCGGTTTTTTTCAACCTGATCAACCGCGCAGCGAGCCCTATGCTGTATCTGTTTATCGGTGCCTCAGCCATCTATCTGCTGATGCGCCGCAATGTACGTGTCAGCGCTGTTGTTTTATGCTTTTTTGCGTTTTGTCTTTATTCCATGTTAGCCTGTTTTTGGACTCCCGCAAATGATCCGTTTGAGGCGGTTGTCCGTACGATTCTCAAATATGCCGCGTTTGCATTTTTCCTTTACAACATTGTAGAAACGAAAGATGATTGCGATCGCGTTTTGAATTTAATCTGTGTGTCAGGTCTTGCATTCTGTTTGTTCTCGGTTGGGTATTATGGGCTTTCTGTCATATTTAGCTCGATTCAGACCGGTGAGCGTTTGGGACAGGAGATTTGTGGAATTAACACGTTTGGTATGTACGCGAGTTTAACCTTTGCACTTTGTCTTTATTTGGCAAGGATTAAGGGGAAATGGTTGCATTACGTTTTGATGCTGCTTCCGCTCCTCTTGATTGTTGCATCATCCTCGCGTAAGGCGTTGCTTTTGGGGTTTTGCGCAATTCTGTATTTCTTTGCGGCTCAAAAGCTTCAGAAATCGTTTGCAAAGGGTATTTTGATTATCGGCGTCATTGTTGGCGGTGTGCTTTTGATCCTCCAACTTCCTGCGTTTGAACAGATTTGGATGCGTTTGCAGATTTTCTTTGAGACCACAGTCCAAGGCTCCACCAGTTCAGATGAATCGACCGAGATTCGTTTCCGTCTGATTGATGTGGGACTGCAGTTCTTCAAAGACCATCCGATCTTTGGATACGGAACAAACTCGTTCCGCTACATTGCGGGTACTTATTTCTCAATGAGTGAAATCTCTGCACACAACAACTACGTTGATATCCTTGTCAATTTTGGTTTGATCGGATTCTCGGTTTATTATTATCCGAGTTTGTTCTTGCTTTGGAACGCGTTTAAGGGAATTCTTCGCGAGATTCCGGTGTTCTATTTTGGAATGTTCTTTGTTTTGGTATCGTTTGTTTTGTTGGACATGTCTTATGTTAGTTACCACTTTATCGTTCCGTATGTGTTTTTTACCTTGTTTGCACGTGTTATTGAACTATATCGTGCGGAATTAAAAGAAAAAGTCGTGCATGAAGAAGTGGATGCAGAGGTTGAGCATTCCAAGTATTTGAAATAAAAGGTGACGTTCGAATGAAGAAAGTTTTATTTGTCTGCCACAACCTTACAATCGGTGGAATTCAAAAAAGTTTGATTTCACTTTTGAATGCGTGGGACGGCGGCGGAAATGAGATTTATGTCATGACCGGTGATTTGTCCGCACCGTTGGTGAAAAAACTGCCGTCTTACGTAAACATTGTTCAGACACCTTGGCAATTAAATGCATTCTTCTTTCGAACTCATGAGTTGGTTTGCGGATTCCGTGCATTATGGAGACAGCCGATTCTTCTGCTACGGTATCTTGTTGCGGTCCTTCGGGTGTTTTTGAAACTGGATGACAAGGATGTCGCAAAAAAACGGTTTTGGAAGAAGAATCATCACAAGTTTGCCTTTTTGAAAACGTACTACGGGAAGTTTGATGTTGCGATTTCCTATGTCGGTGCATGGCAGATGTGGAATGAGTTCACACTTGACTGCATCGGTGCGAAAAAGAATCTGTGTTGGGTGCATGGCGATTATTCCTCGTTTGGAATCCGCTGCGCGGAGGAAAGTGAAACCATGAGTCGATTCGATCGGCTTGTGTGTGTTTCAAAAGCGTCTGAGAAAACACTTCTTGAGTGTTTGCCTGAATTGACCGGAAAAACCACAGTGCTTTATAATCTGATTGATGATACTGCAGTTCATGCAAAAGCAAGTGCATTCTCCGTTGAAAAAGAGGAATGCTTTTCTGTAGTCAGTGTGGCGAGATTCTCACACGCAAAGGGCTTAGACCTTGCTATCCCCGCGGTTGCGCGTTTGGTACGGGAAGGGTATGATTTGGTTTGGCGCATCCTCGGTGACGGGGATCTCCGTGATATATTGGAAACTCAAATTGCACAAGAGAATATGCAGGACCGCATCATTTTGATGGGCGCGCAGGAGAATCCGTTTCCGTATGTCAAGTCGGCGGATTTGTTCTTGCAGCCGTCTCGCAATGAGGGGAGAC
>JAZQIE010000022.1:0-3978 GCA_045540975.1 Eubacteriales bacterium
TGGATGCACCCAGTTCCCCATCCGGTCCGCCGAGTTGGGAGATGATGACCTTGGCGAGTGCGGGATTGGGGTTTTTGATATGAATCGGGTACTCCAGCTTCTTGTCATAAATCCACATAAACTAATCCTCCAATTCCCACGGCCAAGCGGTCTTGACCCAATGCCAGGTATTCTCGCTGTTGTTTTGGAAAAGTGTGAGCGGGCCGTAAGCCGCTTCATACTGCGCACGTGCCGCATCGCGTTTTTCCTTGAGTGTGTTGTAGTATTTGAGTGCCTTTTTGCAATTCGGATGCCCGTCGAGATAAAGTCCCGTCTCAATCATGGCAAAATCCAGCTGCTGCACGAGTGTCATGAGTTTCTTCTTGCTCATATTATTTTCTGCCACGCGCCAAGCACTCCTTTCCGATAAACGGTTTATCCAATGCGGGGAAAATCGTGCCGCGGCAGAGTCCGACATCGAGAGCGTACACTTCGTTCCACTCCTGATTCGGCACATATGCCATCGCAAGCGCCGGCATCGGCATGCACGCGACGTTCATGTTTTCCGTCATGGTATGGTCTCCTTTGAATGGATTTGGACGTTTCCGTCCTCTCCATCCTATGCACCTTCGGACGAGGTTGACAAACTTTGTTTTAGCGTGTACCATAAATGCAGAAAGGTCGGGTCCCATGAAAGAAAACTATCAACTCATGACCGATGCGGTCATCCGTGAAAACGGGGATAAAATACCCACACTCCTCCTCCACGCGTGCTGTGCTCCCTGCGCAAGCTATGTGCTGGAGTATTTGGCGCGCCATTTTTCGGTCACCCTCTATTTCCACAACCCCAACATCCAACCCGAGGAGGAATATCGCACCCGCCGAGACGAGCTTGAGCGTCTGATTTTTGAGATGCCGTTTCCAAATCCCGTCTCCATCCTCCCCTGCCCGTATGCACCCGAGGAATTCACCGCCCTTGCAAGCGGCTTGGAGGGTGAGCCCGAAGGCGGTGCACGGTGTCCGAAATGCTACGATTTACGCCTGACCGCCACCGCAAAAGCCGCCAAAGAGCACGGCTTTGACTTTTTTGCCACCACCCTCTCGGTCAGTCCGTACAAGCGCGCGGATTGGCTCCATGAAATCGGCACAAGCTTGGAGCGTGAAGTCGGCGTCCGCTACCTCCCTGCCGATTTCAAAAAACGTGGCGGTTACCTCCGCTCGATCGAACTCTCAAAAGAATATGATTTATACCGCCAAAACTACTGCGGCTGTGAATACTCCAAACGATAAAAAAGAGTCTTTCTTTCGAAAGACTCTTTTTCTTATGATACCGTTAGTTCCACGGCCAAATCAAATCGTTGTCGCCGAAGCGGTCCGCGGTTTTGATGATATCGCGGAAGATGTCGAGGACTTCTTCGGTTTCTCTGCCTGCTTCAATTCCCGCTTGTGCAACACTGTAGACCGAACGCGATGCGCCCGTGTCCGCATAGACCACGGTGCCGTTGTCCAAAATCGCGTATGCACGTGCGGTGTATTCACGCTTTAAGTTCTTATTGGCGATGTTGGTGATAACCGCGGTAAACGTCACCGCTTCATCGGTTTCGCTGTAAATATAATTTGCAGGTACTTTCGCGACCTTGTGACCCTTGAGTGTTGCACCAATCACAAGCTCGGAGATATCGGTGATATCCTCGCTCGGAATGAGAATTGTGCCGTATTCCACCACGCGGTCAAAGTCTTCGTTCTTCTCAATACTCGAAATGAAGCGGAGGCCCTGAACGCCGGAAGTTCTGATTTGCGCACCGTTTACGGTAGAAATTGTAACATTCGCAGGCACATCCCAAGCTTTATTTTCCGCTGTGACTGTTACGATTGTCGGGGCTTCCTCCAAAGTCGCATTGACATTGGAAATCCAAGCCTCCTGCCCGTTATAGCTAATTTTCAGCCACTTGGTATTTTGTGTTTCTTCCAAGTACTCGAAACGTTCGCCCGCGTAGGCGACACCGAGGCTATCATACGTGGTGTCCGGGCCGCTGCGGATTTGAGAATCGTTTGTGAGATTCACATATCGCGGAACATTGACAATGCTTGCGGCGGAAGAAGAAATCCATGCGACATGACCCTTACACTCAACCATCAGCCAAGCGGAGTCACGGATTTCACCCAGATACTCATAGGTATCGCCCGGATAGCCGAAAGCGATTGCGGTCGCGCCTACCTGCGGTCTCAGGCGAATATTGACACCTGCGGTAATTTTTACCATCTTTTCGGTTTCGTTTTCGAAGGTATAACCGGAAAGGCCAAGGGCGTTGCTGCCGCCCAAGGTGACGTTGAATTTGAGGTTATCATACGCGGTGAGAATCACGTTTTCCTTAAACACACCGACAACCGTTCCTGTGCCGTCGGAAATCTCACCCGCATTCCACAAATCGGAGGTGGTGCTCACGATTTCAAAACCGCGCCCTATGACAATGCTCTCGATTTCTTCGCCTGTGCCCTCACGACCCTTGATGCGGAGAATCGAGTTGTTTGCAATGTCAATGCCCATGTAGGATTTTCCGTCTCCGTCGCTGTAAATCCAGATATTATTGATAACCGGACCATCGGGATGGGTTTCCCACATTGCAAGGCTTCTGCCGTTGATGAAGATTTTGTCTTTATTGGTACCGAAGTTCTCAAGGCCCTTGTAGTTTCCTGTGCTGCCGTTTAAGCCGGTCACCATCACATTCGGGTTTTCGAAATTGTTATTCGAATCCGGAAGCTTCGAACCACCCCAATAGCAATAGGTCATTCCGTCGTCAAGGGTGACAACCGTTGCCTCGATATTTGAGAAGCCGTTGTATCCGCCTTTTTGGATGATGCTCGGATAGTCAACGTAACAGACATTGAGGTCCACGTTTGCGTTTCCGCCGTCGCCGTAGTAAATGCCGTCGCACGCGCCTGCACCCGTGTACTGCCACATGGTGACGTTGCTGTCATACGGAGAAAGGCTTTCGCGCTTGCTGTGGTCAACACTTCCCGCCTGAGCAGGAGTGGTCCCCTGATAGATTTGCGTGGTGCCGTCCGTCCCTCTCGGCCAGGATGCCAGCCACAAATCGTAGTCCTTTACGTTACTGAGTCCGATGGTGTTCTTGAAGTACCATGTATATGAGTACACCATGGGGTAATAGCCGTTTTCGGCAATGATGTCGCAGAAGTTTTTGCACGCAGAGCCCGCAAAGCTTGCAATGTCGTAAATGTCATTGCCCGAAACATCGGGGTCGTCGGTGGTATCTCCCGTTTCCGCATCAAAAATGACAGGGAACGAGAACACGCCCGGATACTTGTTCAACTCGGTTACCACCATGTTGGCTTCGGTGGTGATTGCATCGAGGGTTTGCGCGTAACTGAAGAAGTACACACCCAGCTTGATGCCGTATTTTTGTGCTTCGGTGACGTTGCGTACAAAATACGGGTCCAGCTCATAATTCGGGGTGTTTGCGATGTGATGGAACATACGGATGATTGCAAAGTCAACACCCGCGGCTTTTACCTTTGCCCAATCAATCTCCTGATTCCAGGACGAAACGTCGATACCTACCATCGGGGTGCTCAATCTCGGCGCGTTTGCCGCAGACGGGATGACGGTCGGGGTGGGAGTGGGTGTCGGAGTGGGAGTGACGGTTGTTCCATCCCAATCGAGGTTTTCCGCGGTGACGTTTACAACGGTCTTCTGCGCGCTGAGGGTCGCATTGACATTGGAAACCCAACCGGTCTGTCCGTTGTAGTTCACCTTCAGCCACTTGGTGTTCTGGGTTTCGTTGAGATACTCAAAGGTTTCTCCCGCAAGCCCAACCCCAAGGATTGAGTACGTGGTATCCGCACCGCTTCGGATATTCGCATCCGCGGTCAGAGTGACCGTGCGCGGCGCATCAACGACGGTTGCCGCGTCGCCGTTAACCCAGCAAACATAGCCTTTACAGTCCACCTTGTACCAGTTGTTCCACATTTCACCGAGGT
>JAZQIE010000023.1:0-36080 GCA_045540975.1 Eubacteriales bacterium
GGTTGACGAAAGCGTATTTTGTCGGTTATAATAAGCAATGCGAGTAAGCCAGACAGTCGCGTGCACAGTACTGAAAGGTCGTGCACGAGGAAAGTCCGAGCTCCATAGGGCAAGGATAACGGGTAACGCCCGCCGAAGGCGACTTCAGGAAAAGTGCAACAGAGAGATACCGCCGAAAATGCAAGCATTTTCGGTAAGGGTGGAAAGGCGAGGTAAGAGCTCACCGGTCGGTAGGAGACTATGCGACCCTGTAAACTCTATCCGGAGCAACACCGCATAGGAGAATGGAGACCGATTTTATCGGTCGAAAAGGTCGGCCCGGCTGTTCTCGGGAAGGTGGCTGGAGCCTTGCGGCAACGCAAGGCGTAGATAGATGGCTGTCAAATACAGAACTCGGCTTACAGACTTGCTCGCATCGATATGCAGAAAAGCGCTGATCACAGCGCTTTTTTGCTGTGACATGAAAGAGGTGGCTTTATGGCAACATTATTTGAGCATATCGGATTCTTTATCCACAACGAAGAGGAGGTCTACCGTCTTGCGGACTTTGTTTTGAACGCAGGGCAGATGTTTGTTGTGGAAAACGGCTTTTATGCTCGCTGGACCGATGCATCGGGCAGCGAAATCTGGTCGCGCACCGCGCTCGACCACGAAAGCGGAAAGGCCACCTTTTTGAATATCGACCCACATTTCCACGGCGATACCGTTTGGAACCTTGTGTTGGGTCGCGAACTGGACGAAGAGAAGGACGATGCGCTGGACGGCAAGTTCCTCCTCCATACCGAGGATGAATCACAGTTTCTCACCGCGCGAATCCAAGGTGCGCAGGCAATCAAAGACTTGGAGGAGGGAAAGGTGTATCCCTTCCAGATTGCATTGATGCCGCACTTTGTCCGTTTTTATGAGCATGAAGACGCGTATCGCACCGCGACCGGAGATGAACTCACGGTTTTGGGGACTGCATTTCCGCGCGGAATGTATTCCCGTCTTGTGGTGAGTGAGGATTCTACCGCGGAAGAAATTTTGGTCACACAGCTGGTGGGCAGAATCAAATCCGCGGATTCGCGCACCATTGAGCGCGGCGGCGATAAAATCAGCAGTTTCACACATTTGGTTGTGGAAACTCAGTTTGGCACGGTGGATGTCCCTGTGGCGAACTCGGTTTTGGGCGATACGGTTTTGGAATGCGGCGGAATTGTCAGCATTGTTGGGACGTTTTCCGCTGTGGTATTGGGGAAGGGGCAGGAAGCATGATCGATCTTGCGGTTTCTCACCTGAGCAAATATTACGGTGCAGAGCCGATTTTGACCGACATCTCCTTTCAACTCCAACACGGAGAAAAAACCGCGCTTGTTGGTCTCAACGGGAGCGGAAAGACCACGCTGTTTCGCATTTTGGCGCAGAATTTAGACTATGATGAGGGTGAGGTCAATATCGGGAAGGGTCTGCGCGTAGGTCTCATTCAGCAGATTCCGAGTTATCCCGAGGGCTATACCGTGGAGCAGGTGCTTTGCACAGGCTTTGCCGAGCTTTATGAATTGCAGGAGAAAATGAACCGCCTGCACAAGCGCATGGAGTATGACCAAACCCGTGATACCGTGCGCACCTACGGTGAACTTGCGGATGAGTTTGAACGTCGCGGCGGATATGACACCATGACCGAGCTCAACAAAATCGCAAACGGACTCGGGATTTCGGGTGCGATGCGAAATCAGCTCTTTTCGGATTTGTCGGGCGGGGAAAAGACACGCGTCAACCTCGCTTGCACCATTCTGCAAAAGACCGACCTTCTCTTACTCGATGAGCCGACCAACCATTTGGATTTGAGTGCGATTGAGTGGCTGGAGGAGTATATCGAAGCATACAGCGGCACGGTTTTAATCGTTTCGCATGACCGCTTTTTCTTAGACCGCACGGTGCACCGTGTGTTGGAACTGGAAGACGGCTGTATTACGGATTTTCCGGGGAATTACACCTTCTATATGCAGGAGAAGGAGCGCCGTTATTTAGAACAGAAAAAACGTTACGAAGCCGAGCAGAAGAAGATTGCGCAACTTGCGCACACCGCGGAGCGGATGCACGGCTGGGGCATGGGAAATAAGCGTCTGCAGGTGCGCGCTTTTGCGATGGAAAAGCGTATTGAACGGATGCGCAAAACCGAAAAGCCGAAAGAAATCCATACCGTGCGCTCGGGCGGGTTCGCATCCCGTGAATTCCACGGCGATATGGTGATGCAATGCAAGGATATCTCAATGTCCTTTGAAGACAGACATCTGCTCAATGGCGTGAGCCTCACTGTTGAAAACGGCGACCGTATTGCGCTCATCGGTGACAACGGCACGGGAAAGACCACACTCTTAAAACTCTTTACCGGTCTGCTCAAACCCGATAGCGGCTCGGTGAAATTCGGACCGTCGGTGAAGTTTGGAATCCTTCCGCAGGTGATTGAGTTTGATGTGGAAAGCCGCAATCTGGTGGATACCTTGATTTGGCAGATGAAGCTTACACCCGAGAGTGCGCGCAATCATCTGGGCGCGTTTGACTTCCGCGGCGAGGATGTGTTTTCTCCGGTTTCCACCTTGTCGGGCGGTGAGCGAAGCCGTCTTGCACTTTGTATGCTCATGGCACAGAAAATTAACTTCCTCATTTTAGACGAGCCGACCAACCACTTGGATACCGCGTCACGCGAGTGGATTGAAGAGGCGGTGGCGGATTTTGAAGAGACGCTGCTCTTTGTTTCGCATGACCGCTATTTCATCAACCGTTTCGCAAATCGTATCTGGGCGCTCTCTGACGGTAAGATTCTGGATTTCAGAGGAAGCTATGAAGAATATCAGCGGATGCTGGAGCAGCAAAAGATTCCTGCGCCAACACCCGTGAAAAAAGAAGAAAAACCGAAAAAACGTGTGCAGAATTCACGGGCGCTCGAAAAACGCCTGCGCGAGGTGGAGCGCGAGATTGAAAAACTCGAGCAAAAGAAAGTTGAGCGCGATGCGTTGATTGCGGAATCCGCAAGCGATTTTAATGCCTTGCAGGAGCTTTACGCCGAGCAGGAAGCGGAGGATACCGTCCTCACTGCACTCTACGAAGAATGGGAGACCTTACAGCTTTCTCTGGAATAACTTTTCAAAATCAGAAAGTTGTGGTATACTATATTTGTTATTCCGAAATGAGAGGAATTTGTCATTATGCTGGAAAAACTTGCATTATTGGAAGAAAAATTCAATGATTTGGAAACCGCGCTTGCCGCACCGGATTTGTATAACGACCCCGCGGCGGCAACCCGTCTGCTCAAAGAACAGAAGGAGTTGACCCCGATTATCGAGGCGTATCGCGCTTACCGTGCGGCAGAGAATGCCGCGGCGGAAGCACGCGAGATGCTGGATGCGGGCGGCTTGGATGCGGAATTGCGCGAGCTTGCGCAGGAAGAACTTACCACCTCGCGTGAGGATATGGAGCGCATTGAGCAGGAACTCAAAATCCTGCTTCTGCCCACCGACCCGAATGACGAGAAAAACGTCATCATGGAAATTCGCGGCGGTGCAGGCGGTGAAGAGGCGGCGCTCTTTGCAAACTCGCTGTACCGTATGTACAGTATGTATGCGGATGCGCGTAAGTGGAAAACCGAAGTGGTCAATGCAAATGAGACCGAGCTTGGCGGTATCAAGGAAATCAGTTTCATGATTACGGGTGCAGGTGCATACTCCCGTCTCAAATTCGAGAGCGGTGTGCATCGTGTTCAGCGTGTCCCCGATACCGAATCGGGCGGCCGTATCCATACCTCTACCGTAACGGTTGCGGTGCTTCCCGAGGCGGAGGATGTGGAAGTGGAACTCAACATGGCGGATGTGGACGTGGATACCTTCCGTGCCTCGGGCGCAGGCGGTCAGCACGTCAACAAGACCGAGTCTGCAATCCGCTTGACGCACCGTCCCACCGGGATTGTGGTTGAGTGTCAGGATGAACGCAGTCAGCACAAGAACAAGGACCGCGCAATCAAGATTCTGCGCTCGAAGCTCTACGAGATTCAAATGCAGGAGCAAACCTCCCAGATTGCGGCAGAGCGTAAGAGTCAGGTCGGCACGGGTGACCGCAGTGAGCGTATCCGTACCTATAACTATCCGCAGGGTCGTGTTACCGACCACCGCATCGGCTTGACCCTTTATAAATTGGAGCAGTTCTTAAACGGTGATTTGGACGAAATGATTGATGCCATCATCACCGCGGATCAGGCAGAAAAACTCCGCGCAAGCGAGGAGAACGCATAAGAGATGAAAACCGAGTATTTACAAAACGATGCGGTGGGAATTGCCCGTGCAGGCGAGATTTTGAGCGGCGGAGGCTTGGTCGGGATTCCGACCGAGACCGTCTACGGTCTTGCCGCCAACGCATTTGATGCGGAAGCGGTTTCCAAGATTTTTGTTGCAAAAGGCCGCCCGCAGGATAACCCACTCATTGTGCATATCGCATCCCCCGAGGATTTGGAGGCGCTGGTTGGAGAAGTGAGCGAGTCGGCAAAGAAGCTTGCGGCAGAATTTTGGCCCGGACCGCTTACCATGATTGTGCCAAAGCCGGATTCCATCCCAAACGAGGTGAGTGCGGGGCTTTCCACCATCGGTGTGCGCTGTCCCTCGCATCCGGATGCACGCGCGATTATCAAGGCCTCCGGTGTTCCGCTTGCGGCACCCTCGGCAAATCGTTCGGGGCGGCCGAGTCCCACCGATTTTGACCATGTGCGCGAGGACCTTGACGGCAGAGTGGATGCGATTTTAGACGGCGGTGTCTGTTCGGTGGGTGTGGAATCCACCGTGATTGACATGACCGAGGAAATCCCGATTTTGCTTCGCCCGGGCGGAATCACCTTGCGGCAGCTTCGTGAGGTTTTGGGCAAAGTGGAAGTGGATGAAGCGGTCACACGCGCGCTTACTCCGGGTCGCCGTGTACGTGCGCCCGGTATGAAATACCGCCATTATGCACCCAAAGCACCCGTTACGATTTTGGACGGGGATGTGCAGGCGGTTGCGGAATATGTCAGAAACATCCCGAATGCCGCGGTGCTGTGCTTTGAGGAAGAAGCGGCGGCACTTTGCGGCTGTTGTAAGCACCTGGAGGTTTACGGCGCAAAGACAGACGCGGATGCAATGGCGCACGCGCTGTTTGCGGCGCTCCGTAAATTTGATACTCTCGCAGTTGATGCGATTTTTGCGCGTCTCCCCAATGCGGGCGACGGCATGGAACTCGCGGTAATCAACCGCTTGGAAAAAGCGGCGGGGTTTGAGCGAGTGACACTTGGAGGCGAGTAAATGTTTATCATCGGAATTACCGGCGGCAGCGGAAGCGGAAAGACCACCGTGGCAAATCATTTTGCAAAACACGGCGGCGCCGCAATCGATGCGGATTCGGTTTACCATGAAATGCTGGAGACCTGTATCCCCATGCAAAAGGAAATTATCGCGCGCTTTCCGACCACAGAAACCGCAGACGGGAAAGTTGACCGCAGTATTCTCGCACATATCGTATTTCGTGACGATAACGAGCTGGGAATTTTGAATTCCATCACACAGCCGTATATCGTGGAAGAACTGGAACGTCGGTTTGAAGAATGCTACCGCGCAAATCAACCCTTTGTGGTGCTGGATGTCATCCGTTTGTTTGAAAGCGGTCTCTCTTCGCTTTGCGATGTCACGGTGGGTGTGATTGCGCCTGAGTCGGTGCGCGTTTCCCGTATTATGGAACGGGATCGTTTGCCCGAGATTCGTGCTTGGGAGCGTGTGCGCGCGCAAGCATCGAATGAGTACTATCAGAGCAAGTGCGATTATATTTTGGTCAATGACGGAGAAACTGATGTGGCAGAGCTTTCAGATGCGCTCTACCGCGAAATCATGGAGGAAAATGTATGAGTTTGTTCTATCAGCAGAAGCACGGGCTTACCGGTTTGGACGATGCTTCCCGTGCGGAAATGACCGCGCTTTGTAAGGATTACTGCGCGTTTATCACCAAAGCAAAAATCGAGCGTGAAGCGGTGATTGAATCGGTAAAACTTGCGGAAGCGGCAGGCTTTGTGCCGTATGACCGCGGCATGGCGCTCAAAGCGGGCGACCGTGTGTATTATAACAACCGCGGCAAGGGCTTGATGCTTGCGGTGATTGGCTCCGACCCCATTGACAACGGCGCCGCTATCGTTGCCGCGCACATCGATGCGCCGCGCATTGATTTGAAACAAAATCCGCTCTATGAGTCCGAGGAACTTTGCCTCTTTAAGACCCATTATTACGGCGGTATCAAGAAATACCAGTGGCCCGCAATTCCGCTTGAACTCCACGGCGTGGTCGCGCTCAAGGACGGCAACGTGGTTTCCGTGAGTGTGGGTGACAAAGCGGAGGACCCGATTTTCACCATCACCGACCTGCTTCCGCATCTCGGCAAAGACCAGATGGCAAAGACCATGGCGGAAGGTGTTCAGGGCGAGGCGTTAAACGTGCTGGTCGGAAGTGAGCCGAATGACGCGGAAAAAGACGCGGTCAAGGCAAATATCTTGACCCTGCTCCATGAAGCCTACGGCATTGAGGAAGAAGATTTCATCTCCGCCGAGCTTTGTGTGGTTCCTGCATTCCCCGCGCGTGATTTGGGCTTTGACCATTCCATGATTGGCGGTTACGGTCAGGATGACCGTGTGTGCGCGTATCCCGCGCTCCGCGCGATTCTGGAATGTAAGTCCCCGCGCCGTACCGCGGTCTGCATCCTTGCGGACAAAGAGGAAATCGGCTCGGAAGGGGTTTCCGGCATGAAGTCCAAGGTGTTTGATATGTTCATGGAAGATATCGCGGTCTCTCTCGGCGGAACGCTTCGTGCCTGCTTTGCAAACTCCTTCTGTCTCTCGGCGGACGTTTCCGCGGCATATGACCCGACCTATCCCGAAGTCACCGAAAAGCGTAACACCGCGCGCCTCAATTACGGCGTTTGCCTGTGTAAATACACCGGCTCTCGCGGAAAATCCGGCGCAAGCGATGCATCCGCAGAGGTGGTCGCATTTGTTCGCAAAATCTTCGATGAAGCAAACGTCACATGGCAGATGTGCGAGCTTGGTAAGGTTGACCAAGGCGGCGGCGGCACGGTTGCGATGTATATGGCAGAGCGCAACATCGACACCATCGACGCAGGTGTCCCTGTCCTCAGTATGCACGCGCCGTTTGAAACCGTGGCAAAGTTTGACGTGTATATGACCTACCGCGCAGCAAAGGCGGTTTATCATTCCTAAAAGGAAGCGGACTCAATGAGTCCGCTTTTTCATAACAATCTATTTAGAATTTTTTCAAAATAGGTATTGACAAGGGTTGGAGATGATGATACAATCTATTTAGATAAAGTTCTAAATAGAGGAGGGGTAAAATGGGAATCAATGAAACGTTGAAGGCAATTTCAGACCCTGTGCGCCGTGAGATTTTGAGTATGCTCAAAGGCGGTCGAAAGTCGGCAGGGGAGATTGCGGAGCGGTTTGGTCTCACCGCGGCAACCGTTTCGTATCATCTTTCAAAACTCAAAAGCGCGGATTTGATTGAAGAAGAAAAGTATAAGAATTTTATCTATTATTCGCTCAATACCTCGGTGTTTGAAGAGGTGTTGACTTGGATTTACGCGTTAGGAGGGAAAACCGAATGAAATTTATGAAATGGAAGTATCTGCTTGTCACATCGCTTGTTTGCTTGCTCCCCATTCTGCTTGGGCTCGCGTTGTGGAATGACCTGCCTGATGTTGTGCCGATTCATTTTGATATTTACAACAACCCGGACAATTTCGCATCCAAACCGTTTGCGGTATTCGGGCTTCCGCTGCTGATGGTGGTGCTGCAGGCATTTTGCTGCTTTATCAATGATTTCCAAGCCTTCAAGCACGGTACACGGGTCAAATTTGAACGCGTGACCAAATGGATCATTCCGATTATGTCCTTGATTCTGCACCCCGTTACCTTCTTTTATGCGCTCGGCTGGAATATCGATATCCGCCGCGTTGCGGTGTTTATTGTGGGCACGATTTTGATTGTAATCGGAAATTATCTGCCCAAGTTTGACCGAATCAATGCGCCGAAGGCCTCCGCGGATAAAACGCGGAAAATCAACCGCTTCATCGGGTTTGAAACCGTGATTATGGGGATTTTGATGCTTGTGAGTCTCTTCCTCCCGCCCGTTGCATCGATTGTCGCGCTGATTCTCCTCATTCCGTATGCTGTCATCGCGGTGGTCTACGGCATTGTTGTCGGAAGAAAATAAGGGAACTTTTTCCGATGCAGATTCGTCTAACCGAGTAAAAGGAGGTTGGACGCATGAAACGGTTTTGGATGCTTTTGGCACTTTGTCTTCTTTGCGGATGCACGAAAACGGAAGTCGAAAACGAACTTCCGCGGATGGTGTATACAGACGGAACGCTGTATGCGGACAGCGGTCGCGTGAGCGAGAATACACCGCGCTGCGGCGTGATGGACGGAGAAATCACCACACAAGTGGAACAAAATGAAATCCCGACCCACGAGGGCGAAGCGAATTTCGATGCGGACTTCGGCTATCAGCTTGGCAGGACTCCCAATACGATCGAACTCAATTTGGACGGGGAGTGGCGCATTTTTTACAATGTGTCAAAACCGCCCGAGATGAGAGTGCTTCACGGGGAGGAGAGTTTCCCGAGTATGCGCGGCGGGTTTTCTTGGACGGGGATTGCAAAAAACGGAAAAAGCCAAACCGTGATTGCGGATGCGCTGCACACCTTAGAGTGCAAGGATCTCATCCCGATCCTCACCCTGCGGCCGACACAGTATTCAAGCGTTCAGCCAAACTTACTGTATTTGGAGTTTGACCTTCCGCCCGATCATATTACCGCGCGGTGCTGGACGCCCGCGGATTGGGGGAATCCCTCCGCAGAGGCTGACCCCGTTACGGTTACGGACTCGACCATACCGGCAAGTGAGAACGGCATTTATGAAATCACCGCGCAGTGGGATTTGGAACACGGTTTTGGCGGTGAGGTGACCTATGCATTTTGCACCCGCGCCCCCAAACTCTGCGGCTATCCGACAAAAGAATAATGTGTTCTCCCCATTCCTTTTGGAGTGGGGAGATTTTTGTTTTTGAAAAAATTTTCAAAAAGCTATTGACAACACGACAAGTGTCGTATATAGTATAATTGTAATACGACAGATGTCGTTAGAAAGAGAGGTACCAATCATGAAGCAATTTGATAAGAGACTTCCGGACGCGGAACTCGAAATCATGAAGGTGATTTGGCATAATCCAACACCGATTTCCACAAGTGAGGTGAAGCATATCATTGATGAAGAAGGGATAAACGATTGGACACAGCAAACCGTGCAAACACTGTTAAATCGCTTGATTGCGAAAGGATTTATCGAAAAGGGGAAACGAGGGAAAGAGTATTTGTATACTCCGCTGGTGTCCGAGAGTGATTACATCAGTTATGAGAGCAAGATGTTTTTGAAAAAGGTACACGGTAATTCGGTTACCAGTTTCATTCGTGCATTATTCGACGGAAAGAATATGAGTGCGGAAGAAATTGAAAAACTGGAAGCAATGTTTCGGGAAATGCAGAAATGATTGAGTTGATTAAAGAATGCTTTTGGCAAGCGGTGATTTCTTCGTTTAAGGCGGCTCTTGTCGTGGGAATCCTCTTTTTGCTGACAAAACCAATCGAAAACAGATACCGTGCCGGGTTTCGGTATTATTCATGGCTTGCGGTTATGCTCATTTTTTTGCTCCCGATTCAAAGTATTGGAATACGACATGAGATTGAAATTCCTCGTTACCAAACTGAGGCAACGGAGATAACGGAACAACATACGCCCTTGGAGATGACCGACATGGTCATAGAGGAATCACATGAGACTGTGGGATTGCCGCAAAGGGCAAAACCGGACATTGTGTTCTTGGTGGCGTTGGTTTGGATGGTTGGAGCAGCTTTGTATGTTTCGATCCATATCAAACGGTATTACGATTTCAAAAAAATGGTAATACGGACAGCCCGCCCACTCACGGAAGCGCGAGTGAAAGCAATTCTCGGGGAAGAACAGACACGGTTGGGTGTGAGAAAACGCCCCATTGTAAGAATTTCTCCAATCGCAGACACGCCGCTTTTGACAGGGATATTTCGTGCGATGTTGATTTTACCAAGTCGGGATTATACCGATGACGAGTTGCATCTCATTCTGCGTCATGAGCTGATTCATTATAAGCGCAGTGATATTCTGTATCAATGCTTGACCTTGTTGTTTCTCTCGCTGCATTGGTTTAATCCGTTTGCACATTGGATGGCGCGCGCCATCGAAATCGATGGTGAAACTTCCTGTGATGAGGCAGTGCTCGATCATGAGCCGTATGAGACCAGAGTGTTTTACGGGGAAATGCTGATAAGATTCTTAAAAAGTCAGACTCAAAAGAAGTCTTATTTGACAACCACATTTTTCGGAGGTGAAACAGCAATGAAAAAAAGACTTACATTGATTGCAAGCAAACAGAAACGAAAAAAAGGAGTTGCGGCAATGGCGGTTTTGGCCGCAATGACAATTCTGCTTTCTTTGACTGCTGCCGCAAGTACTGTCGAGATTGTTGACAGCAGGGAGATGGTGAAAAACAGTTCAAACCGTGAAAACACAGTTATCATGGATACAAAAGACGGATATGATGTGTTTATCGGGTGTGAGCCTGTTCGGGAATCTGATGGAACTGTCAGCGTTCCGTTGAAATCGTTTTTGGTTTTTATCGATTACACGTTTGTATCCGAGGATGCAGAAACGGTTGTTATTTCAAACGGCAATCGGGAGATTCGGTTGTCGATAAACTCAAAAACAGCGGCGGTGGACGGTAAAACTCTTATCCTCATAAAAGACTTTGTATGTGAGGACGATGAATACTATCTGCCATTGGAGGACATTGAAACGCTGTTCTCCTATCGAGTCTCCTATGACCCGCAGAAAAACAACGTTGTTTTGACTGTGACCGATGAAACACCCGAGGCGGTGAAGAAAATAGTGCCACCGACCGTGCGACCGGAAGACTCCGTTAAACCTATGAAAGTTACGGTCTTGACACAAGAAAACACACCGAGTATTTTCGTTGAAGATAGTCTTGTGACCTTCACGGATGCGCTACCGTTTATTGACGAAGCGGGCAGAACGCAAGTCCCGGTCAGAAGATTTGCAGAGACTCTGAACTGTCAAGTGACTTGGAATCCGCAGACACGAGGAGTTACGATTATCGCTGATGACGGTACTGTTATTACAACAAAAATCGGGGATAAGACTCTTTTTGTCGGTGGAAACAGGATTGAAATGGATACCACGGCAAGAATCGTCGGGAACAGGACATATCTGCCGCTGAGATTCTTATCGGAAGCATTGCGATTCAATGTCTTTTGGGAATCGTGAGAAAGAGGCACCACCCGTGTCGGTATGGTCGATATGGATTGATGAAGAAAAACGGGTGATTTCCGTTAAGGAGACCTTGCACGGAAAAGAACTGTGTTTTGAAACTGTGGAAGACGGCATGAAAACAGTTGCCGACCTTGTTCTGATTGGATATAGAATCGGCTAAGTAAAAAAGAACGGAGGCGAAAGCCTCCGTTCTTAATTTTTGTTTAGAGTTCGATTTCTTCTGCGACTGCCTTGAAGTAAGCAAGGTCCTGACGTGCAAACCATTCACGGTCGCCGCCGCGCGGAGCCTCGATACCGATCGGGCCTGCAAAACCGAGTTCCTTGACCGCCTTTAAGTACTGGCGGTGGTTGATTTCGCCTTCCGCAAGGGAGGTGGGGATACGGTTGTACCCGCCGATGCCGATGGAGTTCTTCAGATGCATATAGAAGAGCTTATCGCCATAGAGCTTCACGGTATCTGCCGGGGAGGGGACTTTGGTCATGTAAATGGTGTTGCCGTAGTCCATGTTCACGCCGACTGCCGGGCTGTCGATCAAATCGACCAGCTTCTTTGCGGTATCGGGACGGTCATGCAGGTAGTTCATATGAGTCTCGAATGCGAGCTTGATGCCTGCTTTTTCCATTTCCTTACCGACCTGCTGATAGGAATCAACCGTGTTGTCCCAATCCGCATCGGTTGCGAAACGGCTGCCGCCGAAGTCATAGCAGCCTGCCGGGATTCTGCCGTCAGCCGGGACGATGAGGTCACCGAAGACGTTGAAGAGGCATGCACCGGTGACATCTTGCGCGCGCTTGTAGAACTCGATCGCACCCTTGATGCCTGCCGCACGCTTTTCAGCGTCGGTGCTTCCGCAATCGGAAATGCCCTTGCCGAAGAGCACGTGCTTGAGGCCGTACTTCTTCTTTGCCGCTGCGATTTCTGCCAGATACTCATCCACGGTGCCGGTGTAGTTTGCCGGGCAGTAGCCGCGGAATTCGATTCCGTCATAACCCCATTCGACCGCTTTTTTCACGATGGTGTCGATGTCGTGACCGAGAACGATCCAATCGATTTCCATGAAGTTGATATGTAAGATAATCGGATTTTTCATTGCTGTTTCCTCGCTTTACTTGGACAGGATAACCGGCTTGCCGGTCTTGGAGGATTCGTAAATCGCAAGGATTAACTCAACCGGCTTTCTGCCGTCATGCTGAGTAATCATCGGAGCACGGTCCTCACGGATTGCATCTACCATATCCTGCAGCTGACGGACATGACCTGCGATGCTGAAGTTGGTCGGGTCTGCCGCGGTGCTGCCGGTGCGGTTGTTCTGCGCAAGCTCTTCCGGAATCGCCATGTTCGGGCATTCCCAAGAGGTGACAGAGTCTTCGGTGAGCACGATGGTGCCCTCACTGCCGCAAATTTCAAGGACACGGTCGGAACCCGGAGCGATTGAGGTGGTGCCGACAATCTGACCGAGTGCGCCGTTTTCGAATTCCAAAACCGCAACCGCGGTGTCTTCGACTTCGATGTTACGGACCAAGGTGCGTGCGATACCCGAGACCGATTTGATCGGACCCATGACGTACTGGAGAATGTCGATACCGTGGATACCCTGATTCATCAGCGCACCGCCGCCGTCCATCTTCCAAGTGCCGCGCCAGCCGCCCTTGTCGTAATATTCCTGAGAGCGGAAGAACTTCATGCTGAGGTCCGCAACCACGATTTTGCCGAGTGCACCGGAATCAACAGCTTTCTTGAGCGCCTGAACCGCTGCGGAGAAACGGAGCTGAGAAACAACACCGAGCTTGACGTTGTTCTTCTCAAATGCTTCCACCAAATCGGCAATTTCTTCATGGGTGAGTGCCATGGGTTTTTCGACCACAGCGTGTTTGCCTGCGTTTGCCGCCGCGATTGCGAGCGGAGCGTGAAGACCGCTCGGGGTACAGATGCAGACACAATCGATTTCCGCATCCGCGAGGAGTGCTTCCGCGCTCTCATACGCCTTCACACCGCGCTTTTCCGCAAATGCAATGCGAGCAGGCTCGTAAACGTCGGTCACGCCAACTAAGGTAGCACCTTCAATCTCTGCAATCGCATCCGCGTGCCAGTTGGAGATGGTGCCGCAACCGATAATACCAAAACGAATTTCTTTTTTCAATGGAGTGCTCTCCTTCTTACAAAATTTCTGCCGCTACCTTGTGGAATGCTGCGATGTAGTCCTTGCATTCCTGCTCGGTGTGTTCCGGACCGATTGCGACCCATGCATGGCGAGCCATCAAGTCGGCGGTCTTCGGGCACATATCAGGAGTGTAGACGATTTCTTCGTCGAACTGATTGAAGGGGAAGCCGGTACGGTTGGAAACGCGCTTCTGCATGAGCTGCGGAACCATGTAGATAGGCTCGGAGTTGTACAGGCAAGAGAGCGGAGTGCCTTCTGCTTCCATAGCAGCAACAAATGCCTTCTTTTTCTCAACGGTTTCAAACATGATAATCAAGGAGTTGCCGCAAACACCGTCCGGATCGTTTTCTGTTGCAAATTGGATGCCCTTGATGTCCTTGATGCCGTCCTGAATCATGCGCATGTTCTTACGCATCTTTGCGATGATGGAATCGAGCTTCTTAATCTGTGCGCAAGCGACCGCGCCGGAAAGCTCACTCATACGGTAGTCCGCACCGAGGAAGATGTCAGCCTCTTCGTTGACGTTCAAGAAGCCTTCTTTTTCGCGGAACATACCCTGGTCATGGTAACGAACAGCACGCTCATAGAGCTTCGGATCATTGGTGGTCACGCAACCGCCTTCACCGGAGGAGAGGATTTTGTTGATCTGCAGGGAGAAGCAGCCCAGATCACCGAAGGTGCCCTGGCACTTGCCGTGGAACGATGCGCCCATGGACTGTGCGATATCTTCGATGACGATGAGGTTGTATTTCTTTGCTTCTTCCATGATGCGGTCCATACGGCACGGATAACCGAGGATTGCAACCGGGATGATTGCCTTGACGTTCGGATCGATGCAGTCTTTAATCTTATCCGGATCCATAGTGAAGCTTTCGTCAATGTCGCAGAAAACAGGAACAGCACCGACCGCGACAACCGCACCCGGAGTTGCAATAAAGGTACAAGCCGGAACAATGACCTTATCGCCCGGACCGATGCCTGCTGCATGCAGAGCAACGATCAGGGAAGCGGTACCCGAGGTGACCGCGACACAGTGGTTTGCACCGAGACGCTTTGCGGTGTCGGTCTCAAACTGCTTGACCTTCATGAGCGGCTGCTGCGGGCCGTAGTAACGGAACAGGGTCTGGGAAGCCAAAACTTCCAGAACTTCCTTTTCCTCTTCTTTTCCCATCGAGGTTGCACCCGGATAGTTCGGGGGCATCTGGATGCTGCGAATCGGGGTACCACCGTTGATTGCGAGTTTTTCAGACATAAAAAATACCTCCATTGTAATGTGATAAATACATTATAATACTTTATTGTTATCATATCAATAGATTTTTACGATTTCTCCACTTTTTGAACTTATTGCTTGATGAATTCTGCAAGAAAGAAAAACAGAGGATATGCAAAGTTTTTTGCAAAATACGCAAACAAAGTATTTCCTCGTATGTTAGAATGGAAACAAGATAAAACACGGAATTTTGTCGATGTTTGAAAGGATGGAAACCATGTTACGTTTCTATGACAGCGAGGCGTCGTTTGGACGCCGCAATGTAGTTCTTCCGGGCTCGTTCTGGAAGAAGGAAGACTTGCTTGCGCAAATGGACCGTTGCGGGATTGAGCGTGCATTGGTGCGCCATGCGGTCGCGGCGGAGCTGGACCCCATGGTCGGCAATCAAATGCTGATGGAGGAAATTGCGGATACTCCGAATTTGACTCCGCTTTGGACGGTACAGCCGCACCACACGGGCGAGTTCTGGGAGCCGAAGGAACTCCTTTCCAAGATGGAGGCAAACGACGTACGCGCGGTGACCATGTTCGGATATGCGGGTGACCAGAATTTTATCACAAGTGAATGGAATTGCGGCGCGCTCTATGATGCATTGGAGGATGTGCGGATTCCGCTTTTTATCGGCTTGGTTCAAATCACCGGGGGATACGAAGGCTTGCAGAAGATTTTGAAGGCACATCCCAAGCTTCCGATTGTTCTTTCCGGTGTGACTTACCGTGATGCGAGAAACCTCTACGCACTGCTCGACCGATATTCCAACCTGCATATCACAAGCGCGGGCTGGAAGGCAATGGACGGCATCGAAGATGTGTGCGCAAAATTCGGTGCGGAGCGGATTCTGTTTGGCAGCAGCCTGCCGTACGGTGCGGGCGGTGCCGCAATCGCAACCGTTACCTATGCAAATATCTCGGACGAAGAAAAGCAGCTCATTGCATCCGAGAATTTGGAGCGTTTGTTGGGAGGTGTCAAGCTGTGATTGATTTCAAAGAAAAAGTTCTTTCGGGCAGTCCGCTTGACGGGATTCAGATTCATGATTGCCATAACCATTTGGGGCGTTGGAAAGCGTTCTATGTCCCGGGTGACGGTACCGCAGACCAGATGATTGCCAACATGGACCGCGCGGGCATCAACACGGTATTTGCCACCGCGCACGGATCCATCGGTCCGGATTTTATCTACGGAAACGATATGGTACGCGATGCGTGTGAGCAGTACCCCGACCGTTTTTGGGGCTATGTCACGGTCAACCCGAATTACGAAGACGGGCTCATGCCCGAAGTGCTGCGCTGCCTGGAGCATCCGGGCTTCCGCGGAATCAAGATTCATGCGGACTGCCACGGCTGTGCGATTGAAGATGCGAGATACAATACGGTCTACGAATATGCGGATGACCACAAGATGATTGTGTTGTCCCACGTGTGGGGTGCGGGTCAGGTCGCGCAGATTGACCGACTCTCGACTCGATTCCCGAACATCCGCTGGATTATGGGCCATTCGGGTGCAGATATCCCGGGGCTTACCTATGCGATGGATTTGGTGAATAAGCGCCCGAATGTATACGGCGATACCGCGCTTTCCACCGCGCTTCAAGGCAATATCGAGTGGTTGGTGCGCGAGGCGGACCCGAAGAAGATTCTATTCGGCACCGATATGCCGTTTTATTCGCCTATGTTTACCGTGGGCAGAATTGCAATGGCGGAGATTCCCGACGAAATCAAACTCGATATTTTCGGCAGAAATCTCGAACGCTTGATGGAAACCAGATAACAAAAACTCCCGACCAACCTTTGGTCGGGAGTTTTATCATTTCAGTAAGAAATCCGAGAGCTGCTGCACCGTATCCGCAACGTAGATATTTGCGACCGAGTCAAACTCGTCGGGTGTCGCGTAACTGTACCGTACACCGACAAAAGGAAGCCCTACCGAGAACGCGCCGATGGCATCGTGCACACGGTCACCCACCATCAAAATCTCGTGAGAGGCATCTGTTTTCAAAAGCTCCAGCGCATAGCGGATTGCATCGCTTTTTACCACGCGCTCGCCCGAAAGCTCACTTCCCGAAACCGCGGAAAAGTATTTTGCGAGGTCAAAATGCTCCAAAATGCGGTTGACATAGATGAGCGGCTTGCTGGATGCGATGGCAAGGGTCACGCCGCGGTCATAGAGTGCCGCAAGCATCTCGGGGATACCGGGGTATACGCGGTTTTCAAAAAGACCGACGGTTGCAAAACGCTCGCGGTATTTTGCCAAAGCAATTTTTCCCTCCTCGGGGGAGAGGTGGAAATAACGGCAAAGCTCGGCTTCGAGCGGCGGACCGATGAAGCCGCGCAGTTTTTCCAAATCCGGCTCAATGATACCGAAATGCTGCGCCGCGTATTGCACACACTTTGTAATTCCTTCAAACGGATCGGTCAATGTGCCGTCCAAATCAAACAAAATTGTACGGTATTGCATCCTCATCTCTCCTTTGTCTTTATCATATACCAAAATGCCTTCCGCGTAAAGAGTTTTTCGAATTTTGAGAAAAATGTAAAACATACTTGACATTTTGTGTGGGGTACGGTAAGATATAAATGTAAAGTATACTTTACTATTTGAGGGGTGATTGTTTGAACAACAGAATCAGGGAATTGCGCAAACAGAATAAGACAACGCAAGATGATTTGGCAAACGCGGTCGGGGTTACCCGACAAACGATTATCTCCCTTGAAAACGGGAAATACAATGCATCCCTGCAGCTTGCTTACAGAATAGCGAAGTATTTCAAAATGAGAATCGAAGATGTTTTTATGTTTGAGGAGGCGTGAGTATGGATTTCAAAAAGAAACTCAAATCCCGACTGTATCTCGCATACGGTTATCTTGCAATCGGGATTCTGTTGGTGCTTGTAAGTATTGTCACCAAAACGAAAAACGAGTTTATTTCTTCATTCGGGCTTATAATTGCGGTCATGGGACTTGCCAGGATTCGGAATTATCTCAGAATCACAAAAAACGAGGAAACCGTGCGCAAACAGGAGATTGCCGAAACCGATGAACGGAATCTCTCGATTCAGCAGAAGGCAAAAGGTGCTGCGTTTTTGGTCTATACCATGCTATCGGGGATTGCGGTTATCATTTTATCGTTTTTGAAGATGCACGAAGCGGCAAAGTGGATTTCCTATTCGGTGCTTTTGCTTGTGGCAATTTATTGGATTTGCTACTTGGTGTATCAAAAAAAGTCATAAACACAACCACGGGCTTTGAACACATTGTTCAAAGCCTTGTTTTTTTCAAGATTCCTCTTGCAAAAGGTACTTAAAATTGGTAAAATAAAATGGATTGTAAAATAATTGAAAGGAGGTTTTTGATTTGCGTCTGAAAAGTTTGGAACTTCAAGGGTTCAAATCCTTCCCGGATAAGAGTGTTATCAGTTTTGACCAAGGTATCACCGCAATCGTTGGACCCAATGGCAGCGGCAAATCAAATATCTCCGATGCAGTTCGTTGGGTTTTGGGCGAGCAGTCGACCCGTACTCTGCGCGGCAGTAAAATGGAAGACGTCATCTTCGGCGGTACTCAGCAGCGCAAGCCGGTCGGCTTTGCGGAGGTTTCGCTCACCATCGATAATTCCGACGGTGCGCTTCCCATTGAGTATACCGAGGTAACCGTTACACGTCGTTACTACCGCTCGGGCGAAAGTGAGTTCTATATCAACCGCAAGGCAATGCGCCTGCGCGATATTCATGAACTTTTCATGGATACCGGTCTCGGCCGAGACGGATATTCCATCATCGGTCAGGGTCGAATTGACGAAATCCTTTCGGTCAAGAGTGAGGACCGTCGCGAGATTTTTGAAGAAGCTTCGGGTATTTCCAAATTCCGTCACCGTAAAGTGGAAGCGGAGCGGAAGCTGGACGCGACCGAAGAAAACCTTGTCCGTATCCGCGATATCATTTCTGAGCTGGAGGGTCAAGTG
Organism: Eubacteriales bacterium; assembly: GCA_045540975.1. GTDB lineage: Bacteria > Bacillota > Clostridia > Oscillospirales > JAAYXM01 > SIG510. Next base: position 18,826 of record JAZQIE010000023.1, read on the forward strand.
CTTCCTCTGCAAAAGCAGGCGGAACAAGCCAAACGCTATCTGGCGATTTATGATGAACTGAAAAAGCTGGAAACCAATGTCTGGCTGTATGAACTGGATCGGGAAAAAGAAGCGGCGGAAAAGTTTGCGCGGGATTATGAAACCGCTTGCGCACAGTTTGTCCGTATGCAGGAAACCGTGGATGCACTCTACCGCGAGGTAGAAGAGCAGTCGGAAAAAATGCGCGCGCTCGAAGTCACCATCGAGGAAGAGCGTGAAACCTTGCAGGCAAAAGAACGTGCGGTGCAAGAAATCTTGCATGCCCGTCAGGTGCTGGAAGCAAGTGTGCAGAATAATCTTGAAAATATCGAACGTGTTCGCGGCGAACTCTCGGAAGAGGAATCCCGCGAGGGCGGAATTCAGGAGCAAATCGCAGAGCGCGAGGAGAGAATTGCAGCGCTCCTGAAAGAGAGCGAGGAATTGGAAGTCTCCATCTCCGCAATGAATGAGCAGATTGCCGAAGCGCTTGCGGGAAGTGACGATGCGGAAAAGCAGCTTGATGCGCTCCGTGCATCGCTTCTTGTCAAAGAGACCGAGCTTTTGGGTCTTACCACCAAGCAAGCGGCGGAGGAGGCATCACTCTCCGCGGAGGAAGACCGCCTCGCACTTTTGGAATCCGATTTCTCCGAGCAGGAGACCAAGCGAAAAGAAACCCGCGAGAAAGCGCGCGCGGTCAAGCAGATCGCGGAAGAAGCGGAGGGGAAACTTGCGGAGGCGGAAAACCGTCTGCGCGGATTCACCCTGAAAGCGGAAAGCCGCAAAGCCAAATTGGAAACCGCGCAGCAAGACCTCCAGAAGGGGCAGAACGCGGTTTCTTCCATGGAAGAAAAATTCCGTTATCTCACCGAGCTTGAGCGCGAGTTTGCAGGATTCTCCGGTGCAACCAAAGCGGTCATGCAGGCGGCCGAGCGCAAGCAGTTGTTCGGTGTTTGCGGCATCGTGTCCAAGCTCATGCAGGTGCCGGAACAATATGCGGTCGCGGTGGAAATCGCACTTGGCGGTGCGCTCAACAATATCATTGTGGAAGATGAAAAATCCGCAAAAGCCGCGATTTCCTTCTTGAAAAGTTCGGGCGGCGGCAGAACCACCTTCTATCCGCTGACCACCATCCGCGGAAAACGTCTTTCCGCAAGCGGTGTGGAAAAGGAAGACGGCGTGTGCGGTATCGCATCCGAACTGGTATCCTTTGATGCACGCTTTGCGGAAGTCTATCAGAGTTTGCTCGGACGTGTGGTCATTGTCGAGCATATCGACCGCGCAACCGCGCTTGCAAGAAAGCATAACTATCAGTTTAAAATCGTTACGCTCGACGGTCAGGTCATCAACGCGGGCGGCTCGTACACGGGCGGTAGTGTCGGCAAAAATGTCGGTATTTTAAGCCGCGCAAACGAACTCCGCCGTCTGGAGGAAGACCTTGCTTCCAAGAAAGCAAAACTTGAGGCGGATGCGGTCGCGGTGCAGGAGCTTTCGCGTGAATATTCCGCGCTCGCATATGAAATCGAACTTGCGCAGAACGATAAACGAAGCGCGGAAGACGCGCTCTTAAAATCCAAAACCGAAATCGAGCATTACGGACTCCTTATGGCTGCGCTCAACGAATCGGGCGATGCGGCAGAGGAGGAAACCCGTCAGCTTCGCGCACGTGTCACCGTGCGCAAGCGTGAACTTTCGTTCCGCGCCGAAACCATTGCGGAAAAAACCGCGGAGAAAGACACCCTTGCCGCACAGATTGAGCAGATGCAGGCGGGTCGAACCGAATTGGTCAGCCAGCAGGGAGATTTGACCGCACAGTTGGCAGAACTCAAAATGCGCGCCGCGGGAATTGAAGCCGAGATGCGCGAAAATGAGCGCTCCAAGGCGGAACTGACAGAACTCTCCCTCGGTATGGCGGGCGGTCGCGATCAGAAGTTCAAGCTCATCGAGGAATTCGAGGAGAAGAACCGTCTCCTCGCGATTGAAATCGAAGAAAAGAATGCCGAAATGAAAACCGCGCAGGAGGATGCGGAGGCGCAGCGCACCCGTATTTCCGAGCGGATGCAGGAGAAACTGGAGGTGGAGGCGGTCCGCAACCGTAAGGATCGCGAAGCCAAAGCAAGCAATGACGAGATTTTGAATCTCGAGCGTGAACGCGCACGTTTGGAATCCAAGAAGGATTCCGCGGAGCAGGCTTACGCGCAGTTGATCGACAAGCTTTGGGAAACCTATGAACTCACCGTCACCGCGGCACAGGAAGTCGCGGAGCCGATTGCGTCTATTCCCGAAGCAAAGGCGCGCATCCAAACCCTCAAGAGCGAGCGCAAGAGTCTGGGTAATGTCAACGTGGGCGCGATTGAGGAGTACGACCGTGTCTCCGAGCGCTTTGAATTCATGAGCGCGCAGCGCGCGGACCTGGAACAGGCAAAAACCGAGCTTTTGGAAAAAATCAAAGAGCTTACCGACCAAATGCGCGTGATTTTTGCGGAAAAATTTGCAATTATCAATCAAAAATTCGGCGAAACCTTCACCGAAATTTTCGATGGCGGTACCGCAGAACTCAATCTGGAAGACCCGGACGATATCTTAAACTGCGGCATTGAAATCAAGGTCCAGCCCCCGGGCAAGACCTTAAAGACCATCACATTGCTTTCGGGCGGTGAGCGAGCGCTGGTTGCGATTGCATTGTATTTCGCAATTATGAAGATGCGCCCGACCCCGTTCTGTGTGCTAGACGAAATTGAGGCGGCACTCGACGATGTCAACGTGGTCCGTTATGCGGATTACCTGCGCAGACTCTGTGAGAATACCCAGTTCATCGTCATCACACACCGCCGCGGTACCATGGAAGAGGCGGATGTGCTGTACGGCGTCACCATGCAGGAGCGCGGTATTTCCAAGATGCTCACCATCAGCATCGCGGAGGTCGAAAAAGAATTGCATATGAAACTCAAGTAGAGAGGATCTTTACAGATGGGATTGTTTGACAAACTCAAAGCGGGTCTGCAAAAGACCCGTGCTGCGGTGAGTGAGCAGGTGGAGAGCATTATCAAAACCTTCACTCCGCTTGATGACGATTTCTTCGATGATTTGGAAGAAGCGCTCATCATGGCGGATCTCGGGGCTGTCACCGCAATGAATATCACCGAAGAGCTCAGAAACCGCGCAAAGGAAGAGAAATTGCGTGACGGTGAGGAACTCAAAGAAGCGTTTTACCAAATCGTTTGCGAGATATTGACCCGAAAATCAAGCGAACTTACACTCAACACCAAGCCCTCTGTGGTCTTGGTCATCGGGGTCAACGGGGTGGGGAAGACCACCTCAATCGGAAAACTTGCGCATGTGTTCAAGAGTCAAGGCAAGAAGGTTTTGCTTGCGGCGGGAGACACCTTCCGTGCCGCGGCGGCAGACCAGCTTGGCATTTGGGCGGAGCGCGCAGGCGTGGATCTCATCCGCCATAACGAGGGCGCAGACCCCGCGGCGGTTGTGTTTGACGCGATGAATGCGGCAAAGGCGCGCGGATGTGATATCATTCTGTGCGACACCGCAGGCAGACTTCACAATAAGCAGAATCTCATGAATGAGCTTCAAAAAATCTCCCGTGTGATTGACCGCGAACTTCCGGGTGCGGATGTGGAGACCTTACTCGTGCTGGATGCAACCACGGGTCAGAATGCGGTCTCTCAGGCGAAGGAATTTTCCAAAGCCGCAGGTGTGAGCGGAATTGTCCTCACCAAACTTGACGGCACCGCAAAGGGAGGAATTGTGGTCTCCATTGCAGACACGATGGACATCCCGGTGAAATTCATCGGTGTGGGTGAGCAGATGGACGATTTGATGCCCTTTGATGCGGAAAGTTTTGCAAAGGCGTTATTTTAAGGAGAATGAATATGGCACGAGCGGACGGAAGGACCGAGGGGCAGCTGCGCCCGGTTAAGATTATCACAGATTTCACCAAATATGCGGAGGGCAGTGTGCTCATCAAGATGGGGGACACCCACGTGTTGTGCAATGCCACTGTGGAAGCAGGCGCGCCGCCTTATGTCCCGATGGGTACGGGCTGGGTCACAGCGGAGTATTCCATGCTCCCGCGCGCAACCGGAAAACGTACACCCCGTGACGTTTCCAGACTCAAAATCGCGCCGCGCAGCAGCGAAATCCAGCGCCTCATCGGAAGGTCTCTGCGCAGTGTGGTGGACCTTGCAGCTCTTGGTGAATATACCATCACGGTGGACTGCGATGTCCTGCAAGCGGACGGCGGCACTCGCTGTGCCTCCATCACGGGCGGCTTTGTTGCGCTTGCACTTGCTTGCCGCCGTATGGTGGAGCAGGGACTCATCAAGGAAAACCCCATCACCCAATGGGCGGCGGCGGTCAGCGTGGGAATTGTAAACGGCACCTGTGTCCTCGACCTCAATTATAAAGAGGACAGCGCGGCAGAGGTGGACTTCAATGCCATCATGACCGAGGATGGGTCACTCATCGAGGTGCAGGGAACGGGCGAGGAGCGTCCGTTTACACGCGCGGAACACACGAAACTCTTAAATCTTGCAACCCGTGGCGTGAAAAGCCTGATTGCAAAGCAGAAAAAAGCATTGGGTGGAACACTGAAATGAAATTTGTAATTGCAACCAACAATCAGAAAAAACTAAAAGAACTCCAAAAGATTTTATGCGACTTCGGTGTGGAAGCACTCTCGCTCAAGGAAGCGGGCGTGACCACCGATGTGGAGGAGACCGGCACCACATTTGAAGAGAATGCGGTCCTCAAAGCGGTGAACGCAATGAACGTGACCGGACTTCCTGCGGTTGCGGACGATTCGGGACTTGTGGTGGAAGCACTTGGCGGCGAGCCGGGGATTTACTCGGCACGTTACGGCGGAGATGCCTGTAAGGATGATACCGACCGTTTGAATCTCCTCCTTAAGAACATGGAAGGCAAAGAAAATCGCCGTGCATTTTTCGTGTCTGCGATTGCTTGTGTGTTCCCTGACGGCGCAAAAATCGTGACCCGCGGCGAATGCCACGGACGAATCACCGAAGAAGCGGTGGGCGAGGGCGGCTTCGGGTATGACCCGATTTTTTACCTCCCGAATGAAGAAGCCACCATGGCGGAAATCACCGCGGAACGTAAAAACGAAATCTCACACCGTGCGGTCGCGCTGCAAAACCTTGCAGGCGCGCTTAAGGTGTTCTGGAAAGAAAGAGGATATCAAAATGCTTAGTAGCAAACAACGTGCACAGCTCCGTGCACTTGGCGGAAAAGAAGATACCATTCTCCATGTGGGAAAGGGCGGCATCAATGACAACCTGATCCGTCAGGCGGACGATGCGCTCACCGCACGCGAATTGGTAAAAGGCAGAGTGCTGGAAAATTCACTTCTCACACCGCGCGAAGTGGCGGATGTGCTGTGCGAAGCACTCGGATGCGACTGTGTGCAGACCATCGGAACCCGTTTTGTTTTGTACCGTCCCAATCCGAAGAACCCGAAAATCGTGCTTGAAAAGGAATGAAGATTGGGATTTTGGGCGGAACCTACAATCCGCCGCATACCGGACATTTACACGCGGCGGTTGCCGCGCGGGAGGAATTGAACTTGGATCGGGTAATTTTACTCCCGAGTTCCATCCCACCGCATAAGACCATGCCGAAATCTACTCCAAGTGCCGAGGAGCGCCTTGCCATGACGCGGCTTGCCGCGGCGGAAATCGGTGCGGAGGTAAGTGATTTGGAAATCCGCCGCGGAGGGACAAGCTATACCGCGGATACCTTGGCGGAATTCTCCCATATGTACCCGAATGATACCTTGTGGTTTATCATGGGTACCGATATGTTTCTCACCGTGCAAAACTGGGTGAGACCTGCCGAGATTTTTGCGCTTGCGCGAATCGCGGTGGTGCTGCGCGAGGATCACGATGCCGCGCGCGTAAAGGCGCACAAAGCCGAACTGGAGCAAACCTTCTCCTGCAATGTGGATTTGGTGGATGCTAAGGCGCATCCCATTTCGTCCACAGAGCTTCGGGAGAATGTGCTGGATGCGGAGCATCAAATGTATTTACCGAAATCGGTGCTGGAATATATCAAAAAGAACCGATTCTATCTGTCGGAGGAGAAGTAACACCGTGCTGAACATACAAGCGGAAGTGGAAAAACGGCTGAGCCCCAAACGGTTTGCGCACACACTCGGTACCGTTGAGTGTGCGGTCGGTTTGGCGCGCCGTTTCGGTGCGGATGAAGAAAAGGCACGTCTTGCGGCATTGCTTCACGATGTCACAAAAGAATGGAGTTCGTCCGAACAGTTGAACTTCTTTTCAAAGCATGGTATAATGATTTGTAATGCGCAAAAACTGACACCGCAGCTCTTTCATGCAATTTCCGGTGCAATCGTGGCAAAGGAAACCTTTGGCATGGACGATGCGGTTTGTGATGCGATTCGCTCGCACACCACAGGGCGTGTGGGCATGAGTGTGTTGGAGCAAGTTTTGTGGCTTGCGGACCTCATTGAACCGGGACGGGATTTTCCGGGTGTGGAGGAAATCCGCGCAATCGCAAAGGAGGACCTTTCCCGTGCGGTTTGTGCGGGAATGTCGCACTCCATCGCATTTTTACTGGAACATGATCGGCTCATCGACACCCAAATGGTCGATGCGCGAAATTGGCTTTTGAGCGAAAGGAAGTAATTATGAAGTTGTATGGCAATCGCGGCGGAAGGTATGCGCCGCAACGTGCCACCCGTAAGAAAAAGCGTAATCGCAAGGGCATGGTCGGGTTGCTCTTGCTTCTCATTACCGCGGCACTCACCGTCGGTGCGTTGGCATTTCGTCATGTCCGTCCGCCCGAGACGGTCGATCCGTCGCAACCCCCGAAGGATACGGTTGCGGTGGCGCAGGAGCAGGAACAGAGCATTCCCGCGGCACCCGAGCGGAAAGAGGATTTTGTCACCGTTTTGCTCATCGGCCGCGATAAGGTGGGGCTGAATACCGACGTGTTGATGCTGATGTCGTATGACACGGTGAACAACAAAGTCAGCATGATGAGTATTCCGCGCGATACCATGGTCAACGTGGAGCGCAAGAATAAGAAAATCAACTCGGCATTCTCCCAGGGCGGAAAAGCGAATCTTGAGGAACTGATGGCTGAGGTGAAATCCGTGGTCGGCTTCCGCCCCGATTTCCATCTGACGGTTTCGGTGGATGCTTTTGTGGAACTCATCGATGAAATCGGCGGTGTCACCGTGGATGTGCCGGTGGATATGTACTATTCCGACCCCGAGCAAGGTCTTAAAATCAACATCAAAAAAGGGGTGCAGACCCTCGACGGCTACGATGCGATGGGCTTCATGCGCTTCCGCGCCACCTATGCGCGCGGCGATTTGGAGCGTATCGACATGCAGCATAAATTCATCGATGCCTTTATGGACAAGCTGGTCTCACCCAAAACACTCACAAAGATTCCCAATCTTGCCGAGATTTTGGTAAAAAATGTGGAAACCGATCTCACGGTCGGCAATCTCATTTGGATGGCAAAGAAAGCGCTGACACTCAATCTGGCGGAGGACTTCCATCAGTTCACACTTCCGGGTGAGGCAGGCTATTATAAACAGCTTTCTTATTTCATGGCATATGAAAAGGGGACATTGGAACTCATCAATTCCCATTTCAATCCCTTTGTAAATCCGATTACCGATTTGGATTTACCGCATGTTAAGCTTGCAAACGGATTGTATTCCGATCAACTCGATAAGGAGGAAACCATACAATGACACCAATGGAAATCGTAACATCTGCGGTCGCTGTTTTGGATGAAAAAATGGCGCGGGACATTCAAGTCCTGCAGATTGAGGAACTGACCACGCTTGCGGATTATTTCATTATCTGCACCGGTACCTCCAACACCCATATCCGCACCCTGACCGAGCATGTGGAACACGTGCTTGAGGAAAAGGGCGTCCGTCCGCATCACTCGGAGGGACACGGCAGCGGCACTTGGGTTTTGATGGACTATCTGAGCGTTGTCGTTCATGTATTCACAGAAGATGCGCGCAAGTTTTATCAACTCGATCGTGTTTGGGCAGATGCCAAGCCGATCAATTTGGATGATTTAAAATAAGGTGGTTTTAGTATGAAGTACGAATTTGGTACAATCGAGCCGAAATGGCAAAAGAAATGGCAGGAGAGCGGTGCATTCCGTGCGGTCAACGGGGATACCACCCGTGAGACCTTCTACGGTCTGGTCGAGTTCCCGTATCCGTCCGGCAACGGTCTCCATGTCGGTCACGCAAGACCGTATACCGCGCTGGACGTTGTTTCCCGTAAGCGCCGTATGGAAGGGTACAATGTTCTGTTCCCGATGGGTTGGGACGCATTCGGCCTTCCCACCGAAAACTTTGCAATTCAGAACAAAATCCATCCCACCGAAGTAACCCGCCGCAACGTGGCATTCTTCAAATCCCAGCTGCAGTCGCTCGGTTATTCCTTCGATTGGGACCGTGAAATCAATACCACCGACCCGAACTACTATAAGTGGACCCAGTGGATTTTCCAGCAGCTCTTCAAGAAGGGTCTTGCATACAAAAAGCAGATGCCGGTCAACTGGTGTACCTCTTGTAAGTGCGTTCTTGCAAACGAAGAAGTGGTAAACGGCGTTTGTGAGCGCTGCGGCAGCGAGGTTGTCCGCAAGGAAAAGAGCCAGTGGATGCTCAAAATCACCGAGTATGCGGAACGCCTCATCAACGATTTGGATGATGTGGACTTCATCGAGCGCGTCAAGGTTCAGCAGAAGAACTGGATTGGCCGTTCCACCGGTGCGGAAGTGGATTTCAAAACCACCCAGGGCGATACCCTCACCGTCTACACCACCCGTCCCGACACCCTGTTCGGTGCGACCTACATGGTCATTTCCCCCGAGCATCCGTACATCGATGCATGGGCAGACAAACTCACCAACATGGATGAGATTCGCGACTACATAGCACAAGCGGCAAAGAAGAGCGATTTCGAGCGTACCGAAATGGCAAAGGATAAAACCGGTGTCAAGCTTGCGGGCGTATCTGCAATCAACCCGGTCAACGGCAAGGAAATTCCGATTTTCATTTCCGACTATGTCCTCATGGGTTACGGCACCGGCGCCATCATGGCAGTTCCCGCGCACGATACCCGTGACTGGGATTTTGCAAAGAAGTTCGACCTTCCGATTATCGAAGTGGTCGCAGGCGGCAATGTCATGGAAGAAGCATTTACCGATACCGAAACCGGTAAGATGGTAAACTCCGACTTCCTTGACGGTCTCGAAGTCGCAGATGCAAAGGTCAAGATTATTGAATGGCTGTCCGATAAGGGCATCGGCAAGAAGAAGGTCAATTACAAATTGCGCGACTGGGTCTTCTCCCGTCAGCGCTACTGGGGTGAGCCGATTCCGCTCGTTTACTGCGAGAAGTGCGGCTGGCTCCCTGTCCCCGAGGATCAACTCGCGGTCACCCTTCCGGATGTTGATTCCTATGAGCCCACCGATAACGGCGAAAGCCCGCTCGCGGCAATGACCGATTGGGTGGAAACCACTTGTCCGCATTGCGGCGGCAAGGCATCCCGTGAGACCGATACTATGCCCCAGTGGGCAGGCTCGAGCTGGTACTTCCTGCGCTATATCGACCCGAATTGCACCACCGCGCTCGCTTCCAAGGAAGCGCTCGACCAATGGTCCCCGGTCGATTGGTACAACGGCGGTATGGAGCATACCACCCTGCACCTGCTCTACTCCCGTTTCTGGCATAAGTTCCTCTATGACATCGGGGTTGTCCCGACCAAGGAGCCGTATAAGAAGCGTACCTCCCACGGTATGATTCTGGGTGAAAACGGCGAAAAGATGTCCAAATCCCGCGGTAACGTCATCAACCCGAACGATATCATTGCCGAGTTCGGTGCAGATACCATGCGTCTGTACATCATGTTCATCGGTGACTTTGAAAAGGCTGCTTCCTGGCAGTCCGAATCGGTGAAGGGTTGTAAGCGCTTCCTTGACCGTGTCTGGAATCTTGCGGAGAACGCAGCCGAGGGTGAGGAATACGCACCCAACCACGAAACCATCATCCACAAGACCATCCAAAAGGTCTCTGAGGATATTGAAAATGTCAAGTTCAACACCGCGATTGCGGCAATGATGGCGCTTCTCAACGAGCTCGCATCCACCGGCGCAAACAAGGGCGAGGTCAAGACCCTGCTCAAGCTCCTCAGCCCTTTCGCTCCGCATATGACCGAAGAGCTTTGGGAAATGCTGGGCGGCGAAGGTATGCTCTCGCTTGCCGCTTGGCCGACCTTTGACCCGGAAAAGACCAAAGACGATGCGGTTGAAATCGCGGTCCAGATTTGCGGCAAACTCCGTGAACGCGTGATGATTCCGACCGATGCGGATGACGATACCGTGGTCAAAATCGCGTGCGAAACCGAAAAAGTCAAAGCCGCACTCGAGAGCGGAAAAATCGTCAAAGCCATTGTGGTTAAGAACAAATTGGTCAACTTGATCATCAAATAAGAAAAAAGTTTTCCGAAAGTTAGAAACTTTGCTTGACATTTTCGTTCCGATTGCATATAATATTTGTTGGTATCGTTTTTACCAAGAAGAATTTGTTAGGTATTTAGCCGGAGGGAGGGAGAATAATGTCTGAAGTCCGCGTAAAAGAAAATGAGTCTCTGGAAAGTGCATTGAAGCGTTTTAAGCGTTCTTGCGCTAAGGCGGGCGTCCTTTCCGAGCTCCGTAAGCGCGAGCATTATGAAAGCCCGAGCGTTAAGCGCCGCAAAAAGAGCGAGGCAGCACGCGCAAAGAGAAAAAAATACTAAGTTGTATTTTAGCAGCACCGCAACCGCGGTGCTGTTTTTTTGTTCTAAAAAGATTCACAAATCCTTCAAGGGGAGGACATGTTTGTCGGTTATACTGTTAGCAGAACATTTGAGAGAAGGAATTCTTGCGTGTTGGGTGAAGGACACCTAACCGACTCAACGTTCTGATGTGCATACTGTATTGGTCGGGTGCAGCAGCACCCGACCGAACAGACAAAACATTATTTCAGCATGGGCTGGAGTTGGACTCCTGCGAGTGCTGATTCTAAACACGGCAAAATCATGGTCATATCCGCGACCAAAGATTTTGTCTTTTTTTGTGGGTCATCTTGTCCGAAGGGGACAAAGTAAAAATGCCGTGCGGCGGAAAGCGTTCCGATGTTTTTCGCGTTGAGTCCCAGCCCGTCATTGGTGGATACCGCGACGATTACGGGGCGTTCGTTTCTCAGGTGCGCTTTTGCCGCCATTGTGACCGAACTGTCTGTGATGCCGCAGGCGAGTTTTGCGAGGGTATTTCCCGTGCAGGGTGCGATGATGAGTGCATCCAAAAGACCTTTCGGTCCGATGGGCTCTGCACCTGCAATGGTATGGATGATGGGGGAGGAGCAAATCTCCTCGATTTTGCGGTTCCAATCCTCGGCTTTTCCGAAACGCGTATCGGTGGTATACGCGGTTTGCGACAGGATGGGAAGGACCTCATAACCTGCATCGACAAGACGCTTTAATTCATCGACAACACGTGCGAAGGTACAAAACGAACCACACATGGCAAATCCGATTTTCATGCCCGACACCTCCATTCGTCCATGATATTATAAATCGTTTGTTTCATGATGAGTCCTGCGGTCACGGGCGCAACTTTGCCCGGAATGGAAAGCTCCCAAATCGCACGGATGCCGAGCTTCTTTGCGGCGGGAAAATCAATCCCGCCCGGTTTGGATGCCAAATCGATGCACAGACAATCGTGCTTCAATTCGCGCAGGCGGTCTGCGGTGAGAACGGGTGCGGGGATGGTGTTGAAAATCAGGTCAAACTCGGAAAGTGTTCCCGCGATTGCGCCGGTATGGATTGCGCGGCAGCCGTTTGCATCAATCCATGCAAGGTCACTGTATTTGCGCGCGGTGACTGTGACATGGGCGCCGAAGGCAGACAGATACCTTGTAAGCAGTTTTCCGATCCGACCGTAGCCGAGCACCAGCACATGAAGCCCGTGCAGCGTGGTGGGGAGTTCCTGCATGGCAAGCTGAATCGCGCCCTCAGCGGAGGGAATTGCATTGGACACGCTGAATTCCTCGCGCTCTAAATAGTCATAAAGCCGAATCCCGTTGCGCCCTGCAAGTTCAAACATTTCATGGCTGACCTTTCCCGCAACAACGGTTTGTCCCGTCGGGAGGAGTGAAAAGAGTGTTTCCGCAGAGTAGGTCTCGGCGGAAAGCGGTGTGTTTAACAAAGTGCCTTCTCCCAAAAGCGGAAGGGGCAGTACGACACAGTCAACACGGTGTGCGAGGTCTCCGAAATCATCGGATTTGATGACCGCATCGGAAAAGGTGTGCTTGTGGAGTGCGTAAGCACGGACGGAATGACCGTCTGCGGCGAGAAGCTCTGCCAAATGGGCTTGACGCGCATCTCCGCCGACCACGGCAAATGAGTTCGTTTTTTCCGTCATCTCCGTCATCTCTCCTTTCTGATACAGTGTATGACCCGGGGTGTCCCCGTGTGCAAACATCAAAAACACAAAAGATGTCGTGTTTTTATGCGAAGAATCTGTATAACCCGACAAAATTGGGAAAAGCACTTGCATTTTGAGAGAAAATACTCTAAAATAGAATTGTATTTTTTTTGATAAGAGGTGCGTTATGGCTGTGCTCTTCTGCTTTCTCAAAACGGAAAAAATGATTGCATCCGTAGGAGTCAGTGCGGGTGAGTGTGTCTTGCGCGCAAAAAGTGTATGAGTGTCGCTTTGCGGCGCTCTTTTTTGTTTCAGGAGGGTGGATTTATGGCAAAAAAAGTTGCAGTCATCATGGGATCGGACAGCGATTACGGCGTGATGAAAGCCGCGGTTGAAAAACTGCGCAGTCTCGAAATTCCGCATGAGGTACACATCATCTCGGCACACCGTACCCCTGCGGCGGCGGAGCAGTTTGCTTCCAAAGCACGGGAAAACGGATTCGGTGTCATCATTGCGGCGGCGGGAAAAGCCGCGCACTTGGGCGGCGTACTTGCCGCGTATACCACACTCCCTGTCATCGGCGTGCCGATGAAAACATCCATGATGGGCGGGCTTGACAGCCTGCTCTCCATCGTGCAGATGCCGAAGGGCGTCCCGGTCGCGTGTGTCGCGGTCGACGGCGCGGACAATGCCGCAATCCTGGCGGCGCAGATGTTGGCGGTAGAGGATACCGCGCTTGCTGCTCGCCTTTTGGATGAAAAAGTCAAAATGCAACGCGAAGTTGAAGAAAAAGATGCAAAATTACAACAGGAGGTTATGTAATCATGAAGAAGACAGAACAGTTATACGAAGGCAAGGCAAAGAAGGTTTTTGCGACCGATGAGCCGGAACTCTATATCGTTGATTATAAAGACGATGCGACCGCATTCAACGGCGAAAAAAAGGGCACCATCATGGGTAAGGGTGTCATCAATAACCGCGTCACCAACCACCTGATGAAGATGCTTGAAGCAAAGGGCATCCCGACCCACTTTGTGGAAGAGATTTCCGAGCGCGAGACCATTGTTAAGAAGGTCTCCATCGTTCCGTTGGAAGTCATCGTCCGCAACATCGCGGCAGGCAGCCTTTCCAAGCGTCTGGGTCTCCCGGAAGGTACCAAGCTTTCCTCCACCGTCTTGGAGTACTGCTATAAGGATGACGCACTCGGCGATCCGTTCATCAACGAGTATCATGTCCGTGCGCTCTCTCTTGCAACTACCGAAGAACTCCGCACCATTGACTCTTATTCCCTGAAAATCAATGAAATCCTGAGCGATTACCTCAAGGATGTCAATATTGAACTCATCGACTTCAAACTTGAGTTCGGCCGTTTGAGTGACGGCACCATCGTCCTCGCAGACGAAATCTCCCCGGATACCTGCCGTTTCTGGGACAGCAAGACCCATGAAAAACTCGATAAGGATCGCTTCCGTCGTGACCTTGGCGGGGTGGAAGACGCATATCAGGAAGTTATGCGCCGCCTGTTGGGGGAATAATCCATGGGTGTGTTTGGGATTGCCGCGACTCCCGATTCGGGAATCAATGCGGTAGAAGAAACGTATAGCGCTCTGTTCGCACTCCAACACCGTGGGCAGGAATCCTGCGGTATTGCAACCAGTCATAAAGGCATCATCAATTTCCATAAAGACATGGGCTTGGTCCCCGAAGTATTTACTTCGAAGCACCTTGAGGCTTTGAAGGGAAATCTCGCCATCGGTCATGTCAACTATCAATCCGCAGACGGAAATCAGCGCGTGAATGCGCAGCCGCTGGTGCTCAGCCATATCAACGGCAACCTTGCGGTCGCCCATAACGGCGCGTTGGTAAACGGACTGAAACTCCGCAATGAGATGGAACGCCGCGGCGGTATTTTCTATACCACAAGCGATGCGGAAATCATTGCGCATTTGGTGGTGCGCGAGCGCGTTTGGGCAGACAGCATTGAAGATGCGGTCAAACGTACCATGCAGTATTTGTCGGGTGCGTACTCTGTCATCATGCTCAGCCGCAACAAACTCATCGCATTCCGTGACCCGAACGGCTTCCGTCCGCTCTGTATGGGTAAGATTGACGGCAGCATCATCTTCTCGTCCGAGAGCTGTGCGCTCGATGCAATCGGCGCGGAATTTATCCGCGATATTGAGCCGGGCGAAATCGTCACCGTGGAAGACGGCGTGGTGAACTCCATGAAGAGTGGCATTACCGCGCGCAAATCCGCGTGTGTGTTTGAGTACATTTACTTTGCACGTCCCGACAGCGTGATTGACGGTGTTTCGGTTGACGAGTCCCGTAAAGAAGCGGGCAGATGTCTTGCGCGCCGCAACACGGTGGATGCCGATGTGGTCATCGGTGTTCCCGACTCGGGCCTTTCCGCAGCACTCGGTTTTGCGGAGGAATCCGGCATTCCTTACGGAGTCGGCTTCATCAAAAACCGTTACATCGGCCGTACCTTCATTCAGCCGTCTCAGGGCCAGCGTCAGCGCTCGGTCAAGATTAAGTTGAATGCAATCGCGGCGGCAGTCCGCGGTAAGCGTGTCATCATGGTGGATGACTCCATCGTCCGCGGTACCACTTGTGCACGTATCGTATCCCTTCTGCGCGAAGCGGGTGCGACCGAAGTACATATGCGCGTCTCCTCGCCTCCGTTCTTGCATCCGTGCTTCTTCGGCACCGATGTTCCGGACCGCGAGATGCTGATCGCACACAATCACAACCTGGAAGAAATCCGTGAGATTATCGGCGCGGATTCTCTGGATTATCTGAATTTCGAAGATCTTCCGCAGGTTGTCAAGGGGATGAATTTGGATTTCTGCCACGCTTGTTTCACCGGTGATTATTCGGTCGAGGTTCCGAGTAAGGTGGAAAAGCAAGGGTTAGAAGAGGGGGTAAGTACCTGTGAACAATAGTCAGAGCGAAACTTATAAAGCAGCCGGTGTTGACGTTACCGCCGGTTACCGTGCAGTCGAACTCATGAAGGCGCACGTTCAAAGTACATATACAGACGGTGTTCTTTCCGATATCGGCGGATTCGGTGGCGTGTTTAAGCCGAATCTCGGCGGTATGAAGGAGCCGGTCTTCGTTTCGGGTACCGACGGCGTCGGCACCAAACTTAAAATCGCATTTATCATGGACAAGCATGATACTGTCGGCATCGACTGTGTTGCAATGTGTGCAAACGACATTGCATGCAGCGGTGCGGCACCGCTCTTTTTCCTCGATTACATCGCGGTGGGTAAAAACTTCCCCACTCAGGTCGAGCAGATTGTATCCGGTATCGCGGCAGGCTGCCGTGATGCGGGCTGCGCACTCATCGGCGGCGAAACCGCTGAAATGCCCGGCTTCTATCCGGTAGGCGAGTACGATGTCGCGGGCTTCTGCGTGGGTATGGTTGACCGTGAAAAACTCATCGACGGAAAGAACATCAAGGCGGGCGACGTGCTCATCGGTGTTGCATCGAGCGGCCTCCATTCCAACGGTTATTCCTTGGTCCGCCATGTCTTCGAAATGAGCGAAAAGTCTCTCATGCGTGAGATTCCGGAACTCGGCTGCACCTTGGGTGAAGAACTCCTGCGTCCGACCAAGATTTATGTCCGCAGCTTGCAGGCGCTCATCCGTGAGGTCCCGGTCAAGGGCATCTCCAACATCACCGGCGGCGGTTTCTATGAAAACATTCCGAGAATGCTGCCCGACGGCGTTTGCGCAAAGATTGACAAGAACGCGTACGAAGTCCCGCCCATTTTCCGTATGCTCGGAAAAGAGGGCAACATTCCGGAACGCGATCTCTACAACACCTTCAACATGGGTATCTCCCTTGTGATTGCGGTGGATAAAAACGATGCGGATCAAGCACTCGCGGCACTCCGTGCGGCAGGCGAGACCGCTTGCATCTTAGGTGAAACCGTCTCGGGCGAAAAGGGTATCCTGTTATGATGAGAGTCGCGGTTTTGGTTTCGGGCGGCGGCAGTAATCTGCAAGCAATTTTGGATGCGAAGGCACGCGGAGAACTTCCGCAGGCTGACCTTTGCTTGGTGCTTTCCTCGAGCGCGGATGCGTATGCACTCGAGCGTGCAGAGAAAGCGGGAATTGCGCGTGAAGTCTGCTCACCGAAAGACTTTGCAGACCGTTCCGCTTATACCGATGCGCTGCTTTCCGTTCTGGAAGAGTACCGCGTGGAGGCGGTGGTTTTGGCAGGATTCATGTTTATGCTTTCCCCGCAGTTTGCCGAAAAGTATGAAAACCGCGCGCTCAATGTCCATCCTGCGCTGATTCCGTCCTTCTGCGGCCCTGGGTATTACGGGCTCAAGGTCCATCGGTACGCGCTGGACGCAGGGGTCAAGGTGAGCGGGGCAACCGTGCATTTCGTCACCGCCATCACAGACGGCGGACCCATCATCGCGCAGAAAGCGGTGGATGTTTTGGAAAACGACACCCCCGAGACCTTGCAGCGCCGTATCATGGAGCAGTGCGAATGGATTCTGCTTCCGCGCGCACTGGGTCTGCTGAGCGAAGGGAAAATTACTGTTAGAAACGGACGAGTCCATATTGATGATTAGGAGGAATACATCCCATGAAGCGTCGTGCTATTTTAAGCGTTTCCGATAAGACCGGAATCGTTGAATTTGCAAAAGGCCTTGCGGAACTCGGCTTGGAAATCGTTTCCACCGGCGGCACCGCAAAGGCACTCAAAGAAGCAGGCATCGAAG
>JAZQIE010000024.1:0-14865 GCA_045540975.1 Eubacteriales bacterium
GATGGAAAAATTGAGGCACCCTCCGCGGAGGGTGCCTCAAAATATTTTATTTACTTATTTCTTGCTTCTGCGCCGAGGTTTTTGGTGAGTTTCTTGGTCACAACCCCTACAACCGCTTCGATTTCCTCGGTGGTCAGGGTTTTATCGTCCGCACCGATGACGATGCGGAGGGTGACCGACTTCTTATCCTCGGGCACGTGCTTGCCCTTGTATTCCTCCACAAACTTGACATCGCGGAGTGCCTTGCTCTGACCCTTACAGCCGAGCGCGGTCGCACGGATTTTCTCCCACGGTGTGTTGCGCTCAAAGAGGAGGGAGATATCGTAATCGGTGAGCGGGAATTCCGCGAGATGCTCAAATGTGTTGGTGCGCGAGGTGAAGGGGCGGAGTTCATCCAAATCCAGTTCAAAGAGCATGACGTAACCGGTCTTGATTCCGCAACCCAAAGCCGCCTTCTTTGAGAGGAGTGCGAGGTTTCCGACCTGCGCGTCTCCAACATAGACATTCAGCCACACGGTTTCATCCGCCCAAACGGGTTTTGCCTCCTGACGGAAGGTGAAGCCTTCCATATGGGTATATCTCGGCATCATCTCAACCGCACCCTTCGCGGTGCGGAAGAGGGTGGTGACATCGTCTCCGCCGCACACCCAAGCCGCGGCAAGACCGCGCTTCTGACTCGGCAAAAGTTCGATATCGTAATACGGGGAGGTGTAATTCTCGTCACGGATGACCATTGCGGTCTCGAAAATCGCAAAGTCATCGAAATAACGCTGGTTGTGTGCCACCGCCTTCGCGAGATTCGGAAGGAGGGAGGAGCGGATGTAACGCTCGGTGGGAGACGGCGGGGTGGAGAGCTTGAAGATGCCCGCGGTATCCTGCAGAATCGCATCCACACACTCGTCACTCATCCACGGATAGGTGAAGATTTCCTGCATTCCGCAGCGGATTGCGAGGTATTCCTTCGCCTTGCGCTCGATATCCACATCCAGCTGATTGATTGCGCCCTCAAACGAGGTGGTAATCGGGGTGGCTTCGAAATTCTCATAGCCGTACATTCTTGCGACTTCTTCCATGATGTCCGCCTTGATGGAGACATCACCGGTGGAGCGCCAGGAGGGTACGGTGATGTGCATGATATCGCCGTCAAACGCGACCGCATACCCCATCGCGCCCATCTTACGGGCAATGGTCTCATTCGGGATACGCTTGCCCAAGCGGCTTTCCAGCCATGCGAGGGATACGTCAATTTTCGCGCATTCCAGTTTCTTCGGGTAGGTGTCCGAGAAAGCGGAAACCGTCACCTCGGGGTACAGCTCGCGGAACAGCTCCATGGAAAGGGAGAGCGCAAGGTCGCAGCGCTCGGGGTCGATGCCCTTCTCATAACGGGAGACCGCTTCGGTGCGGTTATCGTAGCGCAGCGCGGTGCGGCGAACACCGCTTGCGGCAAAGTTTGCGATTTCCAAAATCACGGTCTTGGTGGTGGGGAGGACCGAATCCTTCGCGCCGCCCATAACACCCGCAAGACCCACAGGACTCTGGGTGTCCGCAATGACCAGATCATCCTCGCAGAGCGCGAGTTCCTTGCCGTTTAAGAGCAGGAGTTCTTCCTCCGCTTTTGCGCGGCGCACCACGATATGGTCATGGATGTTATCCTTGTCAAACGCATGAGTGGGCTGACCCACCGCCATCATGACATAGTTTGTAATATCAACCAGCGCGTTAATCGGGCGCTGACCCACGCGCCACAACATGGTCTGCATGGCAAACGGGGACGCCTTCACGCTCAAATTCTCGAGCTGAACACCGATGTAACGCGGGCAGCGCTCGGTGTCTGCAATTTCAATCTTGAGCTCGGAAACGTCGGGCACAACATACGGCGCAATCTCTTTCAGCGGCAAATCGTAGAGCGCCGCAAGTTCACGCGCGATGCCGTAATGCCCCCAAAGGTCGGGGCGGTTGGTGAGCGACTTGTTGTCAATCTCCAAAATCATATCGGAAAGCCCCAGCGCCTCCGCTACGGAAGTCCCCGCGGGTGCGTCAAAGTCGGAGAGGTCCACAATGGTGGCTTCCTCCTCGAACGGGAACAGGTCAAAAAGCCCAATCTCCGAGGAGGCACAAATCATGCCGTAGCTTTCCACACCGCGCAGTTTCGCAAGACCGATTTTTACCGGCTCGTCCTCGCCGTGCCAACGTACCATCGCGCCCGGGATTGCAACCGCAACCTTCTCGCCCGCGTACAGATTCGAGCCGCCGCACACGATGTCTTTGATTTCACCGCCGACATCCACCTTGCAAATACGGAGTTTTTCCGCATTCGGATGGGGGAGTACCTCGGTAATGACACCGACAATGATATTTTGAAATTCGTCTGCCAGATTGGTAACGCCCTCCACCTCAACGGTTGCCATGGTCAGGTCATACGCGAGACGGGAGAGGTCCATATCCTCGGGCAGAGCAACATATTCTTTAATCCAATTGAGTGAAACTTTCATCTTAGAAACCCTCCATTAACGGAACTGGGACAGGAAGCGCAAATCCGTGCTGTGGAACAGACGGACGTCATCCACACCGTAGCGCATCATGACCAGACGGTCGAGACCGATGTTGACATAGAAGCCGGTGTATTCATCCGGGTCAAGCCCTGCCGCGCGCAGTACATTCGGATGTGGGGTACCGCCCGGCATAATCTCAATCCAGCCAACGTGCTTACAAACGCTGCAGCCCTTACCACCGCAGACCAAGCATCCCATATCAATTTCAAAGCCCGGCTCAACAAACGGGAAGAAGCCTGCGCGCATACGGACAGGCACATCCTGACCGAAGACCTTGGAGAGAATGCTCTTAATCATGACCTTACCTGCGGTGAAGGTTAAATCCTTGTCCACAATGAGCGCCTCATACTGGAAGAATGCGCGCTCGTGACGTGCGTCGGTGGTCTCGTTGCGGTACACACGGCCCGGATACACAAAACGGTACGGGGGCTTGTGGGTGCGCATATAACGGACACTCTCGCCCGTCAGGTGCGGACGGAGGCAAAGCTTCTTTTCCGCATCGCCCGTGTCGTGACCCTCAAGCCAGTAGGTGTCCATGCTCTCGCGTGCGGGGTGCGCGGGGGGGAAGTTTAAGGTATCAAACGCGGAGTATTCGCTTGTGATATCCGACCCCTGGAAAATCTCAAACCCCATGGAGCGGAAGGCATCGTTTAAGTCGTAGCACATCTGGGTGATGGGGTGCAGCGCGCCGCCCTCGGGCAGAATGCCGGGTACCGACACGTCAAAGTCGGTCGGAATCGCCGCGCTCTTCAGCTTGAGTTCCTCGCGGCAGGTCTCCACCAACTCGGAAAGCTCGTTTTTCGCGGCATTGACCGCCTGACCGAAGTCACGGCGTTCTTCGGGCGGAAGGGAGGGAAGCCCCTTCATCAGCTCGGTAATCGAGCCCTTCTTTCCAAGGTACGCCGCCTTGATTTCTTGCAGTTCAACCTCGTTTTTTGCGCCGCGGATTTTTTCTCTGCCCTCGGCCGCGAGAAGTTGTAATTTCTCTTTCATATCCATTGCCTCCGTTTTCTACGGTAGTAGGTGTCTTAACTAAACTATTATAGTATAAGTAGGGTGGATTGTCAAATACTCAGCAGGAGAATTGCGCCGATTCCGAGAAAGAATCCTAGAGCCTGCCGTGCATTCAGCCGCTCGCGGTAAAATACCGCGGAGATAAAGAGCGTGACAAGGATTCCGCCTGCCGAAAGGAGCGGGAAGAGAATCGATGCGGGCATCCGTGCCGCAACATAGACCACAAGCGAGTTGTGAAACCCGTTTAAGAGTCCGCACACCGAAAACAGCGCCGCGCCGCCCGTCACATACACCTTGACCGTTTTCTTTTCTCGCGTCAGCGCAAGCAGGAAGGAGGTGACCGCGACCAGCAGGAGCGCAACAATCATAAAATCGTTGCCAAACTCCCCGTCAAAGTCAATCGCCTGCACCTTGAGGACAATGCTTGTCAGTCCGTTTCCCAAAAACGTGAGCATGGCGCAGAAAAACCACTTCAAATTCACGCGCGCATCCTTTTCGGGGAGATTCATCACAACAATGGCGGCGATGAGAAGCGCCACACCGCAAATCAGCGAATGCGTGACCGCCTCGCCCAAAAAGAGGAGTCCGTACACGGTGGGCAGGACAGAGGAAAACGACACCATCAGATTCGTGAGTGCCAAACTCCCGTATCCGCACGCAAGCACCACAAACACCACCGCAAAGGAATACCCGAGCGCAAACAGGAGCGAGTAGGGAAGGAGTGCAAGCGAGAGCGTACAGCCGCGGTTGACCGCAAGGAACACCAGCGCGGAGCAAAGCGCGGAAATCGAGGAGAACACCAAAACCCCGCGCCCTTCAAATTTCAAGTTGTACTGTTTTTGGCACATCCCCTGCAGCCCGATTGCCGCGGCAATGACCGCAATCAAGAGATAATTCATGCGTTTTTTCCCTCGCTGTGCATCAGATACAGTTCCTCCACCGCAAAGGCAAGCTTTGTCACCACATTCTTCTTCGTGGGATAGCAGTAGAAGGAATCGTTTTCGACCGAAATATCAAAGCAATCCTCGGGTCTGAGGTAGCAGTAATCGTATTCCACATGAAGGGAGTTGGTCTCACGCGGTGTGCGGATGATTTCATACTCCTCGCCGCGGTACACACCGTGAAGGGTAAACCCGTTCGCATCGTGGGTGACGGTCGCTTTCCCGAGCTTCTCAAACCTCCAACAGCGCGGCATGGAGTACACCTCCACCTCGTCGGTAAACGAATATCTGCCTTCGCGCACCTCACGGCGCACATTCTCGCGCTGCCACAAAAACCAGTCGGGGACATGGGAAAACTCGGTGTTTCCGTCGTTTGCGGAAAGTGTGCCGTCCTCGTGGAGTGTCCACCGCTTTTGACACACGGTGCAGAAAAGCTCCGCACCCGCGCTTGCCATCTCGTGCTCGGCGCGGCAATGCGGACATTGATAGAGAATCTTCTCCATCCCCTCCGCGCGGAAGGGCTCGGTGATTTTGATGCCGCTGTTTTTCTGGTATGCGTAGTCATCGTAGGCGAAGGCATCGCGGATGCGCGCGTTGATTTCCTCGACCGAAAGGGTGGCAGACTCCTCCGCGGTCAGCACCTGTGTGTACACACTGTGCAGCGGTGCCTTCCGCTTCTTGCGGAAGTTCCAAAACGGGGAGTGCAGATAGTTTCCGTGATGGATGCACACCACCACGGGGACCTTGTTCATCCGAATGAGTTTGCCCAGACTCTCGGGCAAAAACGAGGTCACACCGCAGGGAGAGTACCGCGCTTCGGGGTACATACATAAAATATCCCCGCGCGCGAGGACCTTGCGAATGGACTTCACCAAATGCAGGTCGGCGGTAAATTTTCGGGTACAAATCGCGCCGATGAGTTCCATCAGCCACGGTCTGCGGTAATACCCGTCAATACTCACCACGTTATTCACCCGATGCGGAAAGGTGGCGAGTGCGGTGAGTTCAAAATCAATGAAATACATATGATTGGAGAGCAGGAGATACGGCGGTTTGAGTCCCTCCATACTCACCTTGGTAATTTTGTATTCTTTTCCCATCAACACGATTTTTGAGAGCAGCCAAATCAAAAATACAATGATTTTCGGCTGACGGATGGGATATTTCGCGGTTTTATAGCGTTTTTTGTTCTTGTAATTGACTTCTTTCATATCATTCACCCCATAAGAGTGTACCCCATCTTCCTCCAAAATGCAAGGTTGAATCTTTGGGGAAATCGGCGTATAATGGCAGATGGAGGAGATGTTATGATTACACTCACACTCATCATCGCTTTGATTTGCTTCTATCTCGCGTTTTATTCCCCCAAAAACAAGAACAAAGGCCTGCATCTCTTTGATTACGGGATGCTCGCGCCCTACCGTGACCAACTCAAACAATGGAGCGAGGAGGCAGAAGCCCTTCCGCATACGCGCGTGGAGGTAACCTCCTTTGACGGACTCACCCTGCGCGGGAAATTCTATGAATATTCGCCCGACGCCCCGGTGGAACTTCTCATGCACGGCTACCGCGGTACATCCGAGCGGGATTTGTGCGGCGCGGTGCAGCGCTGCTTTTCCTTGGGACACAGCGCACTGCTGGTCGACCAGCGCGGCTGTGGGGAGAGCGAGGGGCGTGTCATCACCTTCGGGGTCAAGGAATATCGGGACTGCCTGAGTTGGGTGGAATTTTTGGGTGAGCGCACAATCTACCTCGGCGGCATCTCCATGGGTGCCTCCACCGTTCTCATTGCATCGGGAAAGCCGCTTCCCGAAACCGTGGTCGGCATCCTCGCGGATTGCGGATACTCCTCCGCGCGCGAGATTATCATGAAAGTCATCGGGGAAATGCACCTGCCCCCGCGCATCGTATACCCCTTTGTGCGCCTTTCCGCAATCCTCTTCGGCGGCTTTGACCCAAACTCCGAGAGTCCCATGCAATCCCTCAAAACCTGCACCCGTCCCGTGGTCTTCCTCCACGGCGAGTGTGACGGCTTTGTCCCGTGCGAGATGTCGCGCGCGATGTATGACGTCTGCCCGTCAAAAAAGAAGCTTGTCACCTTCCCGGGCGCGGACCACGGCATGAGTTATCTCTCGGACGGTGACCGCTATATCGAAGAACTCCGAGACTTTTGGGCATAAAAAAAGGACTGCAAGTGCAGTCCTTTTTCTTTTAGAGCGAATTGATAAGAGCGAGGGTATCGCGGACGATTTGCTCCGCGGTGCCTTCGGCAAAGTCGGTGCTGACCACCTCGTAGCCGCCCTCGTCAAATGCCGCTTGGGTGGGGAAGTACGCCTCGTCACCGTTTGAGCAGCAGGTGGCAATGGTAAAGTCAAACTTCGAGCCCGCCTTGATCTGCACACCCACATCGGTAAACGGTTCGCCCGGAACCGTGGAGAACACCGCGCCACCTGCGGCAATCGCAACGAGCGGGAGGGAAACCGCGTCGGGGAAATCCTTGACACGGACAATGCGCTCAGCCTCACTCACCACTTCAATCTTGCGCATCCCGGTAAATTCGGGGGTTGCGGCGTCTAACCCTTCCGCTTGATAAATCGCGCTTCTGCGAATCGCATCCTCAAGCTGGTCGGGATTGCCCTTGTTGTAGCGCGCCATCATGGAAACTTCCTTAAAACGCACCTTGCCGCCTGAGATCGGCTTTGCCACTTCGTAATTTGACAACACCGAGTACGCAATCTTTTCACCCATGTACTTTGCACGGCGGTAGCCGTAAATCAAATCATCCGAGTTCGGGTCAAGGCGCACATCAATGTGGTTGGTGTCGCCCTGCGCACCGTTTAAGTACACACAGTAGGAATTCGGAATGTTTTTCTCATACGTATCGCGCACAAACTTGATATAATCCGCGCTCACCTTACAGCCGCCGATGACATCGGGGTGGACTTGGAAAGTCACAATGCCGATTTCAGGTTTTCCCTCACGCTTTAAGATGAGAAGCTGGCTTTCCTCGTCGGTATCGCCGAGGACATGGTCAATGTTCGGATTCATGCATCCGGGATTGGTCTGCACCGAGCCGTCCTTCATACGGAAGCGGCGCACAAACGCAACATCCTCAACCCTGCCGCGGCAGACCAGCATCTCGGTGGGGGCAACGTCTTCCAGCGCCATCAAAGCCGCGTCACACAGACGCTTTTGAAACCAAAGGTTGTATTCCTCGTTTTCCAAAACCCCGTTCTTGCGCGAGGCCTCGGGCCCCAAATGTGTGTGCGAGCAGGTGAGGGAAATCGCCTCATACGGAAGCCCCGTCGCCTTGGAGATTGCCTCGCGCACCTCAGATGCAAAGGAAAGGCGGATGCCGATGTGGTCCAGCGCGAAGAGCAGCGCTTTGGTCTCCCCATCGTCAAACGCGATGACCGATGCATACAGCGGGTCGAGTACCCCGTCCATCGGACGTTCTTCAAAATACCCCGCAATCAGCGTGCCAAACGGCGGGGTCATGTCAACTCTTGCAAATCCTGTTTTTAACATGAAAGTCACCTCTTACAGCAATTCTTTTCTGAGTGTCGCCCCATCCTTGGGGGAGAGAAGCGCGGGCGGGAGGTCGAAAATCGTGCGCGCGCCCACCTCACCGCGAGCGGCGAGACGGTAAACCGCACGAGCGCAAGCCACCAGCACGGATGCGGTAAATTCGGGATTCGAGCCGAGTTTTAACGAATACTCAATCATCTGGCGTGTGCCGTCACCCGTAGTGCCCGAGCGCAGAACAAAGCCGCCGTGCGGAATACCTGCGTGGTCGCGTTTTAACTCCTCCATGGAGATGAAGTTCACCGTGGTGTCATAATCCGCAAAGTATGCGGGCATGGTCTTGATTTCATGCTCGATGCGGGCGAAATCCGCGCCCTCTTCCGCAACCACGTAGCACTCGCGTGTGTGTTTCTCGCGGGTCGAAAGCGTGGGGTTTTCGCCTGCTCTCACGCGGCAGAGCGCGTCTTCGACCGGCACGGTGTACTGCTTTGCATCGAGTACCCCGTCAATTCTGCGGATTGCATCCGAATGTCCCTGACTCACACCGCGGCCCCAGAAGGTGTAATCCGCACCCTCGGGCAGAATGCAGTTGCCGAGCAGCCGCTGCAAAGAGAACATCCCCGGGTCCCAGCCGCCCGAAATGAAGGCAACTTTTCCGCCCTCACGCGCTGAAGAGTCGCACGCGTCGAAATGCGCGGGGATTTTGCTGTGGTTGTCAAAACTGTCCACAATATTGAATGTCTTTGCATATTCGGGACTCTGACAGGGCAAATCCGTTGCACTGCCGCCGCACAGAATAAGGACATCGATCTCATCCTTCATATGAGAGAGTGCATCCACCCCGTAAATCGGGATGTTCGGAGAAAGGGTGGTCACAGAAGACGGGTCACGTCTTGTGAAAAACGCCACCTGCTCCATATCCGCGTTTTGACGGAGTGCGAGCTCCACACCGCGGCCTAAGTTGCCGTAGCCCAAAATACCGATTCTGATTTTCTCATTCATAGAGAATTCCTCCAAAACTTCAATTATGGTTAGTGTATCACATTTCACTCGATTTCACAATAATTTCTTGCAATTTTTTTCTGATTTTGCTATCATACACATGAGGTGAAAATTATGTTCAAATTCGGTGTTTCCAAACGTGACATTACCCCCGAAATCAGCCTTGTGATACCGGGGTATTATGAAAAACGCTTTATCAAAGGCGCACTCGATCCGCTCTATGTCAAGGCGGTGGTATTTGAAGGGGAGGAGACCGCGGTTTCGGTTGTGGCGGATACCATCAACCTGCGCCGTGACGATGTCCTCCGTATCCGCCGCGGCATCGCGGAAAAACTCGGGATTTCAGAGGGCAACATCTCGGTCTCCGCGACCCATACCCATACGGGCGGGCCCACATGGGAATGGTTTGAAGCGGGCGAGCATGACCCGTATTATCTCAGCCTTCTCATCGACTCCGCAATCGCGGCGGCAGAGGAAGCATATGAAACCCGTGTCCCCGCGAAAATCGGCTTTGCGTCCACACAGGTGGAGGGCTATTCCTTCATCCGCCGTTTCCGTATGAAGGACGGCTCGTTCCGTACCAACCCGGGCTTCAATAACCCCGAAATCGACCACGCCCTCGGCACACCCGACAATACCTACATCGTGGGGAAAGTCACCGATACGGACGGAAAGCCCATCGCCTTCCTTTCCAGCTACGGTGTCCATCTCGACATGATCGGCGGCAATCTGGTCTCCGCGGATTATCCCGGTGTTTTAGCGCGCCTTGTTGAGGAGAAATTCGGTGTGGAGAGCGTGTATTTCACCGCGCCGTGCGGCAATACCAACCATTGTAATTTCCTGGAAGTCCCCGTGGATGAGCCGCATCCCGACCTCCCCGCGCATGAAAGAACAGGTCACGCCCTTTTCCGCGCCCTCTGTGCGCTGGAAGGCGAGATTTCCTGCGCCGAGGAAGGCTTCTCGGTAAAACGCGAGTTCCTCACCGCGGACATTCGCAAGCCCACCCCCGATATGGTGGATATCGCATACCGTTTCCTCGGCGGTGAGGACGTGCGCTTCGGCCGCGGTATGGACCGTATCTCCCATCACCAAACCCGCCACATCGCGCAGGCAACCGTGGCGGCGCATCAAAACCCCATCCGTATGATCGATGTGGAGCTGCAGCTCTTTGATTTCGGCGCGGCGGCAATGGTCTTCTGGCCTGCCGAGGTGTTTGTGGAATACGGCAAGGCGGTGAGAGAAGCATTCCCCGAGAAGAACATCCTCATTGCGGAGCTCTCCAATGCTTCCTTCCCGTGCTATCTGCCCACCGCGGAAGCGGTCGAGCAGGGCGGCTATGAGCCCACCATCACGGGTGCGGTCACTCCAGACCCACAAATCGGCACGGATTTGGTGAATGCAAGCATCCGTCTCCTCGGAGGATGCTCATGCAAAGAATAAAAGGCGTTTTCAAGGAAGGTGCGCAGTTTCGCATCTTCCTCCTCTCGGTCATCATCACGGGCATTTCCTACGGCCTCTACAAAGGCATTCTGGATAACTTCCTTGCCGAAGTGGTCAAAATGGGGGAGTTCGACCGCGGTGTCACCGAGTTTTTCCGCGAGCTTCCGGGCATCGCGCTGGTCTTCATCCTCGCGCTGTTCTTCCGATTCTCGGCGGAGAAGTTCTATAAAGCGGGCGCGGTCATCATGCTGGTCGGCATGGGGATGCACGCGGTCCTGCCGCCCACCAAAATCCTCGCCACCCTTGCCATCTGTATGTACTCCCTCGGTGAGCATATCCAAATCGGCATGAAAAACACCCTCTCCCTCCAATACGCGAAGGAGGGGCGCGGCGGCGCGGCACTCGGTGTGCAAAACTCCACCCAGCAAATCGGGACACTTGTGGGGTATCTCGCGGTCATTGCGGTATTTTCGTTTTTCGCGGATGTCTACAACCTCTTTTTCTGGATTTCCACAGGTCTGCTGTTTGTCGCCCTCATCTTCACACTGCGTATCACGGGCGAGAGCAAAACCGATGACAGCCGCCGCAGATTCTATTTCCATAAAAAGTATGTGAAATACTATATGCTCGAAATGTTCTACGGCGCGCGCAAGCAGGTGTTTTTGACCTTCGGGCCGTATGTGTTGATTCTGCATTACGGCGCCTCTGCCGCAACCGTGAGTCTGCTCTTTGCCGCAAGTGCGGTGGCGTGCTTTTTCGCATCTCCCGTTGTGGGAAAAATCATCGACCGTGTGGGCTATAAAGCGGTCATGGTGGCGGATACCCTGATTTTGGTCATCGTGTGCTTCTTCTATGGCTTTGCCCACCGCATTTTCCCCGTGCAGATCGCGTTTTTGGTCTGCTGTGTCAATTACGTGCTCGATGCGGTCATCTCGCTTGCCTCCATGGCATCCAATGTCTATGTGCAGGGTTTGGCGGATAACCAGAACGAGGTGAAAGGCACCATCTCGGCCGGTGTCTCCATCAACCATGTCATCACCGTGTTCATCGCCCTCTTCGGCGGCTGGATTTGGCAAACCCTCGGCATCGAAACCTTGTTTCTCTGTTCGGCGGTCTTGGGGCTTTGCAACTCCGCCTACGCCGCCACCATCAAAACCAAATGAAAAATCCCTCTTCGGAACCTGTTCCGAGGAGGGATTTTTTATCGCTTCAATGATTGACGGGATACGCTCCGCAAAAAATGTGCATAATAATACCGAAAGACTTTACCTTTCGGCAAAGTCTCTCGGCAACACAATGATTTGTCGGCGGTTCTCGCGAACCCCTTATCTGTATTATACTCAAAGTCTGAGTATTTGTCAATACTCAATATTGGAGTAATTTTGAAACTCAATTTGTGAGTGTGTTACGATATACATACAACAACTCTTATATTAGGTAGGTGTGGTATGGATTATCGTACAAGGCTACGAAACGTGCGCGAAGACCGAGATTTAACACAAGCGGAAGTAGGGAGAGTCCTCAATAAATCTCAGCAAGGGTACAACCATATCGAAGCCGGTCGGGCAGAACTGAAAATCGATGATTTGATTAAGCTTTGCCGATTCTACGGACTCTCCGCCGATTATCTCATCGGCCTCACAGACACCCAATGAAAAACGCTCTGTATGAAACAGAGCGTTTTTTGCATCTTACAGTCCCAATTTCGGAATCCAGTATGCGGGGGTGCAGGACCACGCGTGGCACGCGGAATTTACCTCGGGCGCACCGTAGGGGGATTCGAAATCGTCTTTCGGGTTGAGCGCTTCGGGGCAGCAGTCAAAGCCTGCGGAGAGCATGAGACCCCAGTACGAGCGGATTTTCTCGACCGCGGTGTCAATCAGACCCGCCTTCACCAGCGCCTCCAAATAATAGTGAATCATATACGGGGTGCGCATGGTAAACTCGGTGCCGCAAGATGCCATACGGGTGAGTACCGCGGCAGCATCTTCCTCCGCGAGGATGCCCGAAAGCACCGCCCAAACCTGCGAATGCTCGGAAATTTGTCCGCTTTTGGTGACAAAGAGTCCGACCGTTTCATCAAAGAAGCCCAAAAGATACTCCTTCATGCGGACAAGTTCACTCTCAATCCATGCGGTGTCGCGCCCCAACGCCTCCGCAAGCCCCTTCAAGTGGAAGAGGGTGTAGCGGTACACACACGGGAAGGCGATTTCGTTCTCAAGCCCGGGGCACCAATCGATAAACGACTTCACGGTGAAATCGCGCCCCACCCATTCTGCCTGCTTTAAGCACAAATCGTAAAGCTCCTCGGCAAGGGTGGTATCGCCCGTATGCTCATAATAATCCCAAACACAGCTTGCGAGATACAGCGAATAATCCGCAAAGGTCCAATCATCCACATACGGATACGAGTCGGGGAAGACGCACGGCGCAACCTTGCCCTCCTCGGTCAGGCACGCGGCGTGCAGGTAAATACAGCGGCGAATCAAATCCAGATTCCCAAACACACCGTAATCGGTAAGTGCCTGCAAGCGCAAATCCCCAATCCAAAGTCTGCGGTCGCGCTTGGGCCCGTCTTCATACACATCCTGCTCGCATTCCTTTAAGGTATTCACCGAAAGGTCGAAAATCCTCTGCATCTCGTCATCCTTTGCGCGGTAGGGTGCCGCATCCGAAAGGGAAACCGCACTCTCTCCGGTCGCAAAAAGCTCGGTGAAATCCACCGTGAGTCTGGAGGAATCCAGCCGCTCGATTTTGAGGTAACGGAAGGCGTAACGCCGCTCGAGTGTGGTGCGGTACGGCGCGAAGACCACCGCCTTGTCCTCATATTGCAGCCAGCCGCTGCCGAGCCAACCCTTGTATTCCTCCTTGGGTGTTACAATCTCAAGCGGAAATTCCCCAAACGAGAAGCGCAGCTTCACAGGGGAGTCCACAATCAGACCCCGCTGCACCAAAGCGAAGGTGAGATACCCCACCAAATGCTCCCCGAAATCCAGCGTGACCGACTCCTTCGGTCCCAATGTGAGCGGAAGGGTGACATCCGCGAGTTTCTTCACCGCGAGATTTTGAAACGCGGAGGAATCCTCCGCCATTTCGCACACGGAAGTCGGGGAAACCTCGCGTTTGATGAGCGGTTTTTTGTAGGAATTTGCCTTTTTGAGGAAAGCCTCGTTGATTTTTGCCATCAAAAACACTCCTTTAAATCAGCGCAAATACAATCGGGACGGTGACCACCGCCAGAATTGCGGACATGAAGCACACCTTCGCGCCGCTCTCCGCATCTCCGCCGTACGCTTCGGGGAAGATGACCGAGTTGAGCCCCAAGGGCATCGCAAGAATGCCCACACACGGCAGAATCCAACTCTGCGGGACATGGAGCAGCTTCAACACCGCAAGAACAACCAGCGGAATCCCAAGCAGACGAATGCCGCTTGCAAGATAACTCTTCGCGCTTACAAACATGGATTTCACATCAATGCGCGCAAACACCGTGCCGGTGAGAATCATCGCGCACGGGGAAACGCAATTATTTGCGGTGTCCAGAATCCCGCTGACCACAGCGGGAAGCTCCACACGGCAGAGTCCCAAAACCATTCCCACAATCATCGCGATAATCGCGGGGTTTGCAAGAAGACCCAAAATGGATTTGTTGCGCTGCTTTGTGAGGACTGCCATCCCAATCGTGTAGATATACACATTGTACGGCAGACAGTACACCATCGCATCCAAAAGTGCGCCCTGCCCGAAAATCGCGCCGATAAGGGGATAGCCCATATACCCGAGATTCGGTATGGTGAAGCTGTACATATAAATGCCCTGTGTGTCATGGTCTTTCGAAAACATCCGCGCAAGAAAGACCGAGGCGACCGCGGTGACAAACAGCACCGCGCACGAAAGCAGGAGAATCATAATCTTGTCGTGGAAGACATCGGGCGTGAAATCCTTCGCAAAGGAGCGTACCACCATCGCGGGCATGAATACGTTTACAATCAGCCGCGAGAGCGCGCCGCCCGCATGAATGTCCAAAATCCCCTTCTTGCGAAACACATACCCAATCGCCATGAAGAAAAACATATTCACAAGCTGGGTGAGTGTTACGGATACAATCTGCATACAAATCCCCGATTTCTGTTTATAGTTAAGACAATCATACGGCATTCCGCGCCCTCTGTCAAGACGGGAAATCAGCAAATCAATGGAGGTGGTGGGTACTGTTGCGGTGCCCGAAATTTTTTGCGCACCTTCGTGCAAAAATTTCGACCGCTGCCACTCCTTATTGCTCGCTTACTCTGCCACCGGCAGCGCTCGCAAACGTCCCTACCCGCGGGCTAAAAAGCCTGCCACTGGCAGCCTTTTTGCGCAAGCGCCGTCCTGTTCGAATCCTCCCGATG
>JAZQIE010000025.1:0-15374 GCA_045540975.1 Eubacteriales bacterium
GGCTCCCACAGCGCATCTTCCTTGAAGAGCGGGACATCGTCATTTACTGCTTCCCAATCCGTCATGTCGGTGGTCTTGTAGTAAAGTTCGACATCCAAGTTGCCGGATTTGATGATGTTGTTCACGCTGGAGACAGAGTCAGTAAACCATGCGAAGGTGGAACCCACGAACATGGAGATGCTGACAAGCAGCGCAAGAACACTCATCAACAAAGCGGTTTTGGTGTTCTTTTTAATCATTGTGTTTTTTCCTCCAATTTTTTGAGGGTAGTGTTAAGCAATCACACCGTCAACGGTGATACTGTTGCTTGTGCCGCCATAGTATGCATATGCATCATAAGTGGCATCGGTTTGTGTTAGAGTAGATCCGGTCACCGTGATGGTAGAAACATCGGTACCATCATCGGAATAAACTGCAAGCACGTGCATATCGGAGGTGAGTGTGCTGTTTTTAACAATAACCTCACCGCCCTTAGATGCGGCAACACAAGTATTCGGGTTTGCAGCATCATAGGTTCCGCCCGCAACAGTGATTTCGCAGTCGTCAACCATCAAAGAGGTCGTCCCGCCTGCTTCAAAGCCAACGTTTGTGACATTGATGGATGCATTCTTTACCGTGACATTGCTGCCGCCGATGATACCCTGCTTTGCAGTGTAAGAACCGCCGTTAATGGTAATGTCACAGTTTCTTGCAAGAGATCCGTCAATGATGAAGCCCTGCGCAGAGGTATCGGTGTAAGTAACATTGTTCAAAACGATGCTCTGCTCAGAGTTTCCGCGCGGCTTAACGAAGGAGCCGTTGTCGGTAGCAGCGTTGATGGTACCACCGTTGATGGTGACCGACGCTTCGCAGTCCAACAGTTTGACAAGTCCGTATGCACCGCACTCGATTTCACCGCCCGCAGCATTGATGATGAAATCACCGGAAACGCTGAATGGACGGGACGTGTTTGCGGAAGCATCGAGTTTCTTGCCGTTTAAGTTGATGACAGCGCCGTCTTTGACTTCGATGACATCGGTCACAGCAATATCAGCGGAAAGAGAAACCTCTTCGCCCGCTTCCAAAGCTGCTGCGAGTTCAGCTGCGGTTGCAACCGAGGTGCTATAAGCAGCATCCTTGTCATAATCGTCGCCAAAACTGTCTTCTTCATGCATCTGCTGTGTTGCATTCACAGTGATGCCGAAGGTGATGGACGGCTGTTGAACATCCAATTTGTGGTTGGCTGCATTACCGACCGATGTCGGCAAGGTGATACCGATGGTGCAGTATGCATAGCCATCGGTCGGAAGCAGAACCTGATTGGAAAGAAGTGTCTTTCCGAATTCCGCCGGTGTTAAGCCGGACAGACTGCGGTCTGCAACCTCAACAGTGCCGGTATAGACTTCAAGATAGTCTGACAATTTAAACCGTGTATCGCTGACGTTGGTACTTGCCACTTCCTTGACGACATTGGTAGCGACGTTAAGTTTTGCGGCCAAAGAGCCAACATTCTTGATACGGAGCGTTGCAACAACCGTGTGACCCGGCTCCCACCGATCTTCCTCCTGAAAAACGGAGGTGTCTGCGGTGAGCGGAGCATAGTCACTCATATCCGGTGTCTTGTACTCAACGGTAATGTCGAGGTTGCCGGATTTGATGATGTTGTTCACGCTGGACACGCTGTCGGCAAACCATGCGTAGGTTGAACCCACGAACATGGAGATACTGACGAGCAGTGCAAGTACGCTCAGAAGGAGAGCGGACTTAGTGCTTCTTTTTTTCATTGAAATAAAGCCTTCTTTCTTTATTCGGTGAAGCGGGACCGTCACCGTGGTTACCGAAGCCGCGGTAACGCGTTACGGACGTTCCGTAACAAAGAGTTTCTTACAGACCCCAGTAAGTAGCGAAAGCGGTCTGAGCATCGGAGCCGGTGTTGTCAGCCTGGAGTGCCTGTGCCTTCACAGTGATGGAGAAGTCTGCACCTGCAAAGGTCATATCCTGCTGTTCAAACTCGCCCGGAATGGTAACGTTGTTGAACAGAACAGCGGTCTGATCCTTTGCCAGTTTGTAGTTGTAGTAGTACACATAAGTAACAGTGTCACCGTCAACTACGGTTTCAGCGTCAACAGCGGTCCATGCAGCAGTATCAACGTCGAGCCAAGTTCTGACATCGTCGGTGATACTCTGATTTGTGCAGCTGTCCTTAATCTTGGTGTACTCGTCAACAGTGACGAAAACACGGATCCACTGGTCGTAATCACCGGTGTTTTCAACGGTCGGATTCTTAGCGATAACATCGCCCGGAGCGATTTCGGGATATTCGTTGCCGCCGTGGGTGATGGTAGTGCTACCGTCACCGTCCTGGTCAGCAGTGTCATCACCGTCGTTCTCGTTTTCCCAAACTTCAACAGAGAAATCCGGAACATTGTCGTTATCACTGTCAGCCACCATAAAACGGTTGGTGATTTCGTCCGCAGCGTTAAACCATGCAAGGGTACCCAGAGAGAGGATTGCTACCAAGCAGAGTGCAAGAGCTGTGACAAAAACCTTTTTCTTGGACATTTTCATTGTTAGGTCCTCCTTTCTTCCCATATTTATTCCAAATTCATGCTACCGGAATTCCTACTAAGCAGCACGAATCCAAAATACTTACTCCTTCGCCTCTTCCTCGGACTCCTCTTTGGAAACCGAGACAGGCTCTTCCTTTTTCTTCATCATGTCGGGCAAGAATACCAGAATGATGAGCACCGCAAGGGTTGCAATGGTGAGATACATTCCCGGCGGGTTTTGGACAAAGTCGGAAACATAGCCGAGCTTCGGAATCGCAAAGTGCGGAACACCGATGACATTGTTAAAATGCACCGGAGCACTGTCCGCGATTTCGTTCGCATCACCCTTGGTGTAGAAATGCGAATTTTCCGCATCAATCGAAACAACGCGGTGGGTCGCAACCACAAGGTCTTCGTTTAAGACAAAGGTGATCGGGTCGCCCACTTCGATGGTGTTGACATCAACAGCCTTGACGTAAATCAAATCTCCCACGCTGTAAACAGGCTCCATACTGCCGGAAATAACGTTGAATACACGGTATCCCATAATACGCGAGCCCATGAGGAACACAGCGCAGAGAACGATGAGTGCCACAATCACGGTGCTGACTACATTCCATACCTTTTTTGCAACTGCCATAAACTAATTTCCCTCCTTACGCCAAACGGCGGTCGAAGGGCACGAGTTTTTCTCATACCCTTGGATCGCCGCTCGTCCCAGCGGACGGGTCGACGGAAAATTTCAAATGCTTACGGTTTTGCGATTTCTTCGTATGCATCGCCTGCCAGCCATCTGCCAAGGTAGCCGTTGAAGGTACCGCCGGTGATGGTGACGTTTTCTTCGGTGGTCTTCGCATTGCCGCCGCCAAAGTAGACGTTACCGTTGAAGGTGCCGCCGGTGATGGTGATGTTGGTCTTAGCGAAGCTGTCGCCGTAAGAGTAGGAGTACAGAGCTTCGGTGCCGTTGTTGGAGCTCAGAGTACCGCCGTTGATGGTCAGATTGACCAGCTTTTCGCTTGCAATGTTGCTGCCCGGGAGATGGACCCAGATTGCGCGCTTACCGGTGATGTTGCCGCCGTTGACGGTGACGTTGGTCTCAGTGGTAGCGGAGTTTGCAAACATACGGATCGCGACGTTGTTAGAGGAGGTAATGGTACCGCTCTTGACAACCAGGTCAGCGCCCGGATAGCAGTCGATTGCATAAGATGCGCCGCCTGCCGGGGTATTGTTGATGATGGTTGCGCCGTCGATGACGAGCTCGCCGGAGCAGCTGATGGTGTTGTTTGCATAAGTCGGGAAGCCTTCAGTACCCCAGTCAACGTCCGGAAGAGTTGCTTCGAAGGTAACGGTACCGTTCTTCAAAGTCAGGCTCTTGCCTGCGTTAACCTTGATCAGGTTGGAGGTGGAAGAGCTGGTAGCAACGCCGGACAGGGTCTTGCCGTTGAGGTCAAGGACGGTGTCGTCAGCAATGACGATCGGCTCATCGGTCAAGCTCATGTTGTTTGCAAGAGTCACGTTTCCGCCTGCCGCCAGAGCATCTTTGAGCTGAGCAGAAGTAGTAACGAAGGAATCGTCGGAATCAATGTAGTACATGGTTCCGCTCAGATCTGCGGTGGTGTAGTTGATGCCGCTTGCGATATTCACAACTGCGTTTTCAGCCGGCTTGCTCATCAGCTGCGCCCAAATATCGTAACCGTTCTTTGCGCCTTCAATGATACCGCTGTTATAGTTTACAATACCTTTTTCGGTGCTGTGGTTGTTGAAAATACGAACGCCGATGTAGGAACTGTACAGAACAGCGCCGTTCACATTCAGCACAGCTTCGCCGAGGGTGGTGTTGACATCAACAGCGTATGCCATATCGGATCCGCCGTAGTTAACAACAGAAACACCTTCATTCAGAGTCAAGCTGCCGCCTTCAACCGAGAACGGAGCAATCAGGTTGTTCCATTCCATGTTGGTACCGGTGTGTTCCATAGAAATGGTACCATCACCGATGACGTTCATATCACCCTTAACGGTGAACGCCGAACGGTTCTTGCCGGATTCGGAAGAAACCGCGGTGATGTCATAGCCGTTCAGGTCAAGGAGGGTGCTGCCGTCAGCAGGAACAGTGATTGTAGTATTTGCATCGAGTGCAATGTCGGAAGTGAGCATGACGTTTTCGCCTGCAGCAATTGCTTCCGCCAGTGCTGCCGCGGTGGAGACACCTGCGATATCGTCATAGTCCGGACCGAAGCTGTCCACTTCATGCATCAGCTGAGTTGCATTGACGGTGATGCCGAAGGTGATCTGCGGAGCCGGAGTTCCGGTCTTGTGATTTGCTTCGTTGCCAACGGTGGTCGGCATAGTGATACCAATGACACAGTCAGTGGTTGCACCCGGAAGCAGTTCAACCGCGTCATCAAACAGGCTTACGCCGAATGCTTTCTTGGTCATACCGGTGAGGTCACGATTGGAAACAAAGGTGGTACCGGTGTAAACTTCCAGATAATCGGAGAGCTTAAAGGATGCATCATAAACGTTGGTGCCTGCGATTTCGCTTGCAACGCTGGTTGCAACGTCAAGCTTTGCAGCAAGGCTGCCCACGTTAGCAACACGAAGAGCAACCACACGGGTGAAGCCCGGTTCCCACAAATCGTCTGTCGGGAAGATGGGTGCTTCGCCAAGGTCATTCCAGGTGCTGCCGTCCAGGCTGTACTCGACTTCGATGTCGAGGTTGCCGGACTTGATGATGTTGTTTACGCTGGAGACACTGTCTGTAAACCATGCGAAGGTGGAGCCCACGAACATGGAGATACAGACAAGTAGGCTCAGCGCGCTGAGGGTAAGTCTACTCTTGGTGGTCTTGAACATTTGAATGTTCCTCCTTATGTAATTTTCGGTGCAAATAGCCGCCACTCTGTCTGCACCGCGGGAGGCAGAGTACGGAAGGGGTTGCGCTTGGGACGAATCCCTCATTGTGTGAAAATCCCTTCACTTCCAAAAGGGCTCGCCTTACGGCGATCAAAAGATGCAAAATCCGTTGCATCCTTTGATCGCCGCCCGTCCAAGCGGACGGGTCGACGGATGATTTGAAGTTATGCCGCGGGGTTGGTGACAACGTCTGCCGGGATGTCGAGAATGGTATCCGTAGCATCGTTGAGAGCAATGTCAGTACCGCTGGTGGAGTTGAGCGTGCAACCGTCTGCGATGGTGACCTTGCAGACCGGAGCCTCCAGCTCGCCGTTTTCCTTCCAGTAGTTGGACGGCCAAACAGCAAACTTACTGTTGATGGTACCTGCGTTCATAATAAAGGTGCCGTTCCAGACAGAAACACCCAGGTCATAGACACCGTTGCCGGAAACGTTGATGGTACCGCCGTTCATGATGAAGGTAGCACCCGGCTGGACATAAACACCGTAGCAGGAAGCATCAATCGAGCCGCCGCCGACCGAGTCATTCAAAATCAGGGTTGCGCCGCGGCTGACATAGATTGCCATGGTGTTTTTGCCGCCGCCATCCTTAGAGGTCAAGGTGTTGCCTGCGAGGTCAAGGCTAACGGTCTTGCCGTCCGGAATGGTGAGTCTTTCGTTCTTGGTGGAAGAGGTTGCCATGTCAACGTCAGCGGACAGAGTCACTGCACCGCCGGTTGCGAAGACATCCTTCAAAGCCGCGGTATCTGCCGCAGCAACTGCTTCCGCATAAGTGGCGTCTTTGTCGTAATCGTTGCCGAAGCTGTCTTCTTCATACATCTGCTGGGTTGCATTGACAGTCACACCGAAGGTGATCTGCGGAGCATCGGTGCCGGTCTTGTGGTTTGCTTCGTTGCCAACGGTGGTCGGCATGGTGATACCGAGAACAACAATCTGTTCCCCGTTCGGGAGCAGAACGGTAGTATCATCAGCAGCAAACAGGCTTGCGCCGAAAGCCGCAGGAGTCATCGCCGCAACGCTTGCGCGGTTGGAGAAATCAACACCTGCAATGGTGTCTGCGGTGTAGACCTTGAGGTACTGAGAGAGCTTGAAGGTCTCGTCATAAACGTTGGTGCCTTCGGTCTCTGCCACAATGTCTGCAGCGACGTCAAGCTTCGCAGCAAGGCTGCCCACGTTTTTAACTTTGAGTGCAACTACACGGGTGAAGCCCGGTTCCCACAGGTCATCGACCGGGAAAATCGGATCGGTTGTAGTCAACTCATCCCAAGTGCTGCCGTCCAGTGTGTACTCGACTTCGATGTCGAGGTTACCGGACTTGATGATGTTGTTCACGCTGGAAACACTGTCTGTAAACCATGCGAAAGTGGAGCCTACGAACATGGAGATACAAACCAGCATTGCAAGCGCGCTGAGCAGAAGTCTGCTCTTGGTGGTTTTGAACATTTGAATGTTCCTCCTTATGTATTGTCGGCGCGTGGTTTCCGCAATCTGTTCCGCCGCGAAACAGACCGCAGGGATGATGGTTCCCTCCCCTTCATTTCCAAAAGGGCTCGCCTTACGGCAATCAAAAGATGCAAACACCGTTACACCCTTTGATCGCCGCCCGTCCGTTTCGGACGGGACGACGGATGTGTTATTCAGCCGGAACTTCTGCGGGAGCCTCGGTTTTCTCTGTCGGCTCTTCGGACGGTGCCGCTGCAGGTGCTTCCGTAGCAGGTGCCGCGGTTTTCCCGTCAAGCTGTGCCTTGAGTGCCATCAGCTCTTCCATCATCTTGGCGGTTTCTGCGCGTTCCGCCTCAATGGCTGCCTTCTCCGCTTCCATTGCCTCGGTCTGCTCTCTCTTATAACGGCGGAAGAGACGGATGCAGTTGATACCCTGATAGAGAATCAGGAGCATGAACGGGACAAAAATACAAACAATGTAACCCTGCGGAGTCTTCAGGAAGTTGAAGAAATTACCGATTGCAGGGAGATGGAACTGATACTTACCCATGATGTACGGCTCATTGACCGGGGTGGTATCATCCGTGTTGGTGGTGGTACCGTATGTAATGAAGGTCGGGTTGCCCGAGCCGTCGGTATAAACAGTTCTGATTTTATGGGTGATGATTTCGCCGAAGCTTTCCTCACCCTGTGAGATGTAAGAGATGATGTCGCCCTCTTTGAGTTCTCTTGCCGGGATTTCCTTGACGAAAATCAAGTCGCCCGCATCGAAGTCGGTCGCGGCCATGGAGTCGGAATTGACGATATAGGCGCGGTAACCGAACAGGTTACGGTCGTTGCGGTTGAAGGTGGTAACCGACACAATGGTAAATACCATCATAAAGACCGCAATGATGACTACAAGCCAAACGAGAATGTTTTTGATAATGTTCATTGCTTTTTTCACGATAAACTCTCCTCTTCCTTTTTGAAATACTGTTCAGTCGACTGGAATACCAATCGAAATACATGCTCTTCTGTGTCGTCATTGTCCGGGACTTCACCGTTGAACACCTTCACCGCAAAGTCCAGCATAACGTTTAGGATATGATTTAATATCATCCACACATTTGCTCCGTCGACAAAGCCGATTGTAACCGCATCAACCAGCGGTTGATACCGTTCGGTATGAGCCGCAAGCAAATATTTTTTGAAATGCGGAGAATAAAACAAACGGGTATATGCAAGGCACTTTGCGCTGTTTCCGAGCAGGAATCGCCAAACCGTTATAAACATCATGCGCAGTCTGTCATGAATCGATTTCGAGGTATCTTGCAATACAGCCGCACTTTGTGTAGTCACTGCGACCAATTCTTCGTCAAGCGAAACAAAGGTTTTTCGAAGCAGGTCATCCTTATCTTCAAAAAAACGGTAAATATATGCTTCATTGATGTTTGTACCCTTCACGATTGCCTTCGTAGTGGTTTTCTCCAGCCCCTCCTCCGCAATCACTTGAATGGTATGTTCTATCAGCCGTTCTTCCACGTCGTGGTGTTTCACATAAATTCTCCTTTCGAAGCATAAGATATCCCCAAAAAAATACCATAATCCCGCATAAAATAAGGTATTTTCGAACCTTTTCAACCCATTCATCTGCAAAAAGGGCGCAAGACACCCTTTTACAGATATAGAAATTATAGCACGATTATTCAATATTTGCAAGGCATTTTGCAAAATACACGAAATTATTTAAATACATACTACATCTTGTGTTGTTTTGCGTTTGCACTCCCCCAAAACAAAAAGCACCATGCGTTTTGCATGGTGCTTTTTGCTTCAATCGTCCTAAAAAATAATGAGTCTCTGTCAATTTCCCTCAAACGGAATCGGGAGTCGATGTCCCTTGCGATACTCCCGCCATTTTTTCGACAAACGAATGGTTTGTGTGTAATAATCGCTGTATTTGTTTAACGCAATTTCCTGCACTTTTGCATTATTTACCGCAAGAAAGAAATCATAACCGAACAGCGCATCAAATGTCTCAATCGAGATAACGCCTCTTCCCTCAATGCTTGCAAGCATTTCAAAAAAGACGAGATATTCTTCCACATCGCGGCGATCCTCATCAAAAATTGCAGGTTTTCCGTCTATTAACTCAACCTCTAACTTTTCGGATATCCGCCGGATTGTCTCATTCCCGCGAAAGGAATTATGTAATTCAACCAAAAATGATGCTTCCGAGATTTTCCGATCCAAGCTTAAACTATACAGCAGACCAAAGATACCCAAAAGGGTTGAAACCGTCGATATCACCCGACCCGAAATATCATCAAAGAAAATTACCGTTATTGAACTCGCGACAATAATAATCGCAAACATCACACAGAAAAACACATTTCGCCGATTCATCCCATTCATGCGAATCCTCCTTATACTCCAACTCTAACTGTTTTCGTTCACTCTTTGACGCAAAGCACGGCATCAAACCCATACCGCGATTTCCACCTAATCTGTTCAGCAAATCGGTGTTTGTCATTCCTCTGTCACAAACACCATATCACCCTCATGGTATATCTCAACAACACATTCACAATGCTGTCGGTTCGACAAAAGATAACCGCAGTATTTTGTCATGTTATAACCATAGGTTTCATCCATGATTGAGAAACCAAACTGTTTATACCGCCGGATGAAGTCTTTCAAAAACATTTTTTCACCCGTGAATGTACCGACATTTCCGGTAACACCAAGCAAATAAACAAAACTAAAATCCCATTGTACATTATGAAATTCAACATAACCGTTCGGCTGTCCGTAAGGAGCAATGGTTTCAATCATGCCCGATTGCGTTCTCATAACGATATCATTATCAAAAACATCCAATGAAATCATATTCATGTCATGCAGCGAGTACGGCGGGTTTACATTTCCACGTACAGTTCTTTTCAAGCCTGTCCCTCCTTGCCAAATCCTTGTTTATCCCAATTATAGAATTTATTATATCATAAACTCACCGCCAAATAAACAAAACAGCACAAAAAAACATATATTATCTTTTCATGCCTTCACTTTGAGCTCCCCATCCAAAAGCCGCACGTCTTCAAAACAAAAAGCACCATGCGTTTTGCATGGTGCTTTTGATAAGCAATAATCTTCGATTAACACCCCACGAACTGCGGAGCACGACGTGCGAAGTCGCTTCGCTGACTTCGTACAATGTCCCCACTCGCTCGCCCCTTACGGGGCAACCGCTCGGGGATGACAATTCAAAGCCGCACGTCTTCAAAACAAAAAGCACCATGCGTTTTGCATGGTGCTTTTGATAAGCAATAATCTTCGATTAACGCTTGGAGAACTGCGGAGCACGACGTGCGGCTTTGAGACCGTACTTTTTACGCTCTTTCATTCTCGGGTCACGAGTCAGGAAGCCTGCCTTCTTGAGTTCGGAACGATATTCTTCGTTGACCTTGTGCAGTGCGCGAGCAATACCGTGACGGATTGCGCCTGCCTGACCGGTGAAACCGCCGCCCTGAACGGTAGCAACGATGTCGACCTTTTCCAAAGTCTCGGTCAGAACCAGCGGCTGACGGACGATGAACTTCAGAGTGTCGAGACCGAAGTAATTGTCGATGGTGCGGTTGTTGATGGTGATCTTACCGGAACCCTCGGGGAAAATGTGAACTCTTGCAACCGAGGATTTTCTTCTACCTGTGCCATAGAAATACGGCTTTTTAGACTGATACATTCTCTATTCCCTCCTCGGTTATTCAGCCGCGTATGCGACCGGCTTCTGAGCTTCATGACCATGGTTCTCGCCTGCATAGACTTTCAGACGACCCAGAGCGCTGCGGCCCAGAGAGTTTCTCGGAATCATGCCCTTAACTGCCAGTTCCATAGCAAGCTCCGGCTTCTCAGCCATGAGGATGCGGTACTGGGTTTCCTTCAGGCCACCTGCGTAACCCGAGTGAGTACGGTAGTACTTCTGGGTCAGCTTGTTGCCGGTGAGGACTGCCTTGTCAGCGTTGACGATGATGACGAAATCGCCACAGTCAACATGCGGGGTGTAGTAGGTTTTATGCTTGCCGCGAAGCAATGCTGCTGCCAGAGCTGCAGTATGACCAAGCGACTTGTCCGCAGCGTCGAGGATGTACCATTTACGCTCGACGGTGCTTGCGTTTGCCATAAAAGTAGACATCTGATGACCTCCGTTTAATGTTTGATGTGTTTCGCAACGGTGCGCTAAATCATAGGAAAAAGGAAGTTTTTTATGAGAAAAGATTCCCTTTTCGTATGACTTAGTGTATAATACCGTTTGCGAACATCGTTTATTATACATACTTTGATTCACCTTGTCAACGGTTTTTTTCAATATTTTAAGTTATCTTTTTCCTTTCTCCGTTTTTCTCCGTTTTTCTCATTCATGCTCTCAAATGCTCACTTTCGAAATTAAAATTTTTTCGCAAAAATCCGCAAAAAAGAGGAATGTTTTATGCAAAAAATCCTAAGTTTAACAAGAAAATGCATTCAAGAATACGATATGATTGCACCGCATGACCGCATTGCGGTCGGGATTTCGGGCGGCAAGGATTCTCTGCTCCTTCTCGCCGCTTTGGCTGAACTTCGCAGATTCTACCCCATCCCCTATCATCTGGAAGCGATCACGGTGGATATGGGGCTTGGCGCGGACTACACCGAGATTCGTGAATTTGCCCACCGACTCGGTGTGCCCTACACGGTGGTGCCGAGTGAGTTGTATCAAATCATTTTTGAAGAACGTAAGGAGACCAATCCGTGCTCGCTTTGTGCGAAGATGCGGCGCGGGATGCTGCACGACGCGGCACTGGAGCGCGGATGCAACAAAGTCGCACTCGGACATCATTGGGATGATGCGGTGGAGACCTTCATGATGTCGCAGGTATTTGAGGGTCGGATTTCCTGCTTTTTCCCCGTGACGTATCTTG
The DNA here is from genome assembly GCA_045540975.1 of Eubacteriales bacterium. Classification (GTDB taxonomy): domain Bacteria; phylum Bacillota; class Clostridia; order Oscillospirales; family JAAYXM01; genus SIG510. Next base: position 11,827 of record JAZQIE010000025.1, read on the forward strand.
ATCGCTCCGGGCTGACGCAAATCCGCCCCTTATTATATGTAAGCGAAGCGCTTATTCGCGGGGTGGCGCGACGGCTGAATTTCCCGATTTTGGAAAGCAAATGTCCTGCCGACGGAAATACCAAGCGCGAAGAAATCAAAGAGCTCCTGCGCGAAATGAATGAACGGTATCCCGGCTATCGGGAACGGATTTTTGGCGCGATGCAACGCCTTCCGCTCCCCGGCTGGGAAAGAAAAAACACGCTCGATTAGAGCGTGTTTTTCGGTTTCCACGGGAGTTTTCCGTTTGTATACAAATGGTGGATGAGGGCGACGAGAATCGGAAGTCCGAAGAGTCCAAGCCCTCCAAACACCTGCAAACCTGCGAACATACTGACCAAAATCACGATGGGATGGAGGCCCACCTGCTGACCCACGATTCTTGGCTCGATGACCTGACGGATGACGAACACGGCCACATACAGAATGAGCATACCCACCGCAAGCCCGATTTCGCCTTGCGCAAGCAGGATGACCGCCCACGGAATCAGCACGGTGCCTGTTCCCAAAACCGGGAGGACATCCAAAATCGCAATGAAGATGGCAAACAACCAGAAGCGCTTGATTCCCAAAATCGCAAGGCCGAGACAGACCTCGGCATATGTGATGCACATGATGAAGAAATACGAACGGAGGATTTTAAACAAAGTCCCGCTCAGGTACTGCTTGACGTCCATTAACAGTTCAAGTGCTTTCCGCGGCAAGGCACGTGCCATAGCACCGATTACACGCGGATAATCCGCCGCGAAGAAGAAGCTTGCGATTACGGTAATCACCACGCGCAGCACGGTACCCGGAACGGTTGTTAAATAATTGGTTGCGGCACCGACCACACGCACGGAAAGTGAGGAGACCAAATTGCCGATTGCATCGACCATTTGGGTGATGCTGTCGGAAATCGTATTGCGGACAGACGGGTCAAGCCGAATTGCGGTATCGTCCAGCCATGCAATGATGCCGCGGAGAAGCGGCTCCACTTCGGTGCGGTAGACGGTCGGGAGTTCCCAAAACACGTCTTTGAGCGACAGCACGATGCGGACACCGAGCAAAACCAACAAGGTTCCTACGGTTGCATACAAAAGCGCGGTGAATATGATTGCGACAATTCCACGGCGAATCTTGAGTTTTTCGGTAAAAAACGCGATGGGACGGCGCAAAACAAATGCGATGAAAAAGCCCAGCAGAAACGGAGAAAGCAACGGGTAGACATACCGTACCGCAAGCACCGCGATTGCCGCAATGATTCCGTAGAAAAGAATATTCACGATAAACTTCTGTTTTTCTTCCATTCCCATCGTTCTCACTTCCTTTCCGTTTTATTGTATTCCTTTTTTACACACAAGTCAATCCTTCCAAAAAAACAACAAAATAGCACATTTTTTAGGCAACATAAAGGTATTTACGAAACATTAAAAGAATGCTACTATTTAATTATGTAATATTATCGTAACATTTCCCGTATACGCCGGAGACGTGTTACACAATTTCACAACAATGTGAAAAAACATATAAGGAGGAATCATTATGCAAAAGAAACTTATGTCCGTTTTGCTTGCAGTTTGTATGCTGGTCAGTTTCCTGCCGACCGGTATGCTCGCAAGTGCGGCAGGTATCACGCTTGATACCGATGCCGTCTACCTCGCACCGGGAGCAACACAGACCCTGCTTCCCGATTCCACCGTGACCGAATGGTCAACCAGCAACGAAGATGTTGCGATTGTTGACCAAGACGGTACTGTCACCGCTGTGGGTGCAGGTACCGCGGTCATTACCGCGACCGGTGATGCCGGCACCGCAAATGCGTATGTTGCGGTCGATTCCGACATCCATTTTTCTTACCGCTTTGACAAGGCTTACATCGGCAAGTCCGGCACATATGTCACCACCGACTGGTATCCGCTCGAGGATGTGACTTACGGTCACACCCAGACCGGACATCCGAACGAAATCGGCTCTTACTCCGAGTTCCCGAGCGATCCGTGGTGCTTCAACGAACTGGAGAACTGGTCCTATGAGCTCATCCATTCGGCAAGTGCCGCATACGGCGAAAAGTGGGGCCGCGGCTACGGTATTTGGGGCAAGCCCTCGGGCGGCTCGAACTCCGCAGGCTCGTTCTCCATCCGCATCAAGCTCCCGATTGACGGTAACTTCATTCCGAGCATTAAGTCCTTCAAGGGCAACAGCTACGGCTATGCCGATTTCTACCTTGCTCCGGCACATGTTGCAAACCCGACCTCGAGCGAGTATTTCCTCGGCAACGTGAACCTCAACGGCTCGGGTCCGAACAATGTGGACACCTTCGCGGCGCTTGATTTGGCAGCGGGCGAATACATCGTCACCGCGAAAAACGACGTTGCATTCGCTGCCGGTACTACCGGTACCAACCTGATGATTTGGACTTCCTTCGATTTGACCAACACCGATGTCACCTCTTTTGAGGATGACACCGTGTTCCTCGCACCGGGCGAGACTCAGGTTTTGGTTGCAACCGCACCGAAAAGCGCGGACGACAAGACCATCACCTACGTTTCCAACGACGAGGAGATTGCTTTGGTTGACCAAGACGGCACGGTTACCGCGCTGAGTGCGGGCAGCACCACCATCACCGCAACCTCTACCGCGGGTGACAGTGCTACCGCATATGTCAACGTTACCTCTTCCAAGGATTTGACCTACAACTTCTCCAAGGCAGGAAAATCCGCTTCCGCATGGGTGCCGTTTGAAGACATCACCTACGGCAACACCTTCGCAGGTCACGCGGATGAGCTGACCGCTTACGACGCTGCCGCAACCGCTCCGTGGGCATTCTACTCGATGGACGGTGATTGGAAATACGACACGGTTATTTCGAGCATTGCTTCCTCCTACTCGGTATGGGGCAACGGCGGTGAAGGTAACTTTGCAATCAAGATCAAGGTCCCCGCAAACGGCACCTACACCCCGACCGTTTCTCACGTCAAGGGCTCGGGCTACGGCGTCGGCGCATATTACCTTGCTCCGATTGACGCGGAAAATCCGTGGGCAGAGGAATACTTCCTCGGCGATGTTTCCTTCGCAGGTCCCGCAGGCCAGAATGCAACCGCAGGTCATACGGCATCCTTCGATGCTGTTGAATTGACCGCAGGCGAATACATTGTCGGTGTCACCCATCCGTCCGACTATCCCGACAACAAGATGATCTTGATGGGCTGGACCTCGTTCAACCTCAAGGACGAGAGCGCGGTCACCCTCAACTTCCCGAACTATATGATGGCAATGCAGCCGGGCGACGCAGACGTTCTGATGCCCGAACTCCTGCCCGCAGATTTGGAAGACCAGACCGTGACCTACACCTCTTCCAACGAAGACGTTGTTTTGGTCCTCGATGACATGATTATGGCAATGGAGGAAGGCACCGCAATCATCACCGCAACCTCCAACGCAGACCCGAACGCGACCGATACCATGCTGGTTTATGTCGGCCCGAAGAACTTCTATTACAACTACATGAAGTTTGCCGATTTCGGTACC
>JAZQIE010000026.1:0-9898 GCA_045540975.1 Eubacteriales bacterium
TCGATTACGTTCCGAACAGTTCCGACCAGTTCCATTCCGGGCTTTAAGTCGGACATATCAAGCACATCTTGTCTGAGTATCGGTGCAGGTAATTCGTCGCGCGGATCGCGTCCGGGTTTCTCTAAATCCTTTACAATGTCAACAAGTGTCGGTACACCGCAACCACATTGCTGCGCGACTGACTCGGCACCGTGTTTTGCAACATATGCGCTCAGTGCTTCTTCTCCGCAAAGAGTAAGAAGTTTTTTTGCGGTTCCGTAAGATTCGGGGTGCACACCGGTGCGCTCAAGCGGGTTGGGACTTTCGGGAATGCGTAAGAAGCCTGCACACTGTTCAAATGCTTTCGGGCCAAGCTTCGGTACCTTTTTTAGCTGTTCACGGGCGGTGAATGCACCGTTTTCCTCACGATATGCAACGATGTTCTTTGCAACGGTGGAGGAAATGCCTGCAACATAGGAAAGCAGAGAGGGAGATGCGGTATTCAAATCAACACCGACTTGGTTGACACAGGATTCCACAACACCGCTTAAGGCATCGCTGAGTTGACCTTGCGGCATATCATGTTGATACTGACCGACACCGATTGCCTTAGGCTCAATCTTGACAAGTTCCGCAAGCGGGTCTTGAAGACGGCGTGCGATGGATACCGCTGAACGGAGGGAAACGTCAAAATTGGGGAATTCGGTTGCGGCGAGTTTGGATGCGGAATAAACGGAAGCACCTGCTTCATTTACAACCACATACGAAAGAGGGAGCCCCGAGTCGCGAATCAAATCCGCAATAAAACATTCGGTTTCTTTGGATGCGGTTCCGTTTCCGATCGAGAAGATACTCACCTTATGCTTTTTTACAAGCGCGAGTAAGGTTTTTGCCGCCTCTTCCTTCTTCGACTGCGGAGGAGTCGGATAGACAACAGAAGTATCCAAAACCTTACCGGTTGCATCCACAACCGCAATTTTACAGCCGGTACGGTATGCAGGGTCAACACCCATCACGACATGCCCTTTGATGGGCGGCTGCATCAAGAGATGACGGAGATTTAAGGAAAACAGATTGATTGCCTGTGTGCTCGCGAAATCGGTTAGGGTACTGCGAAGTTCTCGTTCCAATGATGGCGCAATCAAACGCGACCACGCATCTTCGCAGATTTCGCGAATCAAATCGCTGCATTTTCCGCTGAGCGTTGCAATGGATGTAAAGAGTGTTCCGATAGCGCGCTGATCGGGAAATTCCAATTTAATTTTCAAAAACTCTTCACGTTCACCGCGGTTGAGTGCCAAAACACGGTGTCCTGCGAGTTTTTTGACCGGCTCGGAAAAATCATAATACATCCGATAGACCGAATCCGCATCGCCCGCTGCTTTTGAGAACAGAATTGCCTCTCGCATTGCGAGGGAACGGAGTTCTTTGCGGGATGCGGCATCGTCGGACAGAATTTCCGCAATAATATCCGATGCGCCCGAAATCGCACTTTCCGCATCGGGGACATCGTCACCGATGTAATCCTCTGCTAATTTTAAGAGTTCTGCACGGGTTTGGTCTTGCTTCAAAATCGCTTCAGAGAGCGGCTCCAGACCGCGCTCGCGTGCAATGGTGGCACGGGTGCGGCGTTTCGGACGGAAGGGACGGTAAACATCTTCGAGTTCGGAAAGTGTGGTTGCATTTGTAAGTAATGCTGCAATTTCTTCGGTCATTGCACCTTGCTCGGTAATTGCGGCTGCAATTTCCTCTCTGCGCTTTTCCAAATTGCGCAAATACTGCAGACGTTCATGAAGTTCGCGCAGAATCTGATCATCCATTGACCCCGTGAGTTCTTTTCTGTATCGCGCGATGAAGGGGATGGTGTTACCTTCGTCAATCAATTGAATGACATTTTCAATATGCTTTTGATTTAGCTTAAATTCTTCGCATAGCCTTTGAATAATCTGTTCCATAACAAACTCCTTTTAAGTGAAAACTCACACCTCATTTCCTTTATTGTACTGGATTTTTGCGAAAAAGTCAAAAGGTTGCGCAAGGTATATTTTTTTGACTTCATGTCTACACTTAAGAAAAAGGGGTGTACAAATTTTGGAAAATCTGTTATAATTAACATACTGTTTTGTGTGTATGTCGGATACGTCCGACTGAAATAGAGAAACCTTCATCGTGACGCGACAAGTGAATTGTGGGGAGAGTGGCAGGATGTCAATTTAATTGACCCGGGAAGTTCGGCCGCTTTATTTTGGTGTGTAAAAACACTTGCCGCTTTACTTTGAGAAAAGAAATTGAATTGGAGATGTATTGTATTTATGGCACAAAAATTTAAAATGACAGCATTGGGCGGGCTCAATGAAATCGGCAAAAACTTGTACGTATATGAGTTCGCGGGTGAGATGCTGATTGTGGATTGCGGACTTGCTTTCCCTGATGACGAAATGCTGGGTGTTGACCTTGTGATTCCTGATATTTCGTATCTTGTGAAGAACAAGAGTCACATTCGCGGAATTTTGATTACACACGGACATGAAGACCACATCGGTGCGCTTCCGTATGTTCTTAAGCAAATCAATGTTCCCATTTACGCGACCAAACTGACGGCAGGGATTATTTCCAACAAACTTGAGGAACATCATCTGCTTTCCACCACTAAAATTAAAATTGTTTCCGCGGGTGACGTGGTTAATATCGGAAACTTCAAGGTGGAGTTTATCCGCGTAAACCACTCCATTGCGGATGCGGTTGCGATTGCAATTACCACCGCGCTCGGAACGGTAATCCATACGGGTGACTTTAAACTGGACACCACTCCGATTGAAGGGGAAATGATGGATATTGTCCGATTGGGTGAGCTTGGAAAAAAGGGCGTGTTGGCACTCTTTTCCGAGTCTACCAACGTGGAACGCCCGGGGTATACGGTTTCCGAACGGAAAGTCGGTGAGAGCTTTGATGCACTCTTTAAGGATTGTAACCAGCGTATCATCGTCACCACCTTTGCATCAAACATCCACCGTGTGCAGCAGATTATCAATTCTGCCGCGAAATACGGAAGAAAGGTCGCAATTTCCGGCCGCAGTATGGAAAACATCATGGGTGTTGCGCAAAATTTAGAGTATCTGGATGTTCCGCATGATATTTTGGTTGATGTAAATGATATCAGCCGTTATCCGAAAAATAAAATCTGCATTGTGACAACCGGTAGCCAAGGTGAAACCATGAGTGCGCTTTACCGAATCGCGTTTTCCGGACACAAGAAGATTGAAATTCAAAAGGGTGACCGTGTGATCATTTCCGCAAGCCCGATTCCCGGAAATGAAAAGGGGATCAGCGTTGTCATCAACGAACTGTTCCGCAAGGGTGCGGAAGTGATTTATGAAAAACTTGCCGATGTTCACGTTTCGGGTCACGCGTGTCAGGAAGAGTTGAAACTCATGCTGGCACTCACAAAACCGAAATATTTTGTACCCATCCATGGCGAATACCGTCATTTGCGCGCCCACGTCGAACTTGCAAAACTTATGGGTGTGAAGCCGAAGAACGCATTCATTGCGGACGTTGGTCAAAGCTTTGAAATCACAGAAAAAGGCGCAAAACTCGGTGCTACCGTTCCGTCGGGCAAGGTTTTGGTGGACGGTTTGGGTGTCGGTGATGTCGGGAATGTTGTTCTGCGAGACCGAAAGCACCTTGCGGAGGACGGAATCATTGTTGTTACCGTTTCTGTGAATGCAGCAACAGGAAAATTGGTTTCGGGTCCCGATATTGTCTCTCGCGGCTTTATTTATGTACGTGAGGCTGAGGATTTGATGGGTGAATTGAGTGAAGTTGCAACAACTGTTTTGGAAAAAGTTAAGGACTACCGCAAAACGGATTGGATGACCGTGAAAAATCAGTTAAAGGGCAGCTTGTCCGATTTCCTCTATCAAAAAACCAAACGCTCTCCGATGATTCTGCCGATTATCATGGAAGTTTAAACAGAAAAAAGGGATGCAGCTCAATGTGAGCCGCATCCCTTTTTATGTAGTTAGAACTCTTGTGTTTTTGGTATCTTGAAGATGGAACGAAGGATTCCTTGCAGGAGTTTCGGTGAACGGAGAACTACGATTTTCATGAATTTGCCTCCCTTTAGCTGCAAAATAGAGATATGCCAATGATTAACATCAAGACACAGAGGACAAATACGAGAAACCTGGAAGGAAAGAGTACACCCAATAAAATACCTCCGGCAAGGGCAATTATGGGAACAACAGTACCGAAACATCGCCGCATTACATCAAGCCTCCCATTTGTCTTCTGCTAACAGTATACGCGAAACGGAAGATTGTGTGATAGTTAGCGGAGTTGCATGAATTCTTCGGATGCAATCGAGGTGAGGTCGGTAAAGTCAAGCGGCTCGTTGTTATGCTCCAAGTATGCAACCAGATCGCAGAAGAATTGATAGAAGACGGATTGATTTCGCATATGGCTGGAAAGCAAATAGCGCTCTTTGGTAGATTCCAACCGCTTCATTAAAGATTTTCTTGCGTCACGGCGTTTGATGGCAAGCGTTTTCATATCGGAAAACTTTTTCTGCGCGTTGAAATCCATGAGTTCAAACAGTGCTAGATAATCCTCTGCCAAGCAACGATGATTTTCAAACTCAAACAGATAGCGCCGTGCCATCAGCGGATTCAAGGTGATTTGTTCAAATGCCGAAATTGCTTTGTTAGATAGTGCGCAGATACGTTTAAGATATGCTTCGTTTTCTGCGCGCTTCTTTGAAAGCGTCGCAATTGCTTCGCCGGGGAAATTACGCGGATAGGGTTTATCCTTATTCACATAGCTGTAGAAGTAATATCCGCAGGAGAAACAGAGGAGATGCTGCAAACTGTCGCAAAGCCAATATGCACCGCTTTGTGTTTTAAACGGCTCCGCCAATTCATCCAAACAGGAAAATGCTTCGTCTGCGAGATACGCCTGATTTCCGAAAGTGCGGTATGTGTAGCGGCGGCTTGCCTCGGATTCTGTGCCCGCGCCTGCAAAATTCCAAGCATAGTCCGCCTGAATGTGGTGTGTGCGGTCGTAACTCATGTCCCAAGACGAATAGGATTGCATCCCTTCTGCACCGTCCCGCTCCGCAATCTGCATGATGAGGGTATTATTGCGAACAGATGATGTAAGAAGATTCCAATGATAATAACCGTTCCAAGGCTTAACGGTGCGGCGAAGACCCAATTCCGGCTTTAAATCATGATACATTTGCATGGAGTCTAAATCCTGATAAGACCACCAATCGATTATTGTGACATCCAAAAGGTCTGCTTTTTTCAGCGCATCGAGGAAGGTATCGGGGCAATCAATTGACATCAATGTGTCCTGATACAGATATATGTTTTTCATTCCCTTGGATTTTAAGTGCGAAATCAACTTAATCGCGTGACGGATGAAGTTTTCGCTTCGGGTAAATTTGCGACACACTTCGCACTCGCACCAGGGGGAAACTACCTCGTGGACATGATTCGGATTTGTGCCGATTTCTTCGCGGACTTCGTCCAAACCGATGTGGAATGAGTCAATGCCGTTCGGAAGTAAATACGTGTCGATCATATAGTCGAAAATATCAAACAGTACACGGTATGTCTCTTCCGAAGAAAGGCAGAATCCGTGTCCTGTGGATGTGCCGTCTGCGGTCTTTGCGGAGATAGACGGATACATTCGCGGAATTAATGTGTTGTGACCGAGGCTGTTAAACAACGGAAAAACAGTTACACCGCGCGAAAGACCGTATCGGATCAATTCTCCGAAAAAGTCCTCGCTGTACATCGGGGTTGATGTCTCGCGGTCAATTCGGCACCCCTGCGTCGGGGAATAGTAACGTGTGACAACCGAGGTTTTCAGTTCGGGGTATTTCGGGATCGGAAGATAAAAATACTCGCTGATACGTTGATCGTACTGGACACACCAGCAACCGTACACGCCGACAACCAGCTGATTCATTTTTTGATTTGCGAGAGTGTCAATCACATTTTTCCAATCCTCAAGATTCATCAAATTACTGCCGTATCGACATTCGATGAAATGTCCGCGTGTTTTCAGTTTCGGCCAGTCAACAATCTTCACGTGCGGCAGATAAGTTTCCGCGCCGATACGCTCGGACATTTGAATCAAAGTGAGGACTCCATAGTATAAACCAATCGGTCCAAACCCGGTGATGACAATTTTGTCGTGTGTTGCAAGCAGTTCGTAGCCTTGCTCGGAGTTCTCCATTTTGGACGGATATCGGTCCGAGAGTTCCACGGTGACGGGAACGCCTGCATTTCCGCACGGACGACAAATATGCTGTGTCAAAAATGACGAAAGTGTTTTCAATGCGGTTTGTATGGCGGGATGATCGCTTGCAAGTGAGGAAATAATGCGATCTCCCAAACAAATCGAATGATCGGAAAGAACGGAAACCTGCTGCGGAACAGGTATAATCTTATCAATAGCAGTCATAGTAAAACTCCTTTCGAGGCGCTAAGAACAGTATATCAACCGTGAAATGTTTCTGTCAATTTATATGGAAACTTTTTATGATAAAAAACGAATGTTTTCTCTCTTGGGTGCATAGGTATGTATCAAAAAGCGAAGGAGAGGTAATCGCATGGAGCTGGAACTGCGAAAGAATACGTTTGTATGCTATGAAACCGTACTGGATGCCTGCGTGAATCACGAGGAAACATCGGACGTAATTGTTCCGGATGCAAGTCCGGACATTCTGCGCATTTTAGGGGCATTCGGTAATGCTTCGGTCAAAGATGAGGTCGTAAATGAAGGGAAATATACTTTAAGCGGCGCATTGCTTGGTTGGGTGCTTTATGTATCCGAGGGCGATTTGTCGGTTAGAAAACTCGAAGTAAACATTCCGTTTGTTCATACATTTGAGCATTCGGATATCACGTCTGAACAAATCGGTGCGTTTGAACTTCGAATTGCCGGCTTGGAGGCGCGAGAAATTAATCCGCGAAAGGTAACAGTTCGTGCAAACATTGCAATCTGCGCGAAAACATACCGAGAAACTACTTTAAAATTCCCGGAATGTGTTGGGGACGAAGGGGTTGGGATTGAGTGCAAAACCGAACGTGTCACACCGTTTGTCCCGATTGCGATTAAGAAAAAGAACATTCATATCGGTGAGGATATTGAACTCTCGGCCGCGATGCCCGAGTTTTCGTCTGTACTGCGCTATGATGTGTTGCCGAAAACGGTTGACACAAAAACAATCGGAACAAAAGCGGTTGTTAAGGGCGCTGCCTGCCTTACCTGTGTATACCTGACAAAGGACGGCGAAATTGCCCGTTTTACAAGAGAAATTCCGTTTTCGCAGATACTTGAAATCGACGAACTGCACGACGATTGCCAAGCAGAAATTCGGTTGCATACCGGTGAGGTCAAACTTGAGCCGCAATACGATATGTCGGGTGATGTGCACTATCTGGCGTTGAGCCTTCCGATTCGTGTTTGTGCAATTGTTTGGACAGAGCGCGAATTTGAAGTAATCGATGACCTTTACAGCATTCATAACGGATTGAATGTGCAACATGAGATGCAAAAGATGACCGCGTGTGCAGCACGGCAGCAAAAGAGTGTTACTGTTATCGAATCAATTCCGTGCGAAATGCAGGCAGACAAGATTCTTGATGTTTCGGTTTATATGGAGCCGACGAGAAACCGCAGGGAAGAGGGCGAGTGCGCACTTGTAAACAGACTTCAGGTAAGTGTGATTTACATGGCAAAAGACGGAAGTTTGTGCAATGCGATGCGCCGCGTGGATGCGGTATGCCCGATTTCGGAGCGTGGTCACGAATACCGCGCGGCATCAAGTCTTGGTGAAGTGAACTGTGTGATTGAGCCGATGAATGAGATATCTGTAAAGATTTGCGTTGATTACAGCATCGATGAACTGGAACGGAGCGAAATTTCCGTACCCTCACATATCGAGTTGCTGAATGATGCGAATCAAGCGAAAGACGGGCCGTCGGTTGTGGTGCGAATGATTCAATCGGGTGAGACGCTTTGGAAACTCGCGAAGGAATACCGCACAACAGTTGAGGATATCATGATTGCAAACTCGCTTGAAAACGATGAGCTGATTGCGGGAGATATGATACTGATTCCGAAAAAAAGATAAGAAAAAGCACCGAAATCCGTTTGGAATTCGGTGCTTTTTTGTAATTGTTATTTGGATGCGAGCGCGCGCTCCAACCAGATTGCAGCGATATCCATTGCTTCGTACAAACCGCCGGTTTCGGTCTTTTTTACGATGCGGTCTTTGGATTTCACACTTGGGTCGGTCAGCTGAAGCTGGACGGACACTTTGGTTGCAAGCTCGATATCCTTTTCACTTTTGGTGTCTAAAATCTGCAGCATGATGACATACTTATCAGCCATGCTTCCGTAATAGAGCATTTTGTCCTTTCGGACAAGAGTTTTTCCTTTGTATGTCAAAATCCCGTCATTCTTCTTTTTTGCAGTAGCCATGACATCGACCTCTTTCCTTGAAAATCAAATGAATAATTAAATCATTATAGCATCAATTTGATGTGTTGTCAAACGAAAGCACTAATCGGAAAGATAATGGCGTACCAAATCATGAAGCAGTTCGTCACGGTCGATTTTGCGAATCAAACTGCGCGCATTGTTATGATTGGTGATGTAAGTCGGGTCCTCGGAAAGGATGTAACCGACGATCTGGCTGATGGGGTTATAACCTTTCTGCTTAAGTGCATTGTACACCTGAGTCAAAATTTCCTTCATTTTCATGTCCTTATCGTCGCCAATAACAAATTTCTGTGTCTGTCCCAACATCCAGATTGACCTCCTTTGCAAAAATCTTGCAATAATAGTGTAGTATATTTTTATGAAAGTGTAAATAGAAATTTCATTACAACTTGATTACAAATAAAAATCAAACACTTAAGAAAAAACTCTGAAAATTATAGAAATTTTGGCAAATCCGTGCTTGCAAAAAAAGTTTGAATGGTTTATAATGGAATTGTCTAAAACGCTTGTGTTTACTAATGTTACAGAGCAGTTTTACAGATGAAATTCTCGGGATTTGGGAGCTGTTTTGAATGTATAGTGTTGATGATCGGGTGGTACATCCGATGCATGGTGCCGGTGTCGTCAGGGACATTGTTTCGCAGAAGGTAAACGGTGTTGAACGCCGCTATTATGTCTTGAAACTTTCGAGCGGCGGAATGACCATTATGGTTCCGGTTGACGGTGCGGAAGAAATCGGTTTGCGCGGATTGATTGACGAAGCTCGCGCCGATGAGGTCATCGCTTCGTTTGCAACCGCGGAGGTGGATATGACCACCAATTGGAATAAGCGTTACCGCGAAAATGTGATGCGCATCAAAACCGGAGACTTAGACGAAGTCGTAAAAGTTGTCAAAGGCTTAATTTTGCGAGACCGTGACCATGGTTTGTCCACCGGTGAACGTAAGATGCTTTTGACCGCAAAGCAGATTCTGATTTCCGAAGTCGTGCTTGTGAAAAACTCGTCCTACGAACAAATCGAAAATGAGATTAACTTGCAGATGAATTCTGTGAATGTTTAAATAGTGGCAGGCGCATTTCTGTGCCTGCCGTATTGCTTTACGGAGGTGAACGTGTGAGTATTTTTTCAAAACTTGCAAAAAGACCCTTTTGTTCTGCGGTCATCCCCGCGGCGGGATCTTCTTCCCGCATGGGAGGGACCAACAAACTGCTGTTTGAGCTTGACGGCGTTCCGGTTCTGATTCGGACCTTGCGGGTGTTTGAACAAAGTGATTTGATTGATGAAATTATTGTTGTCACGCGCGAGGACCAGGTGGATTCCGTCCGTGAACTCTGCACGCGCTATGCGGTTCAAAAACTAAGCTGTGTGGTTGCTGGCGGCGCAACGAGAACCGAGAGTGTG
>JAZQIE010000027.1:0-6654 GCA_045540975.1 Eubacteriales bacterium
TCAGGGAAACAGCTTGCCGATAAGACAGGAATTGAAATGCCGATTACCGAGCAAAGCTATCAGGTGCTCTATTGTGGAAAGGATCCGCAGATTGCAGTTACCGAACTTATGAATCGCCCTGAAAAAGCTGAAAATTAAAAATGAAGGCGCCGAATTACGGCGCCTTTTGTGTTGAAAAACAGCCTCATCCGATTGGATGAGGCTGTTTGAATTGGATTTACTTTACGCGGTTGATGGTACGGCCGCCCTTCGGTCTCATTGCAGCGAGTTTTTCCTCATGATCCTTCTGGTACTTGAGGAGTTCGTCGGTTGCATTGTGAACCTTGTGGTAAGCTTCAATGTACTGGTCGATGCAGACAACACGGTCCATATCTTCGAAACGCGGAGCGCCAAGGATACATGCGCTTCCGAGGTACTCGGAAACAGGAAGTTCACCGAGATCCTTGACAACGCCGTCCGGATAGCACTTCGGCCAGTTGTCATCCAACTGAGTGAATGCCGGCTGTTTGTGGAGAGTGCCGTAACCGTCGAGACCGCCCTGAACACCTTCTGCAGAAAGTGCGCGGAGGAAGGTTTCACGCCAAATACCGTTGTTGTCTTCTGCATCGTAGCGGAGCATGTGGTAGCTGTTCATACGTTCTGCACCTTCCAGAACCTTGAACGGATGCAGATAGGGGATATCAGCAATGCCGTCGTCCAAACGCTTACCGAGAGCGTTGCGGATTGCGTTCTGCTCGTCGAGATGCGGCAGTTCGCAATGTGCGATTGCGATCGCGAGCGGATGAGCACGGAGCTTACAAGCAAGACCGGTGATTGCATACTTGATGTAATCGTTATCCGGAGAAAGTCCGACTTCTTCGTAGTAGGACGGATAGAAACGCTCATAAGAAGAGTGAGCAGCGGTACGAGCATAGATGTTCTCGTCATTGGTAACCATGATACCTGCTTCGCCGCCGTAGAGGAGCTTGGAAGCCTGGAGGGAGAAGCAACCCACATCCCCGATGGTACCGACATATTTGCCCTTGTACTTGGAGCCGTGTGCATGAGAGCAATCTTCCAAAACCTTCAGGTCATACTTCTTTGCGATTGCCATAATTGCATCCATGTCTGCCGGGTTACCGTGAACATGAACAACAACGATTGCTTTGGTCTTCGGAGTGATTTTGCGCTCAATATCGACCGGGTCCAGAGTGCGGGTCTCGAGATCGACGTCAGCAAAAACCGGGATGCCGCCGAGTGCCATAACCGGGGTACAGGTTGCGAAGAAGGTGTAAGACGGAACAATAACTTCATCGCCACGGCCAATACCCATGCCGAACAAACCGGTCATGATGGATGCGGTACCGGTGCAGAAGCTCAGAGAGAACTTTGCGCCGACATAATCACGGAATGCCTTCTCGAATTCGCGGATAACACGATGCTCGGAGAGGGTCTGCTCATCCATGATTTGGTTGACCAGTGCTTTTCCTTCCGGAGTAACGTAGGAATACCACGGCCATCTGCCGTTCGCGCCGCGAACGTCTTCGGTGACGGTCTGCTTGCCGCCAAGCAATGCTAACTGTGCCATAATACAAACCTCCATTGGTTTTCAAAAAATAGGCATATGTATGCCTTCTTGTGATTAGATTATCATAATTTCAAGAAATATTCTTTGCGGATTCTACGATTCAAAATTATCGGAAACTGAAATGTTTGGTCTGAAATTATTGCTGAAATCGGTGGAAATGAAGAAAAGAAAAATGAATTAAACCGCAAAATCAGTTGTTTGAAAAAATACGAAAAATTGACGGATTCTCTAAAAATAATTCAGTTAATGAAAAAACAGGCCGATTTCGAAAAAAATCAGCCTGTTTTGGAAAAATCTTATTTAACGATATTGATGCTGCGGCCGCTCTTCGGCTTCATTGCAGCAAGCTCATCAGCGTGTTCTGCTTCGTACTTTTTGAGATCATCGGTTGCAGCAATTACCTTGTGATACGCCTCAGCATACTGTTCAATTGCTTCTTTGCCGTTCGGATCTTCAAAACGCGGAGCAGCCATAAAGACGGTGTCATGCAGGTATTCGGTAACAGCGAGACTCTCGGTTTCCTTCTTTGCGCCGTCCGGATAACAGTTCGGCCAATTGCCGTCCAGCTGCGAGAAGACCGGGTCATGATGCAGGTGACCGTAACCGCAGGCGCCAACGGTGACACCCTCGGCAACCAGAGCTTTGAGGACGGTCTCGCGGCGAATCTCAAAGTTGAGTTCGTGGTCGTAACGCATGTAGTGATAACCGTAAACGCGCTCTGCACCTTCGTAAACTTTTACATTATGGATACAGTTAATGTCGCTGATGAGGCTGTTGAAATATTCCGCATTGGTGTTACGGATGACGTTACGTGCATCCAAATTGTCCAATTCACTGTCTGCAATCGCAATCGCAAGCGGATGAGCACGGAGCTTCATACCAAGCGCGGTGTTCTTGTACTGCTTGTAGATGTTATCCATCTGAGTGTTTTCCAAATCAGCGTAGAAACCGTAGCCGTACAGACGCTCGTAGGAGCCAAGGGATGCAGCGCGGAAGTAGATATTTTCGTCATTGGTGACAAGGATACCTGCCTCGCCGCCGTACATCAGCTTGGAGCCCTGCAGAGAGAAGCAACCCACATCACCGAAGGAACCGACTTTCTTGCCCTTATAAGTTGCGCCGTGCGCATGAGAGCAGTCTTCCAAAACCTTGAGGTTGTGTTTCTTTGCAATTGCCATAATCGCATCCATATCGCACGGGTTACCCCAAACGTGAACAACAATGATTGCCTTGGTCTTCGGAGTGATGCGCTTTTCGATGTCAGCCGGATCAATGCAGTGGGAATCCGCATCAACGTCGGCAAAGACGGGGGTTGCACCCAACGGAAGAATCGGGGTAGCGGATGCAAAGAAGGTGAAGGACGGAACAATGACTTCGTCACCGCGGCCAACACCGAGACCGAACAGACCTGCCTGAATGGACATGGTACCGCTGCACTGGCAAAGTGCATATTGGGTACCAATGTAGTTTCTGAAACGGGTTTCAAAATCGGTTACAACGGGGGATTCGGAAATCTCACCTTTGTCAAGAAGCTCGTTGATTTTTGCGCGAGCTTTGTCATTAATTTTCGGGATAAAACTTGCGATGCCGTTTTCACCGACAACCGACTTGGTGACAGCCTTCGGACCGCCGAGCAATGCCAACTGTGCCATAAGAGAATACCTCCAAAATGATAAGTTCTTTAGCATTAGATTATCAAAATACAATGCTTTTATCTGTGCAAATTCTACAATGTTTCAATAATTATTTTTGACCTTAAAAATTTAGTGAAACAGAAAAGAGTGGTAAGTTTAAGGTGAAATAATGCGGATAATATTTCTGATTCCACGAGAATTAACTTCTCATAATAATTGACGGATTCTGTAAAATTTGTTTTGCGACTGAAAAAATACGCCCACACCGCGAAGATGCAGGCGTATTTCGGATTAAAGCATGTTACGGCTACGGCCGGTCTGTGCCTGTGCGGCAGCGAGTTCGTCATAGTTGTCTTTCTGATACTGGACCAGTTCATCCATCGAACTGAGCACCTTGTGGTATGCTTCCGCATACTGCTCGATGACTTCCTTGCTGTTCGGGTCTTCAAAACGCGGACCCGCCATAAATGCGGACTGGCGGAGCATTTCGGTAATCGGGAGAGACGGAGCATCTTTCTCCGGTGCATTCGGATAGCACATCGGCCAATTGCCGTCGAGCTGAGTGAATGCCGGAGCATAATGAAGTGCACCGTAACCGCAAGAGCCGATTGCAACACCTTCAGCAGCCATTGCCTTGAGGAAGGTCTGACGCATGATGCCGTTGTTCAGGTCAGCATCGTAACGCATATAGTGATAACTGTAAACACGTTTTGCCGGATCCAAAGTCTTAAGCGGAACGATGCAGTCAATGTCGCTCAAGCACTTGTTAAGATATTCCGCATTGGCATTACGGACCGCATTGCGCTCGTCTAAACGCTCAAGCTCGCTTGCGGCGATTGCAATGGAGACGGGATACGGACGGAGCTTCATGCCGAGTGCGGTACCTCTGTATGCGGAGTGGAGATTCGGGAGACCGTTCTTTGCTTCCAACTCTTCGGAGGTGAGGAAGGTCTGGCCGCCGAGGCGTTCGTAAGAGCCGAGCGCTGCGGCGCGGAAGATGATTTCTTCGTCACTGGTGACTAAGATACCGCCTTCGCCGCCTGCCATGAGCTTTTCGCCCTGGAAGCTGAAAACACCGACATCACCGAAGGAGCCGACTTTCTTGCCGTTCCATTCAGCACCGTGTGCATGAGAACAATCTTCCAAAACTTTGAGGTTGTGCTTTTTAGCAACAGCCATGATAGCGTCCATATCACACGGGTTACCCCAAACATGAACAATGACAATTGCCTTGGTTTTCGGGGTGATGCACTTTTCGATTTCTTCTGCGGTAATGCAGTGCGTGTCTTTATCAACATCAGCAAAGACCGGAATACCGCCGAGAGTCAAAATCGGGGTAGCGGATGCAAAGAAGGTGAAGGACGGAACGATAACTTCGTCACCACGACCGATACCCATAGCAAAGAGACCTGCCTGGATGGACATGGTACCGCTGCACTGACAAAGTGCAAACTTTGCACCGATATAATCTTTGAACTTTTCTTCGAACTCCGGAACAATCGGAGAAACGGAAAGCTGTCCTTTTTTCAGAAGATCCTGAATGACAGCCATTGCCTTATCATTCACGTTCGGGATAAAGCCAATAAGACCGTTTTCACCGACGACGGACTTGGTTACGGTTTTATTACCACCAAGAATTGCGAGATTTGCCATATAAGTATCCTCCTATATTTATGATGTCGAAAAGCGCTCACGGGCAAACCACATGAGCGCTTTGTCATTACTTAACGATATTGATGCTGCGGCCGCTCTTCGGCTTCATTGCTGCGAGTTCTTCCGGATGATCCTTTTCGTACTTGATGAGTTCATCGGTTGCAGCAACAACTTTGTGATATGCTTCTGCAAACTGTTCGATTGCTTCCTTGCCGTTCGGGTCTTCGAAACGCGGAGCAGCCATGAATGCAGCCTCACGCAGATATTCGGAAACAGGGAGAGACGGAGCTGCCTTTTCCGGACCGTTCGGATAGCAGAACGGCCAGTTGCCATCAAGCTGAGTGAAGGACGGCTCACGGTGCAGGTTACCGTAACCGCAGGTGCCGAGGATGACGCCTTCAGCGGAGAGAGCCTTCAAGAAGGTCTCGCGGCGGATTTCATGGTTGAGTTCATGGTCGTAACGGACATAGTGGTAGCCGTAAACACGCTTTGCACCTTCGTTGACCTTGAGCGGAGCAACACACTTGATGTCGCTGATGAGGCTATCGAAGTATTCACCGTTGCTGTCGCGTACAGCGTTACGCTCATCCAAACGGTCGAGCTCGTCGTTTGCGATTGCGATACACATCGGCTGAACACGAAGCTTCATACCGAGTGCGGTTTCAACATATTTTGCATAGTTGTTCTCAAGCGGGATATCCTGCTTTTCGAGATAGCTCGGCCAGAGACGTTCGTAAGAACCGAAGGAAGCAGCACGGAGATAAACTTCCTGATCGTTGGTGACCATGATACCGGATTCGCCGCCATAGAGGAGCTTGGAAGCCTGGAGGGAGAAGCAACCGACATCACCGATGGTGCCGACCTTCTTGCCCTTGTACTCAGCACCGTGTGCATGAGAGCAATCTTCCAGAACCTTGATATTGTGCTTTTTGGCAAGAGCCATGATGGCATCCATGTCAGCCGGGTTACCCCAAACATGAACAACAACAATTGCCTTGGTCTTCGGAGTGATCTTCTTTTCAATATCCTTTGCATCGAGGCAATGGGTGTCCGGATCGACATCAGCGAAAACCGGGGTAGCACCCAAGGTCAGAACCGGAGTAGAACTTGCAAAGAAAGTGAAGGACGGAATGATAACTTCATCACCACGGCCGACACCCAAAGCAAACAGACCGGAAAGGATGGAAGCGGTACCACTGCACTGGCAGAGGGAATAACGTGCACCGACATATGCTTTGAAGCGAGCTTCAAATTCGGTTACGATAGGAGCTTCGGAGATACCGTCGGTATCCAGAAGTTCGTTGATTTTTGCGCGTGCCTTTGCGGAAACAAACGGCTTAAAGCTGACGATGCCGTTTTCACCGACAACAGACTTGGTAACAGCCTTCGGGCCGCCGAGTAATGCTAACTGAGACATATCATTTACCTCCAATTCAATCTTACAAATTTTGTTTCATGTGTGCAAAATACACAGATTTCCAGTTACTTATAGATTATCATAGAAAAAGTGAATCATCTGTGCAAATTATGGGAAATTGGATTTGCGGAAAAATAACGCAGTTATGGTGCAAATTAATACTGAATTTTTAAATATCAAACGTAAAAAAACGTGAAATTGTTCAAAAAGAAAAAATGATTTTTTTGAAAAAGATTGACGAATTCTCTAAAACAGGCGCAATTAGTTCAGTAAATTGAGTTATTTCTTGACCATAGTCAGCGCGATACGCTTTTTTGCAACGTCAACCTCCAAAACCCACACGGTAACTTGGTCTCCAACTTTGACAACTTCGGACGGATGTC
>JAZQIE010000028.1:0-2657 GCA_045540975.1 Eubacteriales bacterium
CGACATGGCTACGATCCGACTTCTTTACAATGCCGAGTGCGGATGCAATGCCAACTTCGTTTGCAAAGTAGTCGCTATCTGCAACGTCTGCAAATTCGCCTTTTTCCTCCGCAGTGAGATTCCATGCACGAACGAGGAGGATTGCAAAGTCAGCGCGAGTAATCTGTGCTGCCGGTGCGAACTTATCTTCCGCAACGCCCTTGATGACACCTGCATCTACCAGACGGTAGATTGCATCCTTCGCCCAAGCGTGGTTACCCAAATCGACGAACTTTTCGGTCGGGGTGACGATTTCTTCATACGGCTTATCGTCTGCGGTTCCCGGGGTCTTATCCGGACCTGCATCAATGAGGTTGCCGTCAGAATCCTTGAAGATGTTGTTTCCAAGGTCTTCATAGGTGATTTCTTCGGTCGGCTCATCGTTTCCGCCGTTTCCGCCGCCTGCACCGCCCGGTGCGCTGCCGCCGAAGACTTCGACACCGAAGACCACGGTGGTGGTGTGCACTCCGTCGGAGACATCAATCGAGACCGCGACCATCTTCTGGCTTGCCTGCGGTGTGAAGCAGAAGACATTGCCCTGCATACTTGCACCGTTGATGTTTTTCGCGAGGCTGTAGGTGAGTTCTTTTCCGCTCGGGCTGGTTGCAACAATCGGAACACTTAAAGTATCGCCGACCATGGCGACCTGGTTTTCAATCGGCTCGACAATCGGGCTGTCATCGTCAATTGTTGTGAGCGGGATGACATAACCGCGTCCGATTGGAGTGTTATAGGTGTAACTGCTACCGCTCTGGCTCTTGACGGTTGTGATGTCACCGATGTCCAAGGTGACGGTGCCGTCCGAATTTTTGACCGCGCCCTTGATTGCGTATGCGCCGTTGTCAAGGTTTGTTCCGGTGTAGTTATCGATGTAAATGGTCTTTCCCGCAAGAGAGGAAACATCCACGTTTCGGTCGACAGAAACCCGAATCCAGTTGTTGAACCGGAAGCCGACCGGCAATTCCAAGACGTTTCCTGTGACCGCCGCCTGACCGTACATGCCGCCCAGCATGGTGCCGTCGTGCAGATAACGGTAGATTGCGGCATCGTCACGGTAGGAGACCACGCCGACAAAGCCGATGAAATCGAACTTATCGTCGATGCGGTAGCGCACGGTGTTGTCGGTTGCATAGACGATGTAGTCCACTCTGCCGTTTTTCAAGGTGACCTTGAGTGCGCGGACGTCCTTCTTTACCTCATTGCCTTCCGCATCGGTGACGGTGACCGCGCTGACATCGTCAATCAGCGGTGTCTTGTCATACGGCTCAATGACCGTAGTGAAGAGGCTGTCAAGATCCTTACCGTTTCTGCGCGCAAGCAGGTACTTGATTTCACGGGTATTGTCGTGGGTATTCGGAGGTACCGCACTTGCAAACGAAACATCGTCGAGTATAAAGTCATTGACCTGAGTCACCTTCAAATACAAGTCGCGACCCTCGGAGAGGACACCGCGGAAGTCTTCCACCTTGAAGGTGAGTGAGTATTTGTTTTCCGGACGGACGGTGCGATAGACATCATAGAAGCTGTCATAACCGCTTGCGAGGTTTCCCGGGCCGTACGGGACATTCGGGCCTGCATAGGTACCCATCTTCTGGTAAACCGGGCTGAGGCCTGTGTAATCGGTCACCGTGTTCGACTGGGAATGGAAGCTGTAGAGATGCTCATTGCCGCCGATGACACGGAAGAGGTCGACCGTGTACGCGGATTCATCGTCCACTTCCACCATAATTGCGGTTCTGCGGTATTCGGAAACGCCATCCAGCGGATATGCGTCTTCTTTGCGCGCATCGATGAGTTTGACACGGCCCGAATCGTCAAAGTGGAGCGGATCGCCGTTGGTTTGGTTCCAAGAGCGGTCCTGCTGCACCCCGTTGACCTGAACGGTGTTATGGCTGATGGTCGCACGTTCCCAGTTCTGAATCGCACCGATACCCGAGGTGTTGGTGGGATAGCCGAATGCAGGCATGACGTTGAGACCGTATGCATACATCGAGAGGTCCAATGCATTGGAATGACCGTGGCCGTTGGTTTCGCCGTACCACATCGCGACCGCGCGCTGGGTGTTGATGTTTTTGCGGTTGTCCTCACGGAAGGTACCGCCGCGCAGGACACCAACACCGAAGCCGGTCATCTGGGTGGACTTGTCGAAGTCGTATTCCCCGTATTTCTCAATCATTTCCTTGAGTTTTGCCGCAACCGCATCGGTATCCAAGAAGATATCGCGGTTGGCGGGTCCGTCGTAGGAATTTCCGTTTACAAAGTACAGATTCTGTGCGATTTCCGGATCCTCGCAGCCTGCCATCAGTGCGCGTGCCAAGTTCACACCCTGCAAAGCAAGTTGGGTATCACCCAAGCCGTAGCAATCGCCGATGTTGAGGGTGGCACGTCTTGCCATGGTAAGCGGAAGATTCATCTTCAACATCTTCACAAACTTCGGATGCTGATACAGATTCACCGCGGGGTAGGATTTATAGTTTCCGAGTATGTCCGCAATTGTTGCATACTCACTGATCCAGCCGCCGTTGTACATGATGGAGTTTTCGGTACCGTGACCGTCGCGGTTGACCGTGCTTGCCATGGTGTTGAGAATACCGCCACTGCCAACGGTAAGCGCGGTG
>JAZQIE010000029.1:0-5039 GCA_045540975.1 Eubacteriales bacterium
GGATTCACTTTCTGACCCATAGTCTACCTCCTACTGCTTTTCCGCAACAACCAAAGTGATGTGCGAAGTTCTCTTGTTGATTCGGAACGCTCTGCCCTGTGCACGCGGCATGATTCTCTTAAGGATCGGGCCGCCGCAAGCATAGGTCTCGGAAACATAGAGCTTCGAAACATCCATGTTGTGGTTTGCTTCCGCATTGGAAACCGCACTCTTGAGCAGCTTCAACACGAGTTCGGATGCGGCTTTGGGAGTGTGTGCCAAAATACCGGTCGCAGTCGCAATGTCCTTACCGCGAATCAGGTCGAGCACGATGCCAACCTTACGCGGAGAAATGCGTGCATACCGCAGTTCTGCTTTTGCTACCATTTCTTGCACCCTCCTTACTTGGTGTTGGAGGTCTTGCTTCCGGAGTGACCTCTGAATGTTCTGGTCGGCGCAAATTCGCCGAGCTTGTGACCTACCATATCCTCGGTAACGTATACCGGCACATGCTTTCTGCCATCATGGACAGCAAAGGTGTGACCGACAAATTCCGGGAAGATTGTGGATGCTCTCGACCAGGTCTTGAGCACGTTCTTTTCGCCCTTTTCGTTCATGGCGATAACCCGCTTCATCAGCTCAGGAGCTACAAAGGGGCCTTTTTTCACACTTCTACTCATTATGATTTAGCCTCCTTCTGCTTACTTGCCGTTGCGGCGTCTTACGATGAACTTGTCAGACAAGTTCTTCTTCTTACGAGTCTTGTAACCGAGAGTCGGCTTGCCCCACGGGGTAACCGGACCCGGACGACCGATCGGGCTCTTGCCTTCACCACCGCCGTGCGGGTGATCGCACGGGTTCATAACAGAACCGCGGACGGTCGGGCGAATGCCAAGATGACGCTTACGACCTGCCTTACCGACCTGAACATTTTCATGATCCAGGTTGGAGACTTGGCCGATGGTTGCCATACAGCCAAGGCGGAACTTACGAAGTTCGCCGGACGGGAGACGAACGAGCGCCATGCCGTCTTCTTTTGCCATCAGCTGAGCTGCGTTACCTGCGCCACGGACGAACTGTGCGCCGCGACCCGGGTTGAGCTCGATGTTGTGGATAACGGTACCGACCGGGATGCTGCTGATCGGCAGAGCGTTGCCCGCCTTGATATCAACATCAGTACCGGAGATGACGGTATCGCCGACCTTGAGGCCGTGCGGAGCGATGATGTAACGCTTCTCGCCATCCTGATACTCGACCAGCGCGATGAATGCGCCGCGGTTCGGGTCATACTCAAGAGTCTTGACCGCTGCCGGGATGTTCATCTTGTCACGCTTAAAGTCGATGATTCTGTATTTGCGCTTGTTTCCGCCGCCACGGTGACGAATGGTGATGCGACCGTAGCTGTTGCGGCCTGCGCTCTTGTTCAAATTCTCGAGCAAGCTCTTCTCAGGCTTAACCTTGGACAGGACGGAGAAGTCCGTGACTGTCATATGGCGTCTGGAAGGCGTTGTCGGTTTGTAGCTCTTAATAGCCATAGTACCCTAGTTCCTCCTTTAAACCATACCCTCGAAGAGTTCGATGGTCTTAGAATCTTCGCTCAGACGAACGACAGCCTTCTTCCAGTTTGCACGGTAGCCGCTGTGTACGCCCATTCTCTTCTCTTTGCCAAGAACGTTCATAGTGTTGACCTTGAGGACCTTAACACCGAAGATTTCTTCGATCGCCTTGCGGATTTCAACCTTGTTTGCGTCCTTTGCAACTTCGAAAACGTAAATCTTGTTTGCAACGTTTTCCATGGACTGCTCGGTAATGACCGGGCGCTTGATAACATCGTAAGCCGATTTCATTATGCAAACACCTCCTGAATCTTAGCGATTGCAGCCTGATCCACAACGAACATGGAGTGGTTGAGGATGTCGTAAACGCTCAGGATGGTAGCGGTGGTGGTGGTAACGCCCGGCAGGTTGCGTGCGCTCTTGACCACGTTCTCGCGAACTTCCGGAGTCACGACGAGGGCCTTTTCGGATACGTTGATTGCGGACAGGAACGCCGCAAAATCTTTGGTCTTGATGGAATCAAGATTCAGATTATCGATAACGATGATCTGGTTTGCCGCTGCCTTCGCGGAGAGTGCACTCTTGAGCGCGAGGCGGCGATACTTCTTATTCAAACGGTAGGAATAAGATCTGGGCTTCGGGCCGAGTGCGATACCGCCGTGGGTCCACTGCGGAGCGCGGATGGAGCCCTGACGAGCACGGCCTGTACCTTTTTGACGCAACGGCTTGATGCCGCCGCCGGAAACCTCGGAGCGAGTCAAAGTGCTCTGAGTGCCCTGTCTGCAGTTAGCCAGGTGATTTTTGACGGATTCATGCATAGCAACCGCATTCGGTTCAATCCCGAAAATGCTGTCGAGCAGTTCAATCTCGCCGACCGCTTTGCCGGTCATATCATAAACTGTTGCCTTAGGCATAGCTTTTTATCTCCTTTCGCTTTCTTTACGGGCTTATGCGTTCTTCACGGAATTGCGCAGATACACATAACCGCCCTTGGGACCCGGGATCGCACCGCGAACAGCGATGAGGTTGTGCTCAGCATCAACCTTAACGACGTCCAGGTTCATAACGGTGACCTGTTCAGCACCCATACGGCCTGCGAGCTTCTTACCCGGCATAACGCGGGAAGGATCGGTCGCTGCGCCCATGGAACCCGGATGACGGTGAACCGGGCCGACACCGTGGGTGTGACACTGCATACCCTGACCCCAGCGCTTGATAACGCCGGCGGTGCCTTTACCTTTACTGATGCCGGTGACATCAATACGGTCGCCTTCTGCGAAAACGTCTGCCTTGATTTCGTCGCCAACGTTCATGTCAGCAGCGCCGTCAAGCTTGAACTCCTTGAGAACACGCTTAGCGGAAACGCCTGCCTTCTTGAAGTGGCCTTCCTGGGGTTTGTTGACATTCTTCTCAGCTTTGTCTGCAAAGCCAAGCTGGACAGCCTCATACCCGTCGCGCTCAACGGTCTTCTTCTGAACAACCGAGCACGGACCCGCTTCGATAACGGTAACCGGGATGACGCGGCCTTCGGCATCGAAAATCTGTGTCATACCGACTTTCTTACCAATGATCGCCTTTTGCATGTATGTTCCTCCTTTAGGTTATTGGTTGACCTTTCGGCCAACATGACCCGCCCCTCGACCGCCTTGGCCACCCCTATTGGCACAAGCGAAGGAGCTGCGGTATCTTGCTGAATTAAAGTTTGATTTCGATTTCCACACCTGCCGGCAGGTCAAGTGCCATGAGGGACTTAACGGTATCTGCGGACGGGCTCTGGATATCGATGAGACGCTTGTGAGTGCGACGCTCAAACTGCTCACGGCTGTCTTTATATTTATGGACAGCGCGCAGGATGGTGATAATTTCCTTCGAAGTCGGAAGCGGAATCGGACCGGAAACCTTAGCGCCTGCGCGCTTAGCGGTTTCAACGATGCGCTCTGCAGCCTGATCGATGAGCTGATGGTCATAAGCCTTCAAGCGAATACGAATTTTTTCATTAGCCATTTTGGTGTTCCTCCTTAAAACGTACGTAGTTTTGTCTGCGTACGGCGGGATTTCTGTGCACAACCGCGCCGCGTGTGTCGTGGCACGGCATTTAGAAAACCGGACTCAGATTAGGGGTTCAAACTGATCCGGCTCATGTCTGCAATCCATTGGAAACACATGTGTTTCGTAGATTCTAAACAGTCATCCCAGCCGCCCGATTGTCGGACATACTCCACGGAAGTTACCTGCGAAATGCAGCAATCTCCCGCTTCATCGCATACTGCGCCCATACAGGCACTGTTATAGAATACAATAAAAAAGCCCTCTTGTCAAGGGCTTTTTTCTGATTTTTTATAAAATTTTTGGGTAAAAATTTCTTTTTCTGTCACAGCGAATACTTCACCATCCGAGCACCAGTATCGCACCAATCCCGGCACTTCCATCACGAGATTTGTGCGGTCGTCAAACCCACCGCACGAGAGATAGATGCGTTCCCCGTCTTGTACCGTAAAGGTGTCGTACACTCCCGTGTACTTAATATACTCGTAATTCGGGATGTTGTCAACCGCTTTCAGCTCCAACTTCCGTGTACGCAAATCAAAGATGCCGAGTTTGGTAATGGGTCCACCCCAACAGTTCGGGACAACGGCGACATAATAGGAGTCCGCATCCTTTGCTCCCAAAAGCAGCATGCAGTCATCCCCCTGCGCCCCGTCAAGCACCTCGACCACGGCCAGCGTATCCGCATCAAAAAGCGCAAGTACCGCATGATCCTCGATTTTGGGCGCACGGTCGCAATCTGCGTGCGAGTCGCTCGTGCCGACAAGGAGATGATGCTTCTGATTATAATATAAGCTCACAATCTGCTGATTCGGAATCGGGTCATCGTTGTACTTCGCCTCGCCCGTCACCGTGTTGTACGAGGTCAGTTCAAACCCGTGCTCCCCGTAGTGATGGGTCGCCGCGCAGTAAATCGTGGTTTCACTCTGCGCCGCACCCATGGGTCGCATGGAGTGAGCAGGCTCTGCCACAAGTCTCGGGTTTTCGGGGAATTTCCCGCCCTTCTTCGGGTCAAACTCGGTGATTTGCCCCTCGGTGTAGCTTGCCATGTAAACCTTGCCATGAAGGCGCCATGTCCGCATGACTTCGCCCACACCTGCAGTCGCACGGCCACAGTCCCGCCCGACTCCCGTGTCGGTATCGATCGTCCAAAAACATTGGGTGATAAACGGAGTGCCGAGAATGGTTTTTTCATCCGCACGCAACATACAGTCGCACAAGATGACCGAATCGGAATCCAGCATCACATTTACGGTCTTGTTTCCATCCGCATCAAAGCGGACGAAGTTTCCGTACACGCTGAGAGCCACTGCGCCGCCATCCTCGGTGATCGCAATTTGGTATTTCGGAGTATCACGCAATGTTCCGAGGATATCCACCTTGCCGCTTGCAAGTTCCAGGCGGTAGATACGGCTTGTGTCGTCTCCGCTTGCAGGATCCCAGTCCGAACCGAGGAAG
>JAZQIE010000030.1:0-3381 GCA_045540975.1 Eubacteriales bacterium
TCAAAATCCGTCAAGGATTCCCTCGAATTTTTTGCTTGCTCTGAATCACGAAATCCTCGCCATAAGATGCGGAGCAGTTTTGAGGCAGACATTTTTCGTAAAAGACAAAGAACAAAAACTCGGTCATACTGGCGTATGACCGAGTTTTTTGATGCAGTATTTTCGGAAAAGGGCGATTCAAAACCGATTTCTCCCTATGCGAAGCCACCCTTCCCCCTCTTTTTTTACCGTACCGTAATTGTAAAACTTGCGATTGCCGCATCAAAGTTTTCGTTCATTTGGTCGCCCTCGGTTGCGAAGACATACACGGTCCATTCCCCCGCGGTGTGCAGTCCGCCGCCCTTGTTGGTGTGGCTGAGCCGTCCGTTTTCATACCAGCCGCAGTAGAAGGGAAAACCCTCATCGCTGCAGATGACTTTTGCGCTTGTTCCGACGGTCACCGTGTTCGGAAGCGCGCTTCCGTTTAACCGCACGAGCGAGAAGGTGACCTCTTCGGGCGGCAGAATCTCCGCCTCGTCCGCATAAAACGTGATTTCCTCGACCGCACGGGTCAGGTCGCCGCTCATTTGGTCCTCCTCGGTTGTGAAGACATACACGGTCCATTCCCCGGGATTGGTCAAATACGCGTCGGTTATGTCATACATCTTTTCGCCGCCGTAGTACCAGCTGCAATAAAACGGAATCTCCGCGGAGCAAACCACGGACACAATATTTCCCTGCACCGCCTCGCCGCGCAAAGAATACGCGGGCGCATCCACGGTAAAGGTGAGCACCTCATCCGCGGCGGCAAAATCATAGCGTGTCCACGCCTCGGTGTCTTCAAAGATGTAAACCGCCCAATTCCCCGCGGTCTCCACCGTGCAGCGGAGCGGGTGAATCCCCTTCACCACATTGTCTGCCACCCAAATCAGATTGACATCCACGTCATTTCCGAAAAACCGGACGGTCGACCCGTATTGCACGGTATTTCCAACGGGTACCCCGTCCACCTGCAATTCATACAGGGGAAGCAGTTCCACGGTAAAGCCCACGCTTGCAATCGCGGACTCTGCCGCCCCGCTTTGCGCGGCGTCGTAACTTTCAAATACCAGCACCTGCCAGTCGCCCGGCGCACCGAGGTATTGGCGTTCACTCACACCCACCGCCTCGCCGTCGCACTCCCAACGGAAGTAGAGATTCGACAGACTGCGGTCGGACACCACCTTGACCGTACTCTCGGTCATGATGCGCTCACCGAGTGCGCCGCCGTCCTCATAGGTGACCCAAAAGCTTTGGGGTGTCGCGCTGTCCACAATCCTCTGCGCCACCTGACGGGTAGTCTCGTCCGCGCCCGTATCATTTAGCACACGTGTCGCAATCGTATACAAACTGCGCATTGCCACCGTGTCGCTGTACACCACCGAGCCATTGTCGAAGACCGCGTATGCGCGCGCAAGGTAATTTCTCTTGTAGTGTTCTTCTTTTATATTGGTAATCACCGCGGTGAAGGTAATCGAAGCCTCGTCCTCCGCGTAGTGATACACCGCAGGGACCTTGACCACCGAATAGGTACCGACCTTCCCGCCGATTTCGATGTCCACCACGGTCTCGGACGGCACCAAAACCGTGCCAAACTCGACCACGCGGTCAAAATCTCCGCCTTTTTCAATCGTGGAGATAAAGCGCAGACCCATCACACCCGCGGTGCGCATCTGCGCCCCGTTTACCGTGGAAACCGCGGCGGTCGGATTCTCCGCCGCAAAGCCCAAGCCCACCGTCATCACAACCGCAAGCAGAATACAAATCAAACGCTTTGTCATACAATCACACTCCTTTGATTTGATTCTACCACAATTCCGCCGCTGAAAACAAAAGTGAGTCAAATTCGACCCTTTTTGCGTCAATTTCGACCCCCGAGGTGGAAATAAATCCACTTTGCGAGCAAAATGCGGCATCTCGGAAATCAAGAGAGCAGCCAATCCGCTATATCTACAATCCTTATACCCTCATACTGATACTCATCGTGCCGCGTACGTGCAATTACCATTTTGGGATAGGCATCCTTGATTTGGAGCAGAGGCGAAACCTCGCGTTCGAAGGTCTTTTCATCGCCGATATGATCGGATACCTGTATATAAATCTTTTCGCTGCGCTTGACGGCAACAAAGTCGATTTCTTTCTTGTAAAGCACACCGACATAGACCTCATATCCTCTGCGGAGCAACTCTATTGCAACTACATTTTCGAGAATTCTGCCATAGTCCATATTCTTCGTGCCGAGCTTGGCATAACGGAAGGTATGGTCACTCAGATAATACTTGTCGTTGCTGGAAAGGTACTTTTTTCCTTTAATATCGTATCTGCGAACTTTATAAAAGGCAAAGGCATTGCACAAATACTGAATATACGAGCTGATGGTAACGTGGTTGACCTTTTCCGCGAGGCTGCTGAACGTGTTTGTGATATTTCGTGCCGAGGTCAGATTGGAGATATTGTCCATGAGGAAATCAACAAGTCTGTCCATAAGCTGCATATTGCGGATTTTATATTTCTTGCGAATATCACGAACAATCAACGTATTGAAAACGTCGGCAATATAATCATACTTGGCTTCCCCGTCCTTATAGAGATAGGATCCGGCCATACCTCCCTCAAGCAAATACCGATCCATGGCGGCATGCTTATCGCTATAGTCAAAATACTGCATATATTCGCCGAATGAAAATGGGAATACCTTGATTTCAAATGTTCTTCCGGTAAATAGGGTAGCAAGATCGGAACTCAAAAGGAACGCATTTGACCCGGTGATATAAATATCAAACTTTTCGGATGCGTGTAAACCGTTGATTGCTTTCTCAAAGTCGGTACACATCTGAACTTCGTCAATCAAAACAAAGTTCTCTTTGCCTGCCGTATACCGAGAATTGATATAGTCGTACAACGGTCTGTATGCAAGCAAATGGTCAAACTCCGGCAAGTTAAAATTAATCTCGATGATGTTGCATTCGGATACGTTCTGTTCGATATAGTCCCGAAACGCTTCAAGCAACTTAGATTTGCCGCTGCGTCGAACCCCTGTGATAACCTTGATATCCGGAGTTCCGATTACGTTGATTAGTTTTTCCAAATAATGATTTCGAGTAATCAGCTTCATGTCACGTCACCTCTCGAAAAGTATTATACCACTTTCTCCTTACCATTTTCAATATTTTTTCAAAAATGGTAAACAGAAATTCTCCGCGCTTATCTGCTCCGCAATTTAGCCGCGAAGCAATTTCACTAAAAAAGAGGGTTGGGCGGCTTCGCATAGGGATCATTCGTCTTATGACGGGATTTCGAGTCCATAGCATCACAAAAAATCCTCAAAATCCGTCAAGGATTCCCTCGAATTTTTTGCTTGCT
>JAZQIE010000031.1:0-18596 GCA_045540975.1 Eubacteriales bacterium
AAATAGGGTAAAAATCTCCTAATCAACTCACGCAACGGACGTTGATACGCTTTTTGTTTCATACCTTGACCTCCGATAACACTTCGCCCACATTTCCGCGAATCACCAAATCCGCGTCGGAATCCGCCGCGGTCGGCTCACGGTTGATGAGCACAAGTTTACTGTCCTTTCTGCGGTAGCGAATGAGTCCCGCCGCAGGATACACCGCAAGCGAGGTTCCTGCAATGATGAGCAAATCCGCGGCTTCAATCGCACGGATGGCGCCTTCAATCACAGCATCCGTGAGACCCTCTTCATACAGCACCACCGCAGGGCGGACAATTCCGCCGCATTCGCACATCGGCACACCCTCGGCTGCCATAACAAACTCCGCGGAGTATGTCTTCTTGCACTTCATACAGTAGTTGCGATGAAGCGACCCGTGAAGTTCCCAAACCGTGCTGCTTCCTGCCGCTTGGTGGAGTCCGTCCACGTTTTGGGTCACGATTTCGACCGACTTTCCCGCGCGCTCCAGCTCCGCGAGTTTGAAATGCGCAGGATTGGGTTTTGCCTCCAAATGCACCATTTTTTCTTTATAAAACGCGTAAAAATCGCGCGGTTTTTCCATAAAATACGTGTGGCTCAAAATCCGTTCGGGCGGATCCGCAAATTTTTGGTGATACAGCCCGTCCACACTGCGGTAGTCGGGAATTCCGGATTCGGTTGAGAGTCCCGCGCCGCCAAAGAGCACAATTTTTTGCGCCCCGTCAATCAAATTCTGCAATGTCATACTTTCGGCTCCTCATCCACCGCCATGGTGGCATACGCGTTGAGATCCAGCCCTGCGCGCACCCCCGCTTCATACTCAAAATATGCCTGACACGCGATCATTGCCGCATTGTCGCCGCACAGAGAAAGCGGCGGGAAATACGTGGTAAGTCCTTCTCGTTCCGCGGCTTTGGTCAGCCGCGCACGAAGATGCGAATTTGCCGCAACACCGCCTGCAATCACAAAGGTCTTGCGCCCTGCACGGCGGCACGCTTCCATGGCGCGCGGAACAATCGCATCGCACACCGCATCGGTAAAGCATGCGGCAAGGTCGGCTTTGTTTACCTCCTCACCCTTTTGCTCGGCATTGTGTACCAGATTGATAACCGCGGTCTTAAGTCCCGAAAACGACAAATCCAACTCCTCACCGCGGATATTGGCGCGCGGGAGTTTGTAACGGGTAGCATCACCGTCTTTTGCAAGGCGGTCCATCTCCGCGCCGCCCGGGTACGGAAGACCCAGCACACGGGCGCATTTGTCAAACGCCTCGCCCGCCGCATCGTCACGGGTGCTGCCCAAAATTTCAAAGTGTGTGTAATCCTTCACATCCACAAACAAGGTGTGTCCGCCCGATGCCACAAGGCACACAAACGGCGGCTTGAGTTCGGAAAACGCGATATAATTTGCCGCGATATGCCCACGGATGTGATGCACGGGAATGAGCGGAAGTCCGTTTGCATAGGCATAGCCCTTCGCAAAGCCGACCCCCACCAAGAGCGCACCGATGAGTCCCGGTGCATACGTCACCGCGACCGCGTCCAAATCCTTCGCGGTGAGATTCGCCTCGCGGAGTGCGGCACGGGTGAGTTCTGTAATACTCTCAATATGCTTGCGCGAGGCAATTTCGGGGACAACACCGCCGTAAAGCGCGTGCATATCCGCCTGCGAGAGTACCACCGAGGACAGAATCTCCCGTCCGTCGCGGCTGATGGCGACCGCGGTCTCATCGCATGAACTTTCAATTGCCAGAATGGTTGTCATTTCCTCTCACCTCGTGTGACTGTCATAATCAGCGCGTCCTCGGTCGGGTTGGTGTAATACCCACGCCGAAGTCCGCACCGTGTAAATCCAAACCGCTCATACAGTGCGATTGCGGGCAGGTTTCCCGCTCGCACCTCCAAGCTCAAAAACTCCAAGGGTTCTTCCAGCATCCGCGAGAGAATCGCAGATGCCACCCCACGGCGGCGGTATTCTCCGCTCACCGCGATGTTGGTGATATACCCCTCACCCAAAATATTCTGAAGTCCTCCGTATCCGATGACTTCGCCTTCATACTCCGCGATAAAATAGGTCGAGCATTCCAGATTCAGTTCTTCTTCCAGCATGGCGCACGACCACGGATTGGAGAAATTCTCCCGCTCCAAGCGTGCAACATCGGGAATGTCGCCCGCCTCCATACGGCGGATGTTAAGATTTTGCATCATACCAGGTCTCTCCCACATTGGCATCTACCGTGAGCGGCACATCCAAACGGTACGCGGATTCCATCTCGCGCTTGACAAGTTCCTTTACGCGCGCGGCTTCCTCCTTCGGTGTCTCCACCAACAGTTCGTCGTGCACCTGCAAAATCACGCGTGCGGAAAGCCCCTCATCGGTAAGCGCCCGTCTGACATTCAGCATCGCCAGTTTCATAATATCCGCCGCGGTGCCTTGAATGGGGGCATTGAGCGCAACACGCTCACCAAACGCGCGCAGGTTGTAATTCTTCGCGTGAAGTTCGGGGATGTTGCGGCGGCGCCCCATCAGGGTGGTGACGTAACCGTCCTGCTTTGCCTGTACCACAATGCTCTGCATATACGCGCGCACACCCGAATACCGCGCAAAATAACTTTCCATATAGCGCTTCGCTTCGTAAAAGCCAACGCCCAAATCCTCAGCGAGCGAATGCTCGCTCATGCCGTATACAATGCCGAAATTCACCGCTTTTGCGGCGCGGCGCATCTCACTCGTCACGTCTTCGGGCGAAACCGCAAATATCTGCGATGCGGTCGCGGTATGGATGTCGAGTGCTTCGTTGAACGCCTTTTGCATCACGGGGTCTCCCGAAATATGCGCGAGAATGCGCAGTTCGATTTGCGAATAGTCCGCATCGATGAACACACAGCCCTCGCGCGGAACAAACATCTTGCGCACTTCCCCGCCCATCTCGGTCCTCACCGGGATATTCTGTAAATTCGGCTCCACCGAACTGATGCGGCCGGTTGCGGTGGTCATTTGATGGAAACTGCCGTGGATTCGTCCGTCTTTTTGCGAAATTTCCTTCACCAAGCCGTCCGCATAAGTGGATTTGAGCTTACTGCACTGACGGTATTCGATGAGCAGCGGAATAATCGGATGCTGTGTCTTTAATTTTTCCAACACATCAATGTCGGTGGAATATCCGCTTTTGGTCTTCTTGACCGGCGGAAGCGCAAGTTTTTCAAACAGCACCACACCCAACTGCTTGGGGGAAAGAATGTTAAACTCCTCGCCTGCCGCGGTGAAAATCTCTTGCGCAATGGTTTCAAGGCGTGTGTGCAAACTCTCGCTCAAACCGAGGAGTGCCGCACGGTCCACCCGAATCCCAAGCATCTGCAGTTCCGCAAGCATTTCGGCAAGCGGAAGTTCAATTTCATAATAAATCTTGTCGAGTCCGCGGCCCGAAAGCTGCGGTTTTAATCGTTCTTCCATGGTCAGAATCGCCTGCGCGCAAAGTCCCATCATCTGCTTTGCGGCAGACAAATCCCCAAGCGGCGCAAAGGCATCCTCGGAGAGAAGCACGCTCTCATCCACAGGGAATTCGGGCGCGTATTCCGAAACCACCGCATCGAGCGGATATTTTCCCAAACTCGGCTCCACCAGATATGCGGCAAGCGCGGTGTCAAACACGAAGTTTCCGAATGCAATTCCCTCGGAGCAAAGTTTTACCATAAGCGCGCGGGTATCGTGGCACACTTTTTTGACTTTGTCGGAATATACCGTGTCAAGAATCTCCGCAAAACGTCCTTCTTCGCTCATGCAGAAGGATGCATAGGTATCTCCCCACGCGAGCGCAACCCCCTCAAACTCGGCGGACGGATACACCGCGACCAAATCCGCGGCGCAAACCGCCTCCAAAAGTTCGGAAACGCTTCCCGAAAACTCGGTAAATTCTTTGGTTTGGACGGGTTTCTCTCCGCTTTCAACCGGCGGGGTGAGGCCGAATTTTGCAATATATTTTTGAAATTCCAAGCGTGAAAGCACACGGTACAGCGCGTCGTTGTCATACGCGCGGCATTTTGCACAGCCGCAGTCAAAGGAAATCGGCGCGGTCAGGCAAATGGTTGCAAGCTCGCGTGACAAAAACGCCATTTCGCGGTCAGCGGTCAGTTTCTCCTTCACACTCTGTCGCAGGTCGGACTCCTCCAGTTTCTCGTAGAGGTTGTCCAGATTCTCAAATTCCTTCAAAAGGCTGATTGCGGTCTTCTCACCGATTCCGCGGACACCCGGGATATTGTCGGACGGATCCCCCTGAAGTCCCTTGAGGTCGCGCATTTGCTCGGGCGAAAGACCGTATTTTTCTTCGATCGCGGCACGGTCATGACGTACGGTCTCGGTTTTTCCCATGCGCGAAGAGACGAGCAGGACCTCTGTCCCCTCGTTTGCGATGAGTTGGAAACTGTCGCGGTCACCCGTGACCACGGTGCAGGTATCCCCGTTTTCCGCACACATGCGGCTCACCGTCCCGATGATATCGTCCGCCTCATAGCCTTCACACTCGATGCGGCACACATTCATCGCATCCAGCAGTTCTTTGAGCGGCTCCATCTGCATGGCAAGCTCCTCGGGCATTCCCTTGCGCTGGGCTTTGTATCCCTCATACCGCTTATGGCGGAAGGTGGGTGCGCGCAAGTCAAATGCGACACAGACCGAGTCGGGTTTTTCCTCTTCCATGAGTTTTAAATAAATGGACAAAAAGCCGTACACCGCATTGGTGTACAGCCCGTCCCGCGTCGTCAGCGGACGTACGCCGTAAAACGCACGATTGACGATGCTATTGCCGTCAATGACCATTACCTTCATGGCTTATGCCTTCTTCCATTTCACACCCTGCGGGGTGTCCTCCAAAATAATGCCCTTGTCACGAAGCAAATCACGGATGCGGTCAGCCTCCGCAAAGTTTTTCTCCTTGCGCGCCGCCTGACGTGCTTCGATGAGTTCTTCCACTTCTTTCGAGAGGTCATCCTCCTGCGAAGACTGAACAAGGCCCAAAACATCGCAAAGTGCGAAGAATTTATCTGCCGCCGCCTTTGCAAATGCACGGGTGGGTGCGCCGTCAAGCTCCTTGTTGATGGCGCGAATCATCTCAAAGAGCACCGCGATTGCATCTGCGGTGTTGAGGTCATCGTCCATTGCCGCGCGGAATTTTTCTTCCAGCGCATCCAAGCCTGCGAGGGTTTTGTTTTCACTCTCGGAAGCCTCGCCGTCCGCACCGTTTTCGCACAGGAAGAGGATTCTCTCCTTTGCGGAGTACATACGGCTGAGCGCCGCGGTTGCATCCTCAAGGGAATCGCGGGAGTAGTTAATCGGGCTTCTGTAATGTGCGGAGAGCATGAAGAAGCGAATCGGCTCATAGCCGTAAACCGCCGCCGCATCACGCACGGTGAAGAAGTTGCCCGCGGATTTACTCATCTTGTGGTTATCAATGTTGAGGAATGCGTTGTGCATCCAGTAATTTGCGAAGGTGCAGCCGTTTGCCGCCTCACTCTGCGCAATTTCGTTTTCGTGGTGCGGGAAGGTCAGGTCCACACCGCCGCTGTGGATGTCAATGGTCTTACCGAGATAGCGGTTTGCCATCGCACTGCACTCAATGTGCCAGCCCGGACGGCCCTTGCCCCACGGCGAATCCCAAGAGGGTTCCCCCGGCTTTGCGGCTTTCCAAAGCGCAAAGTCCATCGGGTCTTCCTTGCGCTCGTCCACACCGATACGTGCGCCCGCTTCCAAATCCTCAAGCGGCTGCTTGGAAAGCTTGCCGTAGCCGTCGAATTTGCGTGCGCGGTAGTAAACATCGCCGTCCACCGCATAAGCATAGCCCTTGTCCACCAAGGTCTGCACAATTTCGATAATCGCATCGATGTTCTCGGTTGCCTTGGGATGCACGGTTGCCTCGCGGATGCCGAGTCCCTTTGCATCGGTGAAATATTCCTTGATATAGCGGTCCGCAATCACCTCAAACGGAACGCCTTCCTCATTTGCCTTGTTGATGACCTTGTCGTCCACATCGGTGAAGTTCTGAACAAAGGTTACTTTATAACCGCTGTATTCAAAATAGCGGCGCAAAACATCGAACACGATAAACGGACGCGCATTTCCGATATGGAAAAAGTTATAGACGGTCGGTCCGCACGAGTAGATTTTCACCTCGCCCGGAGTGACCGGCACAAACACTTCTTTTTTTCTTGTCATGGAATTGAACAGTTTCATATTACTTCTCCTTTGAAGCGAATAATTTTCCGGTATTCTTAAAGTATGCCGCGCCGGAAATCACGGTAGCAAGCACCATCGCCCAGATACCGACTCTGCCGAGGGTGATGTTTGCGATTAAAACAATGTCCTTAAACGGGGTAAAGAGCAGGGAAATCACAATGATTTGAATCACGGTTTTCAACTTCCCCGCAAATTTCGCGGCGACTACGATTCCCTCGCCCATCGCAACGATGCGAAGCGAGGTCACGATAAACTCGCGCGCAATGATAATCATTGCCGCAACGTCGGACATGACGCCGCGCTGAACGAACAGCAAAATCGCCGCGGTAACCAAGAGTTTATCCGCCAAGGGATCGAGGAAGATTCCCAAGGTACTGATTTGGTTGTAATGGCGCGCGATATACCCGTCGAGTCCGTCGGTAATGCTCGCCAAAATGAAAATGATGAGTGCGATGGTGTCGCCCGAAACCGTTCCGCTCTTTGCGGCAATCATCACCACAGGAATGAGCAGGATTCGAATAATCGTAACAATACTTGCAACTGTCATGTATTCCTTCTCCTTTTTAAATTCTCTCGCCGATTAAATCGCCGTCCAAGTCTTCCAGCAGCCGAACGGTGACAAATTCACCCACCGCACATTTTCCTTCCGCGGTGAAGAATACCTTTCCGTCAATCTCGGGCGAGTCGCAATACGTACGTCCGAAAAACGCCTCCGCATAACGGTCGTAGCCTTCCACCACAACCTCGACCTCGCTCCCGATTCTGCTTTGGTTGAATGCATCCATGATGCGGTCCTGCAGGTTGGAGATGAGTTCGCATCTGTGCTCCTTCACATCGTCCTCCACCTGGTCGGGCAATTCCGCCGCAACACTTCCCGGCTCGGGGAAGTACGGGAACACACCCACACGTTCCAGTTTATGACGCGCGAGGAAATCGCATAACTCCTCAAATTCCTCGTCGGTCTCACCCGGAAGTCCCGCAATCAGGCTGGTGCGCAGCACCACGCCCGGAATCCGCTCGCGCAGTTTGGTAAAGAGCGCATCCAGATACTTGTGGTCTCCGCGGCGATTCATCGCGGTCAAAATCCGATCGTTTACATGCTGAATCGGAATATCGAGATACTTGACCACCTTCTCTTCACTCGCGATAACCTCGATGAGTTCGTCATCAATCTCATCCGGATAGAGATAATGGACACGAATCCATTTGAGCTTCTCAATCTTGCACAGCGCTTTTAGAAGTTCGGGGAGCATCCGCTTGCCGTAACGGTCGGTACCGTAGCGGCTGGTGTCCTGCGCAATCACGATGAGTTCTCGCGTTCCGCTCTCCGCAAGGCCCTCCGCCTCCGCCACAATGTCCTCCATCGCACGGGAGCGATACGGACCGCGCAGCGACGGAATCACACAGTAGGAGCAGCGGTTGTTGCACCCCTCCGCAATTTTCAAATACGAGAAATAATGCGGTGTGGTGAGAATCCGCGATTGTTCCAGCGGCTCTGCGGTGAGTTCGTCAAACGCGCACACACGCTCGCCGTTTTTCACTCGCTCCAACACCTCAACGATTTTGTGGTAACTGCCGCAGCCGACCAGCGCGTCAATGGCAGGATTCTGTTCAAAGAGTGACTCGCGGTCACGCTCGGAGAGGCAGCCTGTCACAATGATGTTTCCAACCTTCCCCTCGTCTTTCAAAAGCGCTACTTCCGCTATATTCTCAAGCGCTTCCTCACGGGCGGAAGCCAAAAATCCGCACGTGTTGATGACCACGGCGAGGGTGTTTTCAATCTCACCCGTCACCTCGTATCCCGCATCATCGAGTGCCGCCAGCATATGCTCGCTGTCCACCAGATTTTTGGCGCAGCCCAATGATATGAATCCGACCTTTTCTGCCATCAGTCCATGTCTCCTCTCTCTATCGCTAAAAAACCGGACTGAATGTCCGCCCAGGTAAATCCGCGCCGCATGAGTGCGGCGGAAAGTTTCCGTTTCATCTCTTCATCGAGTTCTTTTCCGCGCAGCTTCTGTTTTAAGAATGTGACCACCGCATCGTTTGTATCCTGCGGCGCATCCGCCAAAACCGACACGGCAAGGTCTTTCTCAATCCCGCGGCGGCGAAGCTCCTCGCGCACACGCAAATCGCCAAACCCCTTTGCACGGTAATGGCGCACCAGCATCTCGGCATACGCGGTATCATCCAAAACACCGAGGTCACCGAGCCACTCCGCGGCGGAAACCGAATCCTCCTCGGAAAAGCCCTTTTCCCCGAGTTTTTTTATCAGCTCCGCACGGGAAAGGTTTCTCTTTCCCGTAATCTGCACCGCTTTGACCCGCGCCGCATGACGGCGTGACTCTTCGCTGAGTGCAGGAAGTTGGTCAGCGTCAATTTCCATGCCCGGGGCAAGTTTTAACCGTTTTGCCTCAAGCGCGTCCACCGTGAGGTAGGTGCGGTCTTCAAAATACACCACCACACGGGACACATCATTGCGAAATGCACGGATGGATTTGATTCTCATCCTTCAAAATCGTCCGCATCCACTTGGATGCCGTTGCCTGCGGGCTTGCCCTCTGCCTTTGCAGGGGTTTCCTCAACAGGTGCGCGACCCGCCGCACGTGCGGCGTTTCTCGCCTGCGGAGAAAGGAGTTTATATGCATTTGCGCGAATGTCTTCTTCCAGTTTCTTTGCAATGTCCGGGTTGTCGCGCAGGAACTGTTTTGCATTGTCACGACCCTGACCCACACGCATATCGCCCATGCTGAACCATGCGCCCGACTTCTGCATCAAATCCAGTTTCACCGCAAGGTCGACCAACTCGCCCACCTTGGAGATGCCTTCGCCGTACATGATGTCGAATTCGCCTTCTCTGAACGGAGGCGCGACCTTGTTTTTCACAATCTTCGCACGGGTGCGGTTACCAATCATTTCCGAGCCGTTTTTCAAGGTCTCAACACGGCGGATTTCCATACGTACGCTGGAATAGAATTTGAGTGCGCGGCCGCCCGGGGTGACTTCGGGGTTGCCGTACATCACGCCGACCTTTTCACGAAGCTGGTTGATGAAAATTGCAACACAGTTGCTCTTGGAGATTGCGCCTGCGAGTTTTCTGAGCGCCTGAGACATGAGTCGCGCCTGCAGACCCACGAATGCATCACCCATCTCGCCTTCGATTTCCATTCTCGGTACCAATGCCGCAACCGAGTCGATAACCACAACATCAAGCGCGCCGCTGCGCACCAATGCCTCCGCGATTTCCAGCGCCTGTTCACCGGTATCCGGCTGAGAAACCAAGAGGGAATCGATATCAACACCGAGTGCGCGTGCATAGACCGGGTCAAGCGCATGCTCCACGTCGATAAACGCCGCATCGCCGCCCATTTTCTGCGCCTCTGCAACGATATGGAGCGAAACTGTGGTCTTACCCGAGGATTCCGGACCGTAAATCTCAATGATACGTCCGCGCGGCACACCGCCGATTCCGAGTGCCAGGTCAAGGGTGAGAGACCCGGTCGGGATATGCCCGACTTCCATCTGCGCATTTTCGCCAAGGCGCATAATC
This sequence comes from Eubacteriales bacterium, assembly GCA_045540975.1. Taxonomy (GTDB): domain Bacteria; phylum Bacillota; class Clostridia; order Oscillospirales; family JAAYXM01; genus SIG510. Next base: position 9,803 of record JAZQIE010000031.1, read on the forward strand.
GAGCCCTTGCCAAACTGCTTTTCTATTTGCGAAAGTGCTGTTTCAAGTGCTTTTTTCTTGTCCATGTTTATAACCCCTTTCTATGTTCGAAAGCCAAGCACCACACGTTCAATGCCTGCGGTGTCTTGTATGATTTCTATGTTACCGAGTCCCACACAGCGCATCCGCTCCGCGAGACTCTGCGCTTGCAGGTATCCGCATTCAAACGCGATTGCGCCGCCGGGATTTAGCACATCCGTCCAGCGGTGCAGGATCGCATCGTAGAAGGCGAATCCGTCCACACCGCCATAGAGCGCTTCATTCGGTTCAAAAAAGCCGACCGAAGCATCCAACTCCTGCATCTCACGGAGTGTGATATACGGCGGATTGGAAACGATAAAGTCAAACGTTCCCAGCGTTGTTTCGGGGGTGCGGCACACATCGCCAAACACCACGGAAAGCTGCGTGCTGAGTCCGTATTGCTTCACATTTTTCCACGCAATCTCGAGCGCCGCCTCCGAGTTGTCAAGCAGGACTCCGAAAAGTTCGGGGCGCTCATGCGCCAGCGCAATGCCCACACATCCGCTTCCCGTACACAAGTCCAAAAACCGTGTCCCGGGGAGTTTGAGCGCGCAATCCACCAGCACCTCGGTATCGCTTCGCGGAATGAGAACATCGGGTGTCACGGTGAGGGTGAGACCGTAAAAATCCCATTCCCCGAGAATGTATGCGAGCGGTTCGCCGCGCAATCTTCTCTGAATCAGTTCATCCAGCGCGGTCTCCTCCACGATTTGCTGTTTTGAGCGCAAAAATTCCTCCAAGCTGTATCCGAATGCAAACCGAGTAAGCTCGCGTGCTTCGAATTTTGCGTTTTCAATTCCGTTTTCGGAGAAGGTCTCCGCACATTTGAGATACAGCGCGTAAAGCGTTACCACTTGTCTGCCCCTTCTTCCTCGGGAATGACCGCATTGAGTGCGGCAATCGCCACTTCAATCATGGAATCGTCGGGCTCAAAGGTGGTAAAGCCTTGAAACCAAACACCGGGGGCGCGCATGATTTTGGTAAACCAATTATCAAACCGACCGATGAGGCGGTTGACCTCAAAACTGATGCCGACTACCACGGGCAGAAGTGCAAGCCGCAGTGCCATACGAATCCACGGATTCGACCATTGCACCACGCTGAACACCAAAATACTCACAATCATTACACTAAAGAGGAAACTGGTGCCGCAGCGCGGATGCTCCTTCGGGAAGGTACGGACATTTTCCACCGTGAGTTCTTTTCCCGCTTCATAACAGTAAATGGTTTTATGCTCCGCACCGTGATAGGAAAACACGCGTTTCATATCCTTCATGTGGGAGATGGAGTACATAAAGAGCAGGAAAATCGCGATTCTCACCGCGCCTTCCAGCAGGTTTCTCCAGATTCCCGAGCCGATATAGTCATCCAAAAGCCCCGCAATCAGAGTGGGCAAAAACACAAACAGCACAACCGGAATCACAACACCGAAGAAACCCGCAATCGCAAACAGGATTTTCTCCGCACGTTCAAACCCGATTTTCTCTTCCACCCAACGGTCGAACTTACTCGGCTCGACTTCTTCCTCCTCCACCGCAAAGGATGCGGAGTAGTTGATTGCCGCAAAGCCCATGCGCATGGAATCAAACATCCCGATGATTCCGCGAATGAACGGGATGCGGAAAAATTTGAAGCGCTTCCGCAAGGTTTTGAGCGGCTCAACTTTGCAGTCGATCTCCCCCTCGGGTTTGCGGATTGCAATGGCGGATTTTTCCGGACCGAGCATCATAATGCCTTCAATCAAGGCTTGTCCGCCAATTGATGTTTTTTTGCAAGGCTGATTCATTCGTTTTCTCCTTCTTCCTTGGTTTCAATCTGCTCAGGCTCATTTTTCAGAAGCGGCAGGCGGATGGTAACGGTTGTCCCCTCGCCAAACACACTTCCGATATTGAGTTCACCGCTGTGCAGATTGATAATCTCGTCGCTGACCGCAAGCCCGATTCCGCTTCCGGTCACCTTCGAGGTGCCTTTATAGAATTTCACTTTGACATAGGGCAGCTCCTCTTCGGGAATTCCTTCGCCGTAGTCACGGATGGTGATGGTCGCAAAGTCCTTATCGCAATCCGCATCCACTTCGATTTTTCCGCCCTTGCCGTGCTTGACCGCGTTGTCTAAGATATTGAAAAACACCTGCTTTAAGCGTTCACGGTCACCGCTGATGAAAATATCGCGGTCGTTTTGGGTGTAATCCAAAACGATTGCCTGCTTCTTAAACGTCTCCGCATACATGAAGAGGGTTTCTTCCAGTTCCGCTTTGAGGTCCATCTCCTCCATAAAGAGGGTAAACCGTCCGCTTTCCATACGCGCAAAATCCAAAAGCTCTTCCACCATCTTGGAAAGGCGGCGGGTCTCCTTAAGGATAATGCCGATGCCCTTTTGTACATCCTCTTCGTTTGCCGCGCCCACCGCGGTGAGGGTCTCGCCCCAGCCGATAATCGCGGTCAGCGGTGTACGAAGTTCGTGCGACACCGAGGAGATAAATTCGTTTTTCATCTTTTCGGAGCGCGCAATCTCGGATGACATTTCGTTAATCGCGTTGCAAAGTTCTCCGATTTCGTCCTCGTACTTCTTATCGATTCGGACACCGTAACCACCCTTGGTGATTTGCTTTGTGATGTCGGTGATTTCGCGAAGCGGAGTGACAATCGAGCGAATGAAGTATGCATTCGTGATGAGTAAGAACAAAATCACGGAAAGGCCCAAAAGCGCCACCATGCCGCTCTGTGCAATCAGCTCGCGGTCGATTCGCGCAAGACTTGTCACATATCGCAGCACACCGACCACCTGCGACCCGCCTGCCACGATGGGGCAGGACACACTCAGGATACGCTCACCCGTCACCGGGTCATTGCCGATGAAGTTTTGGGTTTTATTCTCCTGTACCGCACGTTCAATGTCGGGTGTGCCCGGCATCATGCCTGCGGGCAGACCGCTGTATGAAAACAGGATTCTGCCGTCCGCGGTCAAGGTCTGCCGTTCGATTTGCCCATCCACCGCGTTTTCCACGGTCTGACGGCGCGCGTTTTCGTAAAACGAGTCGAAGCTTGTGATACTGTCGTTAAAATAACGCGCATTGAGCAGGGCACGGCTGGTCATATTCTCGCGCACATTGTTGTAGTAGTAGTTGATCATACCCACCGCGTAAATCACAACCGCGAGCACAACCACCAAAGCGATGTACGAAAGATTGTTGATCATCCATCTGCGCTGGATTCCCTGCAATTTCTGTTTTCGCGCCATGTGTTCCAATCTCCTTTAACCGTTGCCCCACTTGTAGCCGTAGCCCCAAACCGTCTGGATATAGGTCGGGAATGCGGGGTCGTCCTCAATTTTCAGGCGCAGACGGCGGATATTGACGTCCACGATTTTCACCTCACCGAAATCCGGACTTCCCCAAACCGCGGCAAGCATATCCCCACGGGAGATTGCCTTGCCGGGATTGTCCATAAAATACTTCATGATGGTGTACTCCACCTGTGTGAGTCGAATCCGCTCCCCGTTCTTTTCCAAGGTACGGTTTCTGGTGTTTAACACAAACGGACCGCTCACCAAACGTCCGGGGTCTTCGGTCATTGTATCCCCGATACGGCGGTAAAGCGCATCGATGCGCGCAATCAGTTCGGTCGGTGAAAACGGCTTGGTCACATAATCGTCCGCACCGGTCATGAGACCCGTTACACGGTCAACCTCCTGGGTCTTGGAGGTCAGCATAATAATCCCGATTTTCGAGCCGGTACCGCGAATTCTGCGGCACACCTCAAACCCGTCAATATCCGGAAGCATGATATCGAGAAGCGCCATGCGGATGTCCGGCTGTTCCTTCAAAAGACTCAGCGCGGTCTCTCCCAAGTCCGCTTCCACAACCTCATATCCCGCGCGCTCCAAGTTAATGACCACAAAGCTGCGGATACTCGGCTCATCTTCCAAAACGAGAATTTTTTTCGCGTTACTCAAGTGTGTCTTCCCCCTCTACTTCACAATCAGATTTGCGGTCGCCCAAGTACTCTCCCTGCGGCGGAACGCACCGCCCAGCCATTCGGGAGTAAGCACCTCTCCCAAATACTGATCCTGCTCGATTTTCACGGCATACAGGGTATTTTCGTATTCCGCGACCTGCACCATGCCCTCCTGCGCCATGAGTTCCGCACGTTTCTCACCGCTGATTGCGGCAAACGTGAAGAGCGGAGTGATGGCATCGGTATAGAATTTCACCTTTGCAATGGCACCGTTGGTATTGTCGTACTCGGTTTTCACCTTGCCCTTCCACGAAAGCGGAAGGCTTAAATACCAGTTCTGCTCATTTGCATAGCAGGTGTAAAACTTCTCTTGCAGCGCGCCCTCTTCGGTATATCCGCACCAAGTAAGCTCCCAAAGTGCGGTCTGCGGAGCGAGCGCATCATGCTCGCTGCGGGGGATTTCAATTTCACCGTCACCGTCCAAATCCGCAAAGTAGAGCGGATATTTGCACAAAAGCGGACTTCCGTACGCGACGTTTTTGAGAATCTTCCCGTGCATTGTCACCACATCGGTAGCAAAGCCGTCTGCCGCCGCAGAGGTAACAAACACCGCGTTTCCGCCCCCGCACTTGCCGCTTCCGATTCGCTTAATCGCGGTCGCGGGTGCAGAGAGAAGCGCTTGTCCTTCCGGGGCAAGTCTTCCGCCGTGTGCGGCATGCAGGGTGAATTTCCCGACCGACTCGGCATCCGCATCCACAATTCCCAAATCACCCACACCGTCGCCGTTCAAATCCGCAACCGTGTAGTACCGATACGGCATCTCATACTGCTGTGCAAAGGTCTCTCCCGTCATGCCGTAAACCCCAAGCGTCTTTTTCCCGTCTTGGTCAAAGCCGACAATGAGCTCATAATTCCCCTGACCCAAGACATCCGCAAAGGTCACGCTCTCAATGGACGAGGAAAGCCCGTTCACCACCGCGTACAGCCAAAACTCCCCGTCGGTCGACTCAAAGAGATTGATTTGCACTTCGTCCTGCTGGGTGGGATTGCGCAAGAAGACCACGCACTCATCCTCGCCGTCGGAATCCAAATCAAAAAGCTGTGTCGCCTGACGGTAATTTCCCGCGGTGGGATACACATATTCCGCGCCGGCAATCCGTGCTTCATTGAGCACCGCATTCAGCCCCGCATATTCCTCCGGTACCTGCGGCGGAGCAAACAGACTTTCCACCGAGTACGGACTGCAGGCGGTCAAAAAAACCAGCGCAAATATTGTCAAAATCAATTTTCTTATCATAGGTACTTCACCCCAATGATATTATACCACAACTTTGTTCGTTTTGGTAGTCTATTTTGGAAAAAAATTACCGCATTTGCAACATTGCAAACGCGGCAATTCCAAGTCTGTTTTTATTCGCTTTTTGCAAATCTTTTTTCCAAAAATTCGCGCTTTTTCTCAAGGTCCATCCCCTTCGTATGCACCAAGCGGTCACGGTTTTTTTCTTCGTACTCCGAAACGGTTTTTATCACGCGCGCAGGCACACCGACCGCAATCGAGCCGTCGGGAATATCACGGGTCACCACCGCATCGCATCCGATGATACAGTTCGAGCCCACCGTCACGCCCGGCATGACGGTCGCACCCGTGCCGATATGCACGTTATCCCCGATTTTCACGGGCGCAAACAAATCCGCATCTGCATACTCGGGTTTCATCCCGCGAAGCACCCAAACGCCACCGTCATAGGTCAGGATATGAACGTTTGTGTTGATACGGACGTGATTTCCGATTTCCACCAGATACGGCTCAGACCCCAAAGTCGCATTTGCATGAATGCTGCAGCCTTCTCCGATTTTTGCGCCCTTCGCACGCCAGTACGCGACCATGCCTTTTCTTCGCAGCAATCTGTTCTTTACACGTCCGAAAATGCTCTTTTTCCTTCCCCTTTCTTTCGTTTTTTGTATTATATCATATCAAAATTCCAATTTCAACACAAGTGTTCGAAGAGGCGGTCGAGGTTTTCCTCGGAGTATTCGATTTCACTCGAAAACATCCGCGCGAGTTCCACTTGTTCTTCAAAAGAAAACTCACCCGTCTCGGTCCAAATCGCGGCGCCCATACGGTAGAGAATTTCACATCCCAGCACCGCAAATGCGCCCCAAGTTTTCGCATCTCCGAGGTCAAACGCAGAGGCGACATGGCGGTAGAGCAGATACACCAAAAACTGCTCATATTCATGACTTCGCTCTGCCATAAACACGTCAAATCCGTCAAAATCCATGGGTTTTTCGAGCAAATCAAGGGTGTTGTCCCAAATCGGGTCCAGCCGCTCCAAATCCCGTAAAATTTTCGCGGAATTTTGCAAATTTTCCAAGGTTTTTCCGCAAAATTTCAATATTTTTTCGCATCTTTCACGCAGTGTTAACGCGCGATTTTGCGCAATTTCGATGAGGTGATTGCGAAAGGCGAGAATCTCATCCTCGCCCTGCGGAGCGGAAAGAAGTGTCACACACTCGACCTCGCCCAGAATCAGCCGCGCCGCTTCTTCACAGCAAAGCCCAAGCCCCGCCTCGGTGCGGTCGGGCAGAATGTTATAAAACCGCGGATGCTCGCGACAAATCTCGCAAAGGCTCTCCTCTCCGAGATTCAAAATCAAATCGCACAAATTCCGCTCATTCAAAAACGGACAACGCTCGCCCTCTCCCAAGATGAAATGCGGGGTTTCCTCCCACGCGATGTTGTTTTTAAGGCGCGCGCCCATCTCACCCGCAACCGCGCGGTACGTCTTTGCACAATCGGTATCAATATCAATTTCCCAACCGATGCAGCATGAGTGCTTACACGCGGATGCAATGCATTTGAATTTATGATAATAACTCGGCACTACCATGTTTCTGTCCTCCAAGAGCCGTGCTCAAAAAAGCAAAATCCTTGAGATAGTCATATTTCGGCGGAAAAGGCTCTTTCCAAGAGCCGTGCTCCAAATGAAAAGCGGAATCGCCTTCCGTCTTCGGAAGGAAGGGATAGTTTGAAAGGGAAACCATCAGGGTTTTCCTTTCTGTTTGATTCACGCTGCCGCAGGCGGCAAAGGCTCTTTCCAAGAGCCGTGCTCCAAATGAAAAGCGGACTCAAAAGAGTCCGCTTTTCATTTGGAGCAGGTGATGGGAATCGAACCCACGCTACCAGCTTGGGAAGCTGGGGCACTGCCATTATGCAACACCTGCATAGAACTTAAGTTTTGGAGCTGGAGATGGGACTTGAACCCACGACCTATTGATTACGAATCAATTGCGCTACCGACTGCGCTACTCCAGCGCACCCAAACCTTCAGTCAAAACTGACTGTATTATTATATTACACTTTCCTCGCTCCGTCAACAAAAATTTCTGTGCTTTTCTCATAGAAAGAACAAAAAATTTCCTTTGAGATTTATTCTTTTTCCATGTTGCGAAAACCAAGTTTTTATGTTAGTATAATAATACAGATATGACATTCTTACACAAAAGGGGAAATGTAACTATGGCAAGTTCTTTCATGCCCGGCACAGAAGATAAGATTCCGTACGCTCCGCTTGGTATTATATCACTTATCGGGAGTCGGGAACTCGGGAATCTCGTCGACACGAATTTGGTTCAGCAGCGTCGTTTCAATGTGGAAAACGGTCATGTACCGCTTCATTTCCCTGCTTATCTGCGCGACTCTTATCTGATTGACCATGTCACTCCGCGCTTCGCATCCGGCGAAGGCAAAGCGATTCTGCGCGACTCTGTCCGTGGGCATGACATTTTTATCCTCGCTGATATCAGCAACTACACTTGTACATACAAAATGTTCGGTAAGGATTGTCCGATGAGTCCGGACGATCATTTTCAGGACATCAAGCGTGTCATCGCCGCAATCAGCGGTAAGGCGCGCCGCATCACGGTTATCATGCCGCTTCTGTACGAAAGCCGTCAGCACAAGAGAAGCGCGCGCGAGTCGCTCGACTGCGCACTTGCTTTGCAGGAACTCGAGCATCTCGGCATCAACAACATCATCACCTTTGATGCGCATGACCCCCGCGTTCAGAATGCAATTCCGCTCGGCAGTTTTGAAAACATCCAGCCGACTTATCAGATTGTCAAGGCACTCGTCAAAGAGTATCCGGACATTGAAATCAATAAGGACAAGATGATCGTCATCAGCCCGGACGAAGGCGGCATGAGCCGCAGTTTGTACTTTGCAAGTATGCTGGGTCTTGACGTCGGTATGTTCTACAAGCGCCGCGATTACTCCCGTCTGGTCAACGGCCGCAACCCGATTGTCAGCCATGAATTCTTGGGTGACTCGGTCGAAGGCAAGGACGTTCTCATCGTAGACGATATGATTTCTTCCGGTGAATCCGTGCTCGACATTGCGCGCGACCTCAAAAAGCGCAAAGCAAAGCGCATCAACGTCGCGGTTACCTTCGGTCTTTTCACCGAGGGTGTGGAATCCTTCAACGAAGCATATGAGGAAGGCATCATCTCCCGCGTATTCACCACCAACTTAAACTACCGCACTCCGGAAGTGCTGAATGCTCCGTGGTATGTCAACGTCGATATGTCCAAGTTCCTCTCCCTCATTATCGACACCTTAAACCACGACCAGTCCATCAGTCCGCTGCTCAACCCGTCGGACAAGATTAACGCACTTCTCTCCAAGTTCAAAACCAAGTAAGAAACAACAAACGCATGGCCAAAGGCCCCTTTGGTCGGGCGGGATTTTTGTTTTCTTTTTTTCTCTTCAGAAGAAGGCA
>JAZQIE010000032.1:0-19324 GCA_045540975.1 Eubacteriales bacterium
ACAGAAGTGCTTCTCCGTTACCGCCTGCGATACCCACGTCAGCCTCCCGTGCCTCGCCCGGTCCGTTTACCGCACAGCCCATGACCGCAACTTTGAGCGGGGCATGGATTGCACCCAAGCGTTTTTCCACTTCGGATGCGATTTTGATGAGTTCGATTCTGCAGCGACCGCAGGTCGGGCAGGAAATCAACTCGGGGGTGTTTTCCGCAAGGCCGCAAGCCTGCAGAATTTGTTTTGCGCAATAGACCTCCTCCACCGGGTCTGCGGTGAGGGAGACACGAATGGTGTCGCCGATGCCGTCACACAGAAGGCTTCCGATACCAACCGCGGATTTGATGCTGCCCATTTGCGCGGTACCGGTTTCGGTTACGCCCAAATGAAGCGGATAGCGGGTCTGTTCGGCAAGCAAGCGGTATGCCGCAATGGTCTTCGGGACGTTGGAAACCTTGATGGAGATACAGATATCGTCAAAATCGCAATCATTGAGAAGTTTGACATGGCCGAGTGCGGATTCCACCAACGCCTCGGGACAGACCGAGCCGTATTTCTTGAGCAGTTCTTTATCCAAGGAGCCGCCGTTGACGCCGATACGAATCGGGATTCCTGCGCTCTTGCAGGCTTCCGCAACTGCACGAACACGTTCCTTATCGCCAATATTGCCCGGATTGATGCGGATTTTATCCATTCCCGCGCGCACTGCTTCCAAGGCAAGACGCCAATCGAAATGGATGTCTGCAACCAGCGGCACCGGGGAGTTTTTTCGGATATCATGCAATGCCTTTGCCGCATCCATATCCACCACCGCAAGGCGCACAATCTCACAGCCCGCATCATGGAGCGCGCGGATTTGGGAGAGTGTTGCATTGACATCACGGGTATCGGTGCAGCACATGGATTGAATACTGACAGGTGCTCCGCCGCCGATTTGGATACCGCCAACGGAAATTGCTTTGGAATCGCGTCGTTTCATAGTTCTATCCCCTTATGCGAAAATGAGCCGCCAAATATCGTGGAATGCGACAAAGACCATGAATGCCATCAGAATCACCATACCTGCCGCATGGATATATCCTTCATATTTGGGGTTGATGGGTTTTCTGCGAACGAGTTCGATGAGTAAGAAAAGCAAGCGTCCGCCATCCAGCGCGGGAATCGGGAGCAAGTTCATGATACCGAGGTTGATTGAGATAAATGCAATCAAAAAGAGCAGTGAAAAGAGGGATGTTTCCGCGGTTTCCACCATCATTTTGCCGATTCCGATCGGACCTGCCACATCCTTCATCCCCACCTGACCGGTGAGAAGCTGTACCAGACCGAGATGCACCATACGGACCAGATTATATGCATTTTTCACGATGTATTTCGCCTTGCCGAGGAAGGTGCTTTTCTCGGTTGCGAACAGAACACCGTAGTTTTGAACGGTTTTCCCGTCACGCTCGTAGGTGTGAAGCTCAAATTTCACATCCTCGACGGTGAGTTTCTCACCGTCACGGAGAACTTCCACGTCATAGTACGGCGCGTTTTTCCCAAGGGAAAATGCGGTGACGATATCGTTTGCGAGGTAAATTCGGTAACCGTCAATCGATGTGACGGTATCGCCCACCTGCAAACCGGAATCCGCCATGTATTCCGGTACGATTTCCGCAACCGTCGGTGTGACCCAGCCTTTGGTGGGAGCCAAAAACACAGTAAGGAGCGCAAAGCCGATGATGAGATTCATCAGCGAGCCTGCCACTACGATAAGGATACGCTTCCACACGGGTTTTGAGCCGAATGCTTTCGGGTCATCGCTGTCACTGTCCTCCCCTTCCATCGCACAGAAGCCGCCGATGGGCAGGATACGGAGAGCATATGTGGTTTCCCCTTTGTTGAATTTGAAAATTGCGGGGCCCATGCCGAGTGCAAACTCATTGACACGGACACCGCTGAGTTTTGCGGTGATAAAATGCCCAAATTCGTGCACAAAAATCAAAAAACCGAATGAGAGTACTGCAAGTAAAATATAAATGAAAATCACCCTTTTACGGATTATAGTCTCGCGTTGGAATAAACAAGCTCGCGCGCGGCACGGTCAGCGGAAAGCACCGCATCGAGTGTCACGGTTTCTTCTAAATTCATTGTTTCCATAACGGCTCCGACCAATTCCCCGATTTGAGAGAAGCCGATTTTTCGCTCCAAGAACAGCGCGACCGCGGCCTCATTTGCACCGTTGAGCACCGCACCCGCGATTTTTCCGATACGCGCCGCCTCCATTGCATAGCGCAGGCATGGGAATGCTTCCAAATCGGGCTGCGCAAAGGTCATTTGCGGAACGTCTCTGAAATTCAGCGGTTTTCCGCAAAACGGGATACGGTTCGGGTAGTTGAGCGCATAGGCAATCGGAAGTTTCATGTCGGGTGCGCCAAGCTGCGCGATAACCGCACCGTCGCAGAATTCCACCATGGAATGGATGATGCTTTCGCGATGCACCACCACCTCAATTTGCTCGGGTGTGACATCAAAGAGCCACATGGCTTCGATAAATTCCAGACCCTTGTTCATCAAGCTTGCCGAGTCGATGGTGATTTTGCTTCCCATCGCCCAATTGGGGTGTTTGAGCGCCTGCTCAAGGGTCACGCTTTTGAGTTCTTCCTTGGTTTTTCCGAAGAACGGGCCGCCCGATGCGGTGAGCAGAATTTTTTTCACTTCCGAATCCCGACCTGCGCGCAGGCTTTGGAAAATTGCGGAATGCTCGGAGTCCACAGGGAGCAGTTTTACCCCTTGCTCTTTGGCACGGCGGGTGACCAATTCACCTGCACACACCAAGGTTTCCTTATTGGCAAGTGCGATGTCCTTTTTCGCATCGATTGCCGCAAGGGTCGGGAGAAGACCCACCATACCGACCACCGCGGTCAGCACACACTCGGCTTGCGGCATGGATGCCGCCTGCACCAAACCCTCTGTTCCGCATTCCACGCGGATGTCGGTATCCGCAAGACGGAGTTTGAGATCTTTTGCCGCATCTTCGTCATACGCGACCGCAAGCGAGGGATGAAACTCACGCGCCTGCTCCTCCAACAATTTGACGTTGCGGTTGGTGGTCAAGGCACAGGGGTGGATGGAAAACTCGCGCAGCAGTTCGATGGTTTGGGTGCCGATGGAACCGGTCGAGCCTAAGACGGATAATTCTTTCATACTTCCTCCAAATCAAACAAAGAGCGCGAAAATTCCAAGCAGGAAATAAGCTGCGGGAGCGGTGAACAGCACCGAGTCGAAGCGGTCCAAAACCCCGCCGTGTCCCGGAAAAATCACCCCGTAGTCCTTGATATTATATTCGCGCTTGATGATGGATAATGACAAATCCCCCACTTGGGAGAGAACAGATAATACAAGCCCCGAAACCGCAAAGAATACAAGGGACTCGGCTTTGATGATAAGTCCGTACGCCACCATACACAGAATGCAAATCAGCACACCGCCGACTGCACCTTCCACGGTTTTTTTCGGGCTGATGATGGGTGCAAGCTTTTTCTTCCCCAAGAATCTGCCGACAAAATAAGCGCCCGTGTCGGTCGTCCACGCCGCGACAAACGGAAGCAGGAACACCGCATTACCAAACTCGTGCAGCAGCAGAAGGGTTGCATACAAAAGCGGGAATACCACGCCGCCAAACATGGTGAGCGCGATTTTGGAAAAACTGCCCTGCTTTTCGTTTCTCAGCCACATTACGGAGAGCGCAACAAACACGGCAAAGACGCCGCAAAGCAGCATCCAGATTTCTTCGAGATATGCCATCCAAAGCGGAATGTATGCCGCAAGAAGGCAAGCAAGAAATACATAGCGTTTGTCACGCACCGCACCGGTGCGCCACAAAAGTTCATACGCCGCGGTCGCACAGAGCGCGGAGATTGCGAGCACCAGGCAAACCGGCGGCAAGAAAAACACCACCGCAAAAAAGAGCGGAAGTGCCACCACAGCGGTGATAATACGAATCAGCATACTGCTTCCTCCCTTACTTTTTTGCGTCAACTCCGCCAAAACGACGGGAGCGGCCTTGATAGGACACGATTGCGCGGTCAAGCTCACGCTCATCGAAATCCGGCCAAAGCACGTCGGTGAAATAATACTCGGAATACGCGGACTGCCAAAGCAGGAAGTTGGAGGTGCGGATTTCTCCGCTCGGACGAATGATGAGGTCGGGGTCGGGCGTGCCTGCGGAATAGAGATTCTCGCCAATCATGTCGGCGGTAATTTCTTCCGGAGAAAGGCTTCCCTCTTTGACCGATTCGGCAAGTTTTTGCACCGCTTTTGTGATTTCGTCACGGCCGCCGTAATTGAGGCAGACGTTGACGAAAATACCGGTCATATTCTCGGATTTCTTCTCGGCATGCTCCATCAGTTCCAACAGTTCGGGCGCAATTCGGCTGCGGTCACCCCAAAAGCGGAGATGGATGTTATCCTTTTCGACCGAATCAATCGCTTCCAACACATACTGGCGCAAAAGACCCATGATTGCGGTTACCTCCGCCTGCGGTCTGCTCCAGTTTTCGGTGGAGAATGCGTATACGGTTAGGTACTTCACGCCGATGTCATTGCAGTAGGTTGCAATCTTGCGGAAGGTTTCCGACCCGACGGTATGCCCCGCGGTGCGCGGCAGATGACGGTTTTTCGCCCATCTCCCGTTTCCGTCCATAATAATCGCAATGTGCTGCGGAAGTGCATTCATATCGGGTTTCTGCTCCATGTGAGCGCGTCTCGTTTTCCCGAACAAGCCCATAAAATAAATCCCCTCTCAAATGAAAAAGCAAGCATAAGAGTGTGCGGCGCACACCCTTATGCCAAAATAACACGGTTAGATTTCGCTGAGTTCTTTTTCCTTTTTCGCGACGATGCCGTCAATTTCCTTGCACTTTGCATCGGTCATGTTCTGAATCTCTTTTTCCGCTGCCTTGAGATCGTCTTCGGTGATTTCGGATTTCTTCTTCAAATCCTTAAACAAATCGATTGCATCGCGGCGGATGTTACGAACAGCAACCTTTGCATTTTCGCCGGTCTTCTGCACCTGCTTGATGAGGTCGCGGCGGCGTTCTTCGGTCAGCTGCGGGAAAATCAAGCGAATGACCTTACCGTCATTGGTCGGGTTGATGCCGAGGTCGGATGCCTGAATGGCTTTTTCAATCGCCTTGAGTGCGGATGCATCCCACGGCTGGATGACCAGCGAACGGGGTTCCGGAACCGAGACCGAGCCGATTTGAGCAATCGGGGTCATGGTGCCGTAGTACTCAACCGAGATTTTATCCAGCACCGCCGGGTTTGCACGGCCTGCGCGGATGGTTGCAAGCTCTTCCACCAGCACATCCAAGGTGCGCTGCATTTTGCGATTTACTTCATTGTATCTTTCTTTCATTTTAGACACTCTCCTTTACAATTGTACCGATATTCTCGCCCATGATAACGCGCTTGATGTTTTCGCAATCCTGGAGTGCGAAGACGATGATGGGAATGCTGTTATCCATGGAAAGCGAGGTTGCGGTGCTATCCATGACATTGAGATGGCGAGCCAGAACTTCATCGTAGGTCAAAGAGTCGAACTTCTTTGCATCGGGATTCTTCTTCGGGTCGGAATCGTAGATGCCGTCGACATTGGTTGCCTTCATGATGACTTCCGCATCGATTTCCGCCGCGCGGAGCACCGCGCCGGTGTCGGTCGAGAAGAACGGGTTCCCCGTTCCGCATGCGAAAATGACGACTCTGCCTTTTTCCAAATGGCGCACCGCACGGTTACGGACGTACGGCTCTGCCAATGCGCGCATTTCAATTGCGGTCTGCACACGGACCGCCACGCCGTGCTGCTCAAGCACGTCAGCCACAGCAAGTGAGTTGATGGTAGTTGCGAGCATACCCATGTGGTCTGCACGGGTACGGTTCATCTTATCGCCGCCGTCTTTCACTCCGCGCCAGAAATTTCCGCCGCCGATGACGATGCCGATTTCGACACCCTCTTTGACACAATCGGCAACCGCGGCCGCGACGTTATTGATAACGCCAAAATCCAAGCCGGTCTTTTTCTCCCCTGCAAGTGCCTCTCCGCTGAGTTTCAGAAGAACTCTGCGATACTTCGGTTTCTGCAACGTGTATCCCTCCTAAGCGAAATCTGCCTAATTTTCTTCTATCTAATATAATAAAGGTTTTCTGCAAAATTGTCCACAGGTTTTTTATAATTTTACAGAAAAAAGAGCGAGAATGATTCTCGCTCTTTTTGTCATTGCCGAGTCCCCAGATATTTACAAATCATGCAGATGGCTTCCCCGCGGGTCATGATGCGGTTGGGATGGAAATATCCGCCGTTTCCCGACATGATGCCAAGCTGCTTTGCGATCATGACATATCCCAAGTCTTTTTGCGGAATACTTGCCGCATCGCGGTAATCCGCGCGGAAAATACTCGGATTTTTCGCAAGGGTCTCATATCCCGCAAAGCGGACAATCATGCGTGCCGCGTCTGTTCGTGTGACGGGTTTGGACGGATTGCGCTCCTGCGCGCTGATGATACCGCGCGCAATCGCAGACTTATAAAGTGCTTCAAGCTGCACCTCGTTTTCCAAAGAGACCGTTCCGTCGATTCCGAGGATATATTGCAAAAGCGTCATCTGGGTCATTTGACGGTTGGGTTCAAACTTCTCACCCGAAGGCAGAATTCCGATATCCAACAGAATCTGAATCTCCCGCTCGGCAAAATGCCCCTTGATATCCGAATAGGTTTCAAAGAGTTCGGGTTTCACCCCTCCCCACTCGTCCACGTTCTTGCTGATTGCATCGATGCTGCGGACATTTTCGGGACCGAGATAGGAAAGCGTGATTTTCTTCTCGGTCGGAATCCCCGAGTAGTACCAATCCACACTTTCGGAATCCGAGTCAATGTCATAGAGATAGACGGTTTGGGTGTAATATGCAAGAAGCGGTGCACGGTGGGTTTTCAAGATGTCTTCCGCTTCGTCCTCGGAAATGATTTTCGCCGGGTCCTCAAAGACTGCGTTTTCTGACCAAGTTCGGGTGTATTCGGTCACCTTACCGCTTGCCGAACTAACAGAAACCGTGATTTGGTTATTGGATACCGGGATACTCTTCTCAACACGCCCGAAGCGGAAACGGTATTCCGCGGGAATCGGGTCTTTTGCGGAATCGGTGCGGACACCGTCGTCTATCTTAGTCTTCACATCGGATGCGGCGACTTTCAGCATCGCCTTTGCATTGGTAAGCGCTGTTTTTTCGCTGAGTTTCCATGTGTTTTTATCGGAATAGCGGTAGGCACGGAACGAGAGCAGAACACCTGTCTTTGCATCCACACAGGCGTAAGCATGCTCGGGGTTTTCACCTTTTGTGACGGGGCCGCTGTATTCCAGACTCCAATAAGAACGGCTGCCGTTCTTCTCCCCGTAAGCCGAGGTGTCGCGATAGAGACGCGCGCTGTACAGCGTATCGCTTTTCCCGAGTGCGAGCATGGGATACGAGCGCACAACAGAATCCGCTTTCTCCTTGCTGATCAGTCCCGCAAGTTCTTGGTTCTTTTCTTCCTCCTCGGGGGTCAACCGGTCGCGGAAGGTTTCATTGGATGCACCGCCGCCCGAGGTGGTGCTGTCCTCACTCACGCCTTCCTTCCAGACCACGTCTTCCGGGATAATCTCCCCGCTCTCTGCATCGATTGGACGAATGTCTCCTTTGACGGTGTACCTAAGCTCCCCTATGTTTTCGCCGGAGATTTCATATTCCAACGTAAGGTCAGCCATTTCCACCCATTTGGAGAATACCGCGTCTTCCCCAATCAGTTTCCCGGGTGCTTTGATTTCGGTGTCGTAATCAATCCGCGAGGAAATCGCGACACATTCTTTCGTGCTGTAATCCACTTCCACAACCAGGGTTTGGTCAGAAACGGAAATGCCGTATTCCTCACGGACAAAACAGATATCGTACCGATTGCTGTAACGGTACGCGTTCACGCTTTGAAGTGCCAGCTTGTCCGCAATTTCGGGATGTGTTTCGGAAAGAAACTGTTTTGCGACTTCAACCGCTTCCGCCTTCGTCATGTTCGGAAAACGGTTTCCGACGTGATTGTTTCGGTTATGACGGTAACGGACAATACGGCCGATTTTGTCCGCGGTAACGGAAATGCCGTTTCCGTTTGAATCGGTCCAATAAAAGTCCCAAACAAGCGCCCCGTTTGTGGTGGATGAATTGAACTCAAACTGCGCATATGTATGCGGGATTTCGATTTTGTTTTTCACCGCAAGCAGCGCAGTCTTCATTGCTTCCGCATCTCCCTCTGCCGCGTAAACGGACGGAAGGATGCTCAGTACCATGCACAGACTCAACAGAACACTCAACAAACGTTTCATTTTAAGCACTCCTTTTTTGTTATTTTATTCCATTAGACGATACTGTTCCGTTTTTGTTCCGAAAGCGGCACGGGATTTCCGTTTTCATCCACCCCAAGTACCGCATACTCCTCGCCGCGGTAGCACATCATGTGCGCCAGACACAGCGCGGGCGCGCAGGCACATCCGTGTTTCAGCGGTACCGCGATTTTGGTCGGATGCTCGCAAGAATCCGCAAGCACGCCGTGTGCGGTTTTCATTGATGCCATGAGAGGCGGATCGCGGAATACGGTTTGCGGTTTGTCACACAACACCCAACATTCCTGACGGATGATGCCGTAACACGAGGAAAATTCAGAGATTTCCGTTTTCGGCACTTGCTTTCCGGCGCAAAAACTTCCGTCCGTCTGCGGCTCCATCACACCGATGAGCCACTCCCGTTCATTCCGAACAAGATACGCGCGCCATATCCCGTTTAACGGTGTCCGACACACGGCACAGAGTTTGAAATAAGCACCGCACGGGCTTGCATTCACGCGGCCGATCACACGGGTTTCCTGCATCAAAACAACATCAAGCATAAATTACCCCTCCGCAAGTTACATACGCAAAAGGGCATAAAAATATGATAGGAGAGGACTCATCGCCCTCTCCCACACATTATTTCACCTGATAATATCCGCGCACAAGCAAAGTAGCGCTCGACGACGCACTGATGCCGCAATCCTGCGCAGGCGCAAGATACAAATGATACTGCGCGACTTTTCCACCGCTTGCAAGCGATACGCCCGTAGTGGTATCAAGCAGGGCGGAAACACAGCTTGCATTCCCGGATTGGAGCACCGCCTCCGCACCCACGGTCAGAATAAGCTTCTGACCGCTTGAGAGCGAGACCACTTGGAATGTGGAATTGTTGACGGTTTGGTCCTGCACGCTTTGGATGACACGGTCGGACACCTGCTGCACAAACGCGGAATCCACATTGACAGAAAACTGGCGGGATTCAAACTCCGCGATTTTGCGGTCAATCAAATCCTGCACGGTTTGAATCTGCGAAGATGCACCGGACAGTTTCTGCGTGATTTTGGAATCCACCTGCGCCAGAATCTGCGGTTTGAACACGCTGTCTATGTAACTCTGACTGACCAGCGGGTCGGCAGAGCTTCCATATTCAGCCGCAATCGCAAAAATCCCGACCAAAAGCAGGCCGACCAAAAGGACGATAGCGGTTTTTACCGAGCGTTTCTTTTGTTTCATGTTTGTATCCTCCGTTGTGTTACAAGTCTTATCCCAAGCCGAAGCTGACCGCAATGGCATTGTCCACTTGCTGCATCACGGCATCGTCCAAACGTCCCATACGCTCTTTCAGGCGGCGCTTATCGATGGTACGGATTTGCTCAAGCAATACCACAGAATGCTTGGACAAACCGTAACTGCGCGCGCCCAACTCGATATGGGTCGGGAGTTTTGCCTTGTTGAGTTGGGATGTGATTGCCGCGGCAATCACGGTTGGGCTATGCTTATTGCCCACATCGTTTTGGATGATGAGCACGGGACGGATTCCGCCCTGCTCACTGCCGACGACCGGGCTTAAATCAGCATAATAAATTTCTCCGCGTCTGATAAAATCGTTCACGCAATTCACGCTCCGCCGGAAGTATAGTCCCGAGCCTCAGGCTTCGGTACTCCTATTTTTCCCACAGGACGCTGCGTTTTAGTCATGCGCGTTTCATATTTCCAAAAATTAACAAATCTTACCTTCCCGATTCATTCTATTCCGCACGCCTGAATTTGGACTCACTCCGCGGAAAAATAGATTCTCGGGACACGTTTTGAGACGTTGCAGCACAATTCGTAAGAAATTGTACCCGCTTTTTCGGCAAGGGTATCGGCTGATGCCTCCGCGCCGAAAATCGTGACTTCGTCCCCGATTGCGACATCGGGAATATCGGTGACATCCAACATGGTCATATCCATACAGACCCTGCCGACAATGGGTGCTTCCACCCCTCGCACCTTGAAGGTGCCGCAGTTTGAGAGCGCACGGATGATTCCGTCCGCATACCCCGCAGGAACAACCGCGATTTTTCGCGGAGTCTCCGCGGTATACGTCCGTCCGTAGCTGACCGTGTCTCCCGCTTCAATCATGCGCAAATCCAAAACGCGTGTTTTAAACTCCATGACCGGCTGCAAAAAATCCACAGGAGTTCCTGCCTGCCATCCATAAAGAATGATTCCTGCACGGACATAGCCTGTCCACGCTTTCTTATAGTGTAACACAGCCGCGCTGTTTGCACAATGGCAAATTTCAAGAGTCAGCCCCTCCGCGCGCAACTGCTTGACCGTGTGTTCAAACCGTTCAAACTGCAAATCGGAGAAGGCTCGATCCTCCCGCTCCGCATCCGCAAAGTGCATAAATGCACCGTCTACCGAAAGATTCGGCAAGTGCGCCGCATCTAAAATTTCCGAAACCGCATGAAATCGGAAGCCGATACGCGACATTCCGGTGTCAATTTTCAAATGAACGTGCGCGCTCTTTCCCATCTCGGTTGCGGCACGGGAAACCGATTCCGCAAACGCACGGCTATACAAGGCAAGGGTCAGGTCGTGTGTGATACAGTCTTTGATTTCGGAGTCCGAAACAAGACCTAAAATCAGAATGGGCGCTTGGATACCGTTTGCGCGGAGTTCCAATCCCTCCTGAACACAGGCAACCGCAAGATACGCCGCACCCAATGTTTCATACAGACGTGCAAGCCGAACCGCGCCGTGACCGTAGGCGTCCGCTTTGACCACCGCAATGACCTTGGAGTCGGTGCGGGCGGAAATCTCTTTGAAATTGTGAGCGGCACGATCCAAATGAATCTCTGCCCAGGTGCGACAGGTGTTTTCCATGGTTGAAACTTCCTTTATGTAACAAATCGAACGCGTAGGACACATTCGCCCTCGCAAAATACTTCTGCACGAATCGGAAGGTATGTCTCACGCGAGAACAAGGTCCGATATCGGCAATTTTCTTCTTCATATACGGTGAGCAGGCAATCCTCCCCGTTTTCTTTGACCGTTTCTGTCTCGGTCGCGGTTTCTTTCCAAAAATCCAGCAGTCTCGGAAGCACGGAAATCGGGCTGAGTCCGTTCTTATCCAATGTTCCAAGTTCCAATCGGGTCTCCCCGACAGAGAGAAGCGGGGTTTCACCGTCAAGTGTGACCGTGATTCCCGAAATACTTTCCGGCTCCAACACGGTGAGACGGTCTTCCGCGTCTTTTGAATGGAGATAGTCTACCAGATAGGTGGTGACATATCCCGGAAATTCCGCGGAAATCTCCGCTTTGAGTTGCAGCTGTGAACACTCTTGATACCGCAAGCGAATCCCGTCTTCATCGGTTTTCGCGGTGCGCGAGAAGGAACAGCCGAACAGTGAAATCAGAAGAACAAACGGAAGGAGTTTCCGCATTGATGCCGCCTCCAAATCACGGATTTAGCATCCACGAAGCGCAGGTTTTAAATAGCTGAGCAAATCGGTTGGGGTCATCCCGTATTCACCGAGCGATTCTTTGCACAAATCCCCCGCATGACCGTGGAGCCATACCCCAGTATATGCGGCGACATCGGGCGCTATGCCCTGCCCGATGAGAGATGCAATCACACCTGCAAGCACATCTCCCGAACCGCCTTTTGCCATTCCGGGATTTCCGCTTGTGTTTTCATAAAGCATCCCATCCGCGGTTGCGGTGAGTGTACGGTGTCCCTTCAAGACCAAGGTGACGCCGTAGGTTTTTGCAAATTCCGCCGCGCACTCTTCACGGCGGGAAGCATCAAACTTTGGGAAAAGACGCGCAAACTCGCCCGGATGCGGTGTGAGCACCAGCGGGACGGAGGCTTCTTTTAAGCATTCGGGTGTTTTTGCGATTGCATTGAGCCCGTCCGCATCCAGCACGATGGGGCAGGAAAGACTGCGGATGCATTCGCGCACCAGCTCCCTTACCGCATATGTTTGACCGAGTCCGGGACCGATCAAACACACATCTGCCCTTTGATGCAAAGCCGTATGCAAGGCATTCTCTTCCGATGCATACGGAAGGAAGATGGGCTCATTGAGTTTTTGGACGAGAATCGGATAAATACATTCCGGCACCGCGAGATAGACCAAACCGCTCCCCGTATTCACCGCGGCTTGGGCGGCAAAAAACGGAGCGCCCACATAGTTTTTGCTTCCGCTTATCATGAGGACACGGCCGTAATCCCCTTTGTGACTCTCATCCGCGCGTTTTGGGATGTTTATCTGTGCAGAATCAACGCGTACCATTGCTCTCCCCCTTCAGCACCACATTCCGCGGAACTTGTTGTTCGAGTGCGGCAAGCATCCGTTCATTCGGCTGGAAGAGTAACAGGTTTTTCCCGCCGCCTTTTTGGTCCGGAAACACCGCAAACCACGCATCGGGAGCATCCTTCTCCGTGCAAGCATCGTGAACCGCCTGCACACGCGTTTTCCACTGCGGGAACATGGGATGTGACACCTTGCCGAAAACCTCAAAGGTTTGGACATCCGACCACACCACCAGCTTCCGCGAGGATTTGTTGCGAATGCAATCCACGGTTAAATCATGCTCTAAGAGTGTGTATTCAAATTCCACATTTCGGCGTAAAAACAGAATGACTGCCGCCACAACCAGAATTGCGGCAAGCGGAAGCATCACAAACACCAGACCCGTGACACACATGATTAATAACGCCAAAACGGTAAGAAACACGATACCGCATTGGATGAAGATATCTTTTTTCGTGGTTTTCTTTTTGACCAACTGTTCTGTCAGTGTGCGATCCATAATCAAACTCCTTGGTTTTGTTTTTCCGATTCTGTAAGCGAATGAAGACTCTGTTTGAGTATTATACCATATTCTCCAATCAACTTCCAGTATATTTTTTACGATTCGGTGTTGTCCAATCGCAAAAAATGTGGTATAATAGCAAAAATTCTTGGTGAGGATGTGCGGTTATGACAAAACATTTGCTGGATTTCATTGATATTACCCCCGAGGAGTTTGACAAGCTCTATCAACTTTGCGAAAAAATCATGAAACATCCCGATCGCTATGTTCATGCGTGTACGGGAAAAGTCAGCGCATCTCTGTTTTATGAGCCCAGCACTCGCACCAATCTCTCCTTCCAGACCGCCATGCTCCGTCTCGGAGGCTCGGTCATCGGCTTTTCCGACCCGGGCGCATCCTCGGTTGCAAAGGGAGAATCACTCAAGGATACCATTATGATGATGTCAAACTACGCGGATGTCATTGTGATTCGCAATCCGTGGGAGGGTGCTGCACGTGCCGCATCCCTTTACTCGCGTGTCCCCGTCATCAATGCGGGTGACGGCGGACATCTTCATCCCACCCAGACCCTTGCAGACCTCACCACCATCCGCAAGCATCTCGGCCGACTCGACAATATCAATATCGGTTTGTGCGGTGACTTAAAGCACGGACGTACCGTGCATTCGCTCATCAAAGCGCTTTCCCGATATCCGAATGTCCGTTTCTCGCTGATTTCTCCGCGCGAACTCACAATTCCGAGTTATCTGCGCAAGTATATGCAGGACCACGGCCAGAAGTTCATTGAGATCACCTCACTTGAAGCCACCATTGATACGTTGGACGTGCTGTACATGACCCGTATCCAAAAAGAGCGCTTCACCAGTGAATCCGAATACAACCGTCACAAGCACGCGTATACCCTCACCCGCGCAAAGCTCAAGCCTGCGCGCGAGCATCTCCTTGTCATGCATCCCCTGCCGCGTGTGGATGAAATCCATGTGGATGTGGACGATGACCCGCGTGCGCTCTATTTCAAGCAGGCGCAATACGGAATGTATATGCGCATGGCTCTGCTTCATGAACTTTTGAAGCATCCGCCGCTTGACCCTGCCCCCGTGGCAATCGGCGGTGCGCGCTGCACCAATCCGCGCTGCATCACCCAGACCGAGAAATATCTCCCCGCGCTTGAGCATGACGGCTGCTGCGCATATTGCGACAAAGAATTAAAATAATCTCAAATTACCTCTTGACAATTGCGATGGAAACCTTTATAATATCGTATTGTCGGCTACGGGTTGTGGCTCAGTTTGGTAGAGCGCTGCGTTCGGGACGCAGAGGCCGCAGGTTCAAATCCTGTCAACCCGACCATTTCCGAAACCATTGAAAACACTGGTGTTTCCAGATTTTTCAATGGTTTTTTCCTTTTTTCGTTATACACGAACTTGCACAAAAACACACGAAAATACACATAAAGTGTAGTCAAACTGTAGTCAGAACGGTTGTTTGTATTTTCATTAACAAAAAAAGAGGGAGGAATCGCACAATGCGATTCCTCCCTCTATCTTTTTAGTTGTTGTCGATTGCTCTGAGAATCATCGTGACAACCTCTTCCCTTGTCGCAGCATCACGCGGACGACTACCATCCGTGAGACCGATGTCTATACCTCGTTTCCACGGTTCGACCGCCCACGCAGATGGCTCATCCATTTTCGGCGCTGCAGCCACAGGTGTTTCGAGCGACTTCTTTACTTTCGCAAGGAAGGTATCCCACGAGTACGGATTGCCCGCCCGAAGGAGTCTCGGACAGTTTTTTCCGTTCCAATAATTGTGCTGCACGACATGATCAATAGATACGTTGTGCTTTTTGCAGAGATGCGCCACCAACCGAGCTGCACGGTCTGTCGCTGCAGTCAAGTTCCCGTCTGAATTTATGCAGATTTCCACGCCAATCGACGTGGTGTTTCCAGGTCCATTCGGGCCGTCCCCTGCATGGAATGCGCTCTCATTATCCGGAAGATGTTGCACGATGCAAGTGTCATCCACTGTGTAATGATATGAGACCTTTGCATTTGCCGCAGTGTCCCCTTTGAGATATTTCGCGTGATTCTTTGCGCCCGCACCCCTGTTTGTGTTCCCAGTATCGTGAAGCGTGATGTACTTGCACGGGTTCGATTTCCCCGGGCGGTTTGCCCTGCCCTTCGGGATAAGATCTTGGATGATATCCAAATTATCGCCTCCTTGTGTCTGTTCCTTTTTAGGTAGCGATATGGTAGCACTGGATGTTGCCCAAAACAGAATGTAGTTGTGGACTTCGCGCGTCGAGAAATACCGTTTCCCGTTGAGATCGCACTGCGTACTCAATCCGCCGTCGAGGTTGAGGGCATAGGTGCAACCGAGTGCGATCATGATATCGGGGATCTCAGTCAGCGAGATCGGAGTTCGGAAAATGCCGATGATGATCGCATCATCGGTGAACCCGATGACGGTGTGCTGTGTCTCATGGAGGAGATCCTGCGGGAAATTCGTCTGCGCGACCCCGTTTGCGACAAGAGTCGGATATCCGCTCACATGGTCGGGGAAATTGACCTGATTGTCATACGACGGCACAACCTTGTTCCCTTTCATGCTGACGCCGATCTTTCCAGGCAGGAAGTTGATGACCTTGCCGTCGACAACGAGGGAATTCATCGCCTCGAAGGTTTCCATATCGTAGAACCCGCCGTTGATGATATGAGTGCATCCGGTCTCCTTTTTGATCTCGTCCATCGTCTTCCGCTCCGGGTTCAGATAGATATCCGAATCCGTAAGTGCGGAAAGCGGGATTTTCTCAAAGATCATTCGAGATCACCTCTACTCTTCAGCTTGTGCATATACTCATCAGCCTCTCGTGCCGCTTTCGTGATCGAGTTGTTTTTCCACCATGCAATAACCGCAGTGATGACGGTCGCAACCGTGGAGATCAACTGCGCCAAAGTTTCGTCATCGATTTGGATGATGCCGTGTCCCGTTGCCGTCAAAATCTGATTGATGAGCGCCAATGCAAGGCAAACAGTTCTGATAATTGTTCCTGTCATAGTACATTCTCCTTTCTCGTACTGCGTCACTTTATGTACTGCGACGCCTCATCGACAGGCTTGTCGATGTTGAATTTTTCCTTGAGGAATTTCTTGACTTCGCCATTCCCATCGTTCTCGAGGTATTTCGTCCCAGCTGCGATACGCTCGCCGATCGGCATTTCGCTCGACATGATGGTCAGGCGGAGGAGGGACATATAATTCTCCTTGTTGTGCTTTTTGACATCCTGCAGATCAGCATTCGCCGCTTCGATCGAGCGTAACACTTTCCCGAGCAGCCTGATCGTCTTGATTATCACACCGAGGGCAGTGATCCCCGCTGCGACCTTGATGATTGCATCGATGTATTCCATCACTCATCGTAGCCTCCTTCGGAGAGCATCGACATAAGGTCAGAATACTCCTCGTCGGTCAGTTTCCCTGCTGCGTAGAAAATGTCGATCTTCGCCTCGATGCCATCAATGGCACCGCGCTCGATCATTCGTTTCAATGTACGGTATAACATTTCGGTTCACCTCCCGCTATTCTGTCAAACCCAGCTCAAGCAATGTGAGACGGTATTCGTGATCAATGAGCATCGCATCAATGTCCGCCTGTGGATCGGACTGCGGTTCCGGAGTGGGTGTCTCCTGCTCCTCCGGTGCGTTCGTCAAGAGCAACACGCCGTTCTGGAATGACTGTCTCCGATAATCTGCGACGGAATCCGTGCGGAGAACAAACCCATCATTCGCACAGAGTTCGATTTCACCGCTCACCGGAGCGGGGAAATCATCCGATAATCCGGTGTATGAAATCGTCGTTCCATCAGCGATTGAGCAGCCGCAATGGTATTTGTTTTTCTTGTAGAGCAAAAACATATTCGTCACACCTCCTGTTCTTTTTCAAACGCAAACCAGCAATAGGTTCCGTTGAATCGGAAATGCCTTTCTGTGTCCTCGATGGTAAAGCCGTCCGAGTGTGTTACAACGGAAAAATCACCCCCGTAATAGCCATCAGCACGGTAACTGACTACCCCACGCGATTCTGACCATATAAGATGATAAAGCTGTGCAGTAGTCAGACCATCGGAGCTGAGATAGAATAACCTAATGTCTTTTGGTCGGAAATTGAGTCCCGATACAGATAGTGTCCATTCTCCCGAGTCTTTTTTGACCTTTCCAACTGCAAATCGACCGGAACCCGTTCCGCGTCTTGTAATCAAAGCCTCTCCCATCTATCGCACCACCTTCAAAAGCATCGTGAATGCTGAAATCGGTTTGCTGTCATTCGCATACAGCGTGACCGTTCCGTTTGCGGTTGCGATTCTTGTGATGCAACCCCAAGCATCAAGCATCAGTGCATTCGCAGCGATATCTGCACCCAGAACCACATCTGCAATCGGGACGTCTGTCGACAGAATTCCGCTTACATTGACCGTTTGGAAATATCCGCCGTTCACAACGTCCTCCTGCCACACGCCCGAAATCGGAACAGAAAACATCGTATCGGGCGGGTTGGATTTGTTATACTGCTCCACCCACCCTGTGAATACGCCCTCTTTCGTGACATTGACCCATTCCCTGTGAGTGCTCATATCGGTCATGTAAATGCGTTTGCCGTCACTTGCGACATCGAGGCTCCCGATGTACCACGATACGATCGGGACATTCTTTGTCGTCGCAGACGGCTCTACAACAAATGCGCCGCTTGTGGTTTGCGAATCAGCCCATGCGATAAGATCATCCTCAGAAACAACGCCGTGAGCACTCACCGCACCTATTTCCTTCGGTGTCGG
The DNA here is from genome assembly GCA_045540975.1 of Eubacteriales bacterium. GTDB lineage: Bacteria > Bacillota > Clostridia > Oscillospirales > JAAYXM01 > SIG510. The sequence continues at coordinate 18,011 of JAZQIE010000032.1, forward strand.
CTTGCTGTTCACATCGTACAACTTGATCCACGAGCTCCACCCGTTGATCTGATAGTATGTTCTGCGGAATGCCGCCCCCACCGGAAGAGAGTTGCCTGCCGCATAGATCTGCGTGATTGTTTGGACGACAGTCGGATTCCCGTCATATTCCGTGCAATCAACCGACATTGCGAACAACGAACCTGCAGCCGCGCCAAACGGGTTGATTGCAGGTGCGAGCCACGAATAGGATCCACTCATTGTCAGTCCATCCAAATCCTCGATGGTTTCGCCGCCATAACGACCCAAAGCCCTGATTGATCCGATCATCTCGGGAGTGATCGGATCCTCTCCTCCCTCCGAATGACGTGCCGCGTGTTCGTCGAATTCCTCACGATGCACACAAGCGCCGCTATCAACGGTCAGTTCGATTTTGGTGTTGTTTCCTGCCCAGGTGACAAGGTCGATGTTTCGCTCGACCACGGTCTCCGCTGAATATGCAGGCATCAAATCCGCAGAGTCCGCCGCGTTGCCGTATGAATACATACACTCGGGGATTGAACTTGTGACATTCCCCTCCGCGTCGCGGTATTCCGCACGTGCAAAGAGAGCGAGCTCGCGGAAATAGAACTCCGTCGAGATCGTATCGTTTTTATAGACCCCGCCGAAAATGACCTTACCGTCCGCCGTTTTCTTCGCCTTGGAAATGTCAAGGGTTGTCACGGGGGAAACGACATCAGTCAGAGATGCGGCCGTGGAGCCGCTCGGGAGGTACCCCGAACCCATGACGATCCGAGTGGGAATGAACACCGCCCCCGCCTGCACATCTGCGAGGAGGTTTCTGCCGCGATCGGTGATCGCGTTGATTGAGAATACGCCCATTTTCTTCGCCTCCTAAAATCTAAAAATCAAAGGGTTGCGCCGATGGCATATCTCTCGGTGCTTACCTCATGCACCGCAACGCCAACGGAGAATTTGAACTCGCCGCTTAAATCAATGATGATCGCGTCGAGTTTCGCGCTCGCACGCTTGACCTTGCTTAAAAGGTTGAGGAATTCGGCAAGGCGCTCGTTCGAGACGCTCGGGTTCGAGGAGTGTACTTCGAAGTGTCCCGGTTCCCCATCGTACTCGAACCACTCGCGGAGATACCCGTCCCCGAAATAACTCTCGATGACATTCTCGACCGCCCATTTGGTTCCGAGCTTCTGATATACACGGTCACTGTTTTTAATAACAGAGCGTTTTGCGGTAATGTCCGCGCTCGGGTTATACCAAAGAATGTTGAGTTCTTTCGCGAGGTCGTCGAGCTCAGCCTCGTTCAGAGCGTCTATGTGC
>JAZQIE010000033.1:0-2715 GCA_045540975.1 Eubacteriales bacterium
CGCAATGTCATATGCCGAGGTGACATGCTCGGGGTCGGGAAGTCCCGTGCAGTTTTTGAAATAGGTGTCCTCCATCCCGAGTTCTTTTGCACGCTGATTCATCAGAGAGACAAAGCCCTCCATACTCCCTGCAACATGCTCGGCAAGTGCAACCGCGGAATCGTTTCCCGATGCAATCACGGTTGCTTTCAGCATATCGTCCAGACTCATGGTTTCGCCTGCCTCCAAATACACCTGCGAACCGCCCATGCTTGCCGCAAACGGGCTGACCGTCACCGTGTCCTCCATGGAGATTTTTCCGTTCTCCAAAGCTTCCATCACCAAAAGCAGTGTCATGATTTTGGTCACACTCGCAGGCTGGAGTTTTTCGTGCGGATTCTTTTCAAACAGAATTTTTCCCGTGTCGCGCTCCATCAAAACCGCACAGGGAGCAGGGATGTCGGGCGGAGCGGGGAGCGCAAATGCCGCCGAAGAGAGCAGCGTAACCACCAAAACCAAACTGAAAACACGTTTCATAATGCCTCCAAATCGCCGCGTGGGACGGGATTTCCGCGGATTTCGGCACGCGGAGAGCCGAATTTGATAAACTACTTGCACTACATGGGCAAAACACGTTATAATATATTTGGAGTAGTGTCAAATTAGAACTGCGAGGAGAGTCCGAATGAAGGTCGCATTTTTTACCCTTGGCTGTAAAGTGAATCAAGTGGAAACCCAATCGCTCATGCGCGTGTTCCGTGAAGCGGGGCATACCGTGGTGGAGGGGGATTGCGATTTGGACGCGTGCATTGTCAATACCTGCACGGTTACCGCGGTGAGTGATAAGAAATCCCGTCAGCTGCTCCGCAAACTCCGTCGCGAGCATCCCGATGCGGTGATTGCCGCGTGCGGATGCTTTCCGCAGGCAGACCCGTCTGCCGCGGAGGCACTCGGTTGCTGCGATGTGATTATGGGCACGGGCAACCGCGCGGAAGTGCTGCGCTTGGTGGAAGAAGCGGCAAAAGACCGTGCTCCGAAACGGAGTATGGACGATGCCCTCCACCGCTTTGGGTTTGAAACCTTGCCCGTCGGTGTGGACACCGGACACACCCGTGCCATGCTGAAAATCGAAGACGGCTGCGAGAATTTCTGCTCGTACTGTATCATTCCCTTTGCGCGCGGACGGATTCGCTCGGTGCCAAAAGAGACCGCGATCGCGCAGGCGAAGGAGCTGGAAGCGGCGGGATACCGTGAAATTGTGGTAACCGGCATTGAGATTTCCTCCTACGGTAAGGATTTAGAAGGCGAGAATCTGATTTCACTTTTGGATGCGCTGTGCCGCGCGGTGCCGAAGGTTCGGATTCGCTTGGGCTCTCTTGAGCCGCGCACGATTACCGAGGAATTTTGCAAGACTCTGGGGGCATATGATAATTTGTGCCCGCAGTTCCACCTCTCGCTGCAAAGCGGCTGCGATGCAACCTTAAAACGGATGAATCGGAAATACGATATGGCGCGGTATGAAACCTCGGTACGGCTTTTGCGCGAGACTTGGGAATCCTGCGCGATTACAACCGATTTGATTTGCGGATTTCCGGGTGAGACCGAAGAGGAATTTTCCGAAACCTTGCAGAGCATTGCGCGAATCGGGTTTTCCGCAATGCATATTTTCCCGTATTCCAAACGCGCAGGCACGCGTGCGGCGAGTATGCCAAATCAAGTGCCGAAATGTGAGAAAGAAGCGCGCGCAAAACGTGCAAGCGCGGTGGCAAGCGAGATGCGAAACCGTTATCTGCAATCGTTTGTCGGGAAAACCGTGTCGGTACTCTTTGAAGAGGAAACAGACGGTGTCTGGCAAGGACACCTGAGAGAATATCTGTTATGCGAAGTTTCGCACGACTCAAATCTCAGAAATCAAATTCGTGACGTTACGGTGGTTGGCGTCAGCGAGCGAGAAACATTGATTGGGAGAATGGTATGAAACACCTGATACAAGTTGCGGATTTGCTGCGGCAGAATCCGAATGTAACCGTGAAAACCGAAGAACCCATGTGCCGCCATACCACATTCGGAATCGGCGGACCTGCGGATTTGTTTTTGGAAGTGCAGGGGAAAGACACCGCGCTTTGGACCTTGTCGCTGCTGCGCGAGCGGGAGTTACCGTGCATGATTTTGGGTAAGGGGAGTAACCTCCTTGTATCGGATGACGGAATCCGCGGTGCGGTGCTGAAATATTGCGACACGGAAATCAAGCGCGAAGGTGAGACCCTGATTGCAAGCGCCGGAGTTTCCCTTGCAAAGCTTGCGAGTGTTGCGATGCAGGAGAGTCTTTCAGGTCTTGCATTTGCACACGGCATCCCGGGTACCTTGGGCGGCGCTTGTGTGATGAATGCAGGGGCATACGGCGGAGAGATGAAGGATGTGGTGGTGGAAACCGCGTATCTCGACTCCGACTTAAACGAAAGAATTGTTCGCGGAGAAGAGCATGAATTCGGATACCGCACAAGCATTTTCAAGAACTGTCCGCCCGCATTGATTTTAGGCTCAAAGCTCACACTAAAGACAGGTGATGCAGAGGCAATCCGCACGGAGATGGCAGACTTCGCAAACCGTCGCCGTGAAAAACAGCCGCTGGAATTCCCGAGTGCGGGAAGTACCTTCAAACGCCCGAAAGACCATTTTGCGGGCGCATTGATTGAACAATGCGGACTCAAAGGGCTTACGGTTGGCGGTGCGCAG
>JAZQIE010000034.1:0-8929 GCA_045540975.1 Eubacteriales bacterium
GATGGAGTCGGTGGTGTAGCTCTGGGTACAGCCCGGGGTTGCCTCGGTCTGACCGTAAACAATGGTGATTTCACTCATGTGCATCTTCTCGACCACTTCTTCCATGACCTTAATCGGACACGGCGAGCCTGCCATGATACCGGTGCGCATATGGGAGAAATCGGTTTTCGGGAAGTTCTCATGTCCCAGCATTGCGATGAACATGGTGGGAACACCGTGGAAGCAGGTGATTTTTTCCTGATTGATGCAATGGAGTCCCTTTCTCGGGGAGAATGCGGTAATCGGGCACATGGTCACACCGTGGGTCATGGATGCGGTCATCGCGAGCACCATGCCGAAGCAGTGGAACATCGGCACCTGAATCATCATGCGGTCCGCGGTGGAGAGGTCCATGCGGTCACCGATGCCCTTACCGTTGTTGACAATATTATAATGTGTGAGCATAACACCCTTCGGGAAGCCTGTGGTACCCGAGGTGTACTGCATATTGCAGACGTCATGCTTGTTGATCATTGCCGCGCGGCGATGCACCGCATCAATCGGGGTGCGCTCCGCCTGAGCGAGTGCCTCATCCCAGGTCCAGCAGCCCTTCTGCTTGCTTTCCACCGTGATGATGTTTCTGAGGAAGGGCAGTTTTCTGCTATGGATGGGCTTGGGGTCTTCGTTTTCTTCCAGTTCGGGAATGAGCTGCTTGATGATGCCCACATAGTCGGAATCCTTATACCCGTCGGTCATGACCAGAGTGTGGGTATCCGACTGACGGAGCAGGTATTCCGCTTCGTGAATCTTATACGCGGTGTTCACGGTAACCAGAACCGCACCGATTTTCACGGTTGCCCAGAAGGTGATGTACCACTGCGGTACGTTGGTCGCCCAAATCGCAACATGGTCGCCCTGCTTGACACCCATGCTGATGAGTGCGCGCGCAAAGGTATCCACATCGTCGCGGAATTCGGGATACGTTCTGCAATAGTCGTAGCCGTCTTCGGTATAGCGGAATGCATACTGATCCGGGAACTCTTCGCAGATACGGTCGAGCACCTGCGGGAAGGTGTAATCGATGAGGTGTTCCTTTTCCCAAACAAAATATCCGTCGCCGCGTGCATTCTGATACAAGCGCTCGGAATTGCCCGAGATCCCCAAATGCTGGCTCATGAAATGGACATAATGCGGCAGAACAATGCCTGCCTCCTCAATATCGGGTACATACTGCTTGAGCCATTCCAGCGAGAGATATCCCTCATAATTGACCGAGTTGAGCGCCTTGACATATTCCGCCATCGGGGGCAGGTCACCCTCACCCACCAAGCGGTATTCCACCTGACCGTCTACCATGACCGAGTCCTTAACATGGCAATGCTTGATGAATGCGCCCAGATTCTTAACAGTGGTCTCGGGGCTTTCGTCATTGTCGCGGTAGGTGTGATTCCAGTCCCACAGTGCCGCTGCGCTGTCACTTCCGATGCGTGCAAGCACATCCGCAAGGCGCGCGGTATCCGAATACACGCCGTTGGTCTCCAGAAGCAGGATGACATTCTTTTCTTCCGCATATTCGGCGCATTTCTTCATCGGTGTGATGACAAGCTCGTCTTCAAAATCCTCGCCACGCTTGATGTTGCGGTCACCCAGCACGCGGATGTACGGAGTCCCGAGTGCGCTTGCAAGGTCAATAAACCGCAAGAGTTCTTCCGCAGCACCGTCTTCGGTAATTGCGGTCGAATAATCCAGGCAGCAGATTTCCAGCTTACGGCGCACAAGATCCGCCTTAGTTGCCTCAATCTTTGCCGCGGTAAACGGTGCCGCACTCAGCGGATTGACATGATGCCCCAAGCCGCGCAGCTCGATTCCGTGGAATCCGGAATCCTTCGCGATGGAACAAATCTCCTCCCAGGAATAATCCGGGCAGGCGACGGTTGAAAATGACAGTTTCATAACATCCAACTCCTTCTTGGAAAAATAAGAACCCGACCCGTCATGCAATCACAGATTGCGGTCGGGTTCCCCGGAACCTTGTTGTTTCACAATAAAAGCCGCGTCTCAACAAAGAGACGCGGCATAAACCTCGTGGTACCACTCTTTTTCGGTGAAAAATCACCCTCATCGGGCACACATGATGCCCTGCCCTTGTAACGGTGGGAGCCGTCCGTGCCTACTCGGGATTTCCCTTTTGGGCGGCCGCTCGGGGAGGAGGAATCAGATGTTTCGTTGACCGCCTTGCACCAACCGGCGGCTCTCTGAACACACGTTGCATCCGTTTGTTCCCGTCATCGCGTTTTTCGATATTGGAATGAATTATAACACCGTTTTTTTCGCTTGTCAACACTTTTTATCGAATTCCGTATTTTTCAATGATGAAGTCCATATCCTTATCGCCGCGGCCGGACAGATTGATAAGAATCGAGCCGTGGTCCATGGTCTTGGCAAGCTTCATACCGTATGCCACCGCGTGGGAGGATTCGATTGCGGGGATAATACCCTCAAGTCGGGACAGACGGAAGAAGGCATCCACCGCCTCTTCATCGTCAATGACATCATACTTGACACGGCCGATGTCCTGCAGGAATGCATGCTCGGGGCCCGAAGACGGATAGTCCAAGCCGCTCGCGACCGAGTACACCGGTGCGGGCTCGCCGTTTTCGTCCTTTAACATGATACTGTTAAAGCCGTGCATGATTCCCTCGGTGCCGTACTTGAGGCTTGCCGCATGGTCACCGAGCTTCTCGCCGCGGCCCAACGGCTCAACGCCGTAAATATCGACCGGATCTGCGAGGAAGCCTGCAAACAGACCTGCTGCATTACTGCCGCCGCCCACACAAGCAACAATCGAGGTGGGCAGATGTCCTGTCATTTCAATAAACTGATCACGCGCTTCGATACCGACCACGCTCTGGAAATCGCGCACCATCATCGGGAACGGGTGCGGACCCAAAACCGAGCCGATGCAGTAAATCGCGTCGTTGTATTCGCGGCTGTATGCATCAAACGCGGCATCTACCGCCTCTTTCAGAGTCTGCAGACCGTGGGTGACCTCGACCACATTTGCGCCGAGGATTTTCATACGCGCCACATTGGGTGCCTGCTTCTTGATATCCACAGCGCCCATGTAAATATCACATTCTAAACCAAAGTATGCAGCCGCGGTTGCGAGTGCCACACCGTGCTGCCCCGCGCCGGTCTCCGCAATGACTTTTTTCTTGCCCATGTACTTGGCAAGGAGTGCCTCACCCATGCAATGGTTGAGTTTGTGCGCGCCGGAATGGTTTAAGTCCTCGCGCTTTGCATAAAGCTGAACTTTGCCGCCGAGTGCATCGGACAAACGCTCAAGATGGGTGACAGGTGTGGGTCTGCCCTGGAATTCCTTACGGATGCGGCGCAGCTCCGCAATGAACTTACGGGACTGGCAAATGGAATAGTACGCCTCGGTGATTTCCGCCATTGCGGCTTTGAGTTTTTCGTCGATATAAGTGCCGCCGTATTTGCCGAAAAAGCCTTCCGGGTTCGGATAGTTCTGGAAATAAGTATCAAAATTCACGGTAAATTCCTCCTAAAATTTCAAAAAATCAATTCGTTTTTGTCAGGAATTACGCCATCGTTTGGTCAGTAACATGATATTCTCCTCCAACGAAAAAACGTCCTTGGCAGAATTTCTGCCAAGGACGAATAAAAGACTTTATCCGCGGTGCCACCTTGATTCATGGGTTTCCCCATGCACTTTTCGGGTACAACCATACCCGCGGCAACTAACGTATGCCTCACGTCGCAGAATACTCGGAAAAACACTCCTTTGACTGCGCCCTCCGCGGTCCATTTGACGACTTGTTTCTTACCCGACTTCCAGCACCACGGGCTCTCTGAAAAGGCATCATCGCCGTTATCTCCGCATCAACGGTTTTTTGTATTTTTTCTTATTGTAACACCACAATTCCCATCTGTCAAGCGGAAAATCACACCACAGCGGTGACCGCAAAGAGATAGACGGGTGCGAAATCCTCTCCGCGCTTTGCAAGGCGAATTTCGGAAATTTCCTTCTCGGGGTACGGGTTTACCCATTCAAACGAGCGCAGGGAAACATTGCTTCCGTCGGGTGCTTTTCCCGCATACGCCGCATCAATCGCAAAGGTACCCGAGAATCCCTCGTGACGGTAATATCCGCCGTCAAGCGGCGCCCCGTAACGGGAATGAATGTCGTAGATGTTATATCCGTATTCCAGCGGAATCTCGGCGGTAGTCCCGTCCGCATAACGCACGGTGACGAATGCGACTTCCTTCATATCGCCCCATGCAACGCGCATGACCGGGTTTCCCGCCGCGAGAAGGAGCACCAAACTCTTCGCGCAAAGCCCTGCGGTAACGGTTGTCGAATCCTTCGCGCCCGAAACGTCAAACTCCACGCCTGCAAGTGTGCATTTTCCCTGCGGCACCATAGCTTTTACCGATTTCGGCAAGGTGTTTTCCACCGCAAGCGGGGTGTGAACACCGTGCTTTGACGGTGCGCCGTTTTCATAGAACACACGCGAGCGAATGCACGGGATCATTTGGCCCAGATACTCCGCATACGTCGCATATGCGCGGCTGTCATATGTTTCCGACCACAGGAGATTTGCGGTAAAGAGCACATCATAGAATTTTCCTTCAAGCGAGAGGCTCTTTTCATCGGTCTCCACCCAAGTGGAAACCTGACCGCCCAGCATCCTGTCCTTTCGAATACGGGATTCATAGCGCGGGAAGTGGCTGGAATAGAGATTGCCCACCGCCACCTCAAAGCCGTGCTCCAAAAGACGGTCTTCGGTGTCATGCTCCATGTCGAAATACCAAATGAAATCCAAAAGCAAAAGATCCTTCGGAACCATATCGATCGCATCGGGTGCTGCATATGCGTTCACCGTATTGAGCATATCGCCCCAAATCATCATGCGCAGTCCCTTCTCCTTGAGGTGCGCATGGATACGGTTTACGTCGGATGCAAAAATCTCCGCTACCGTCTTGTGCTTACAAATCGGGCACACGTTATGGGTGTATAATTCATCGTGACCCATATGCACAAAGCGTTTGGGACGGAACACTTCAATGACCTCGTCGAGTACGTCAAAGAGAAGCTCATAGCTCTTTTCGTTTGACGGGCAATACGAATCCGGATAGAAATCATTGGTCGGGATATCGGCAAGGCGCAAATCCTTTACCTCCTCAACCTGCACCTTCTCTTCCGCAATTTCCGCAATCTCGGGATGCGCCTTTGTGAGATACTGCACATGGCTGAGCGACTGCACCTCGGGTACTACCTCCAAGCCGTAACTTTCGGCAAAGGCAATCAGTTCGCGCACCTCTTCCTGCTCGAGGGTATCCCCGTTTCCGCACATCACGATGTGGTGCGGGAAGTGCGGCCATTCGCCCGACGCGGTCTTTTCCTTGATGGTCTCCCACATCTCGTTGAGTTCGGGATGACGGTGATAGCGCATCGCACCCGCGATTTCAAAAATAATCATGTTGTACTTCATCGGCACCAAAAGGTACTTGATGAGGCGCTTTGTGAGTGCAAACTTATTGCGCGCGGGGATGCCCATATGATATCCGCGGAGGGTACACATGGGAGCGTCCGAAATCTCTGTATAGACCACACGTCCTCCGCATGAAAGCTGCGCCAAAGTCGCCGCCGCATAGCAGAAGCCGCGCCGTGAGGCCGCAGACACACGGCAGCCTTCCGCATTCGAGACAATGCGGTATTCCTCTTCTCCCAAGGAAGCATCGGTCAGAAACTCGATTCTCTTTTCGCCCGTCAAAGAGGTTTCAATCAAATCCTCAAAATATTCCTTTGCAAATTCCGTATCCGTGCTTCCGTCGGTCACACAAGCATACTCGGAAAGGGGCGCGCTTCCGCCGAAATCCGTGCGATGCTTCGGTGTCGGATACACCGCATCGGAGAACTCTCCGCCCATCAAGGTAATGTCTTCCACCCGAATATCCTCTAAACATCCGTAAAGACGGATGATGAGCGAGGTTGTCTTTACACACACGGGAATCGAAAGTGTACCCGAATAGGAGTCTTCCCCTGCCAGCCGTCCGCCAAGCAGGTACTCCTCCCCGTCAAAATACAGCACGTCCACACGCGCCGCCGCACCCGAAAGGGTGAAGGACACGGTATCCGCAAAATATTCCCGATCAAGCGTGAGTTCCACGTCCAAACCCGAGAGCAAAAACGTATTCCATGCAAAAACCCCGTCCGTACTTGCAAGCGGAGTTTTTGTACCCATACGATAATAATTCACCTTGCAGGCATCATTCAAAACCGATGCGATTCTCATCGTCTTCTCCTCCTTTTCCAAGGTAGTCTCAGTATATCGAATTCATTCTCTTCCGTCAATTGCTTTTTTACGAAATTTCTGTGGGGATTCTCCAAAATATCGCTTGAACATCTTGGAAAAATGGAGCGGCTCATATCCCACCGATGCGGCAACCGTTCCAACCGCGGCGGTGGTTTCCGCAAGCATACTGCGAGCGGCATCCATCCGAAGCCGAATCAAATACTGCTGCAACGAAACCCCTACCTGTTCCCGAAACAGCTTAAAGAGATAACTGCGGTCGATTCCGATTTGCTCCGCAATTTCTCCCACTCTGATTTCGCGGCGGAAATTTGCATTCAAAAACCGCAGCGCGTGTTCCACATATTCATTTTGCGCCGCGCGGTTTTCCCGCTCATTCATCTGCATGAGTTCCGCGGCAAGCGCAAAAAAAGCGGAATTTCTGCGGAGTGCGGTCACCGCAGGGGATTCCCCTCTCGGGTTTTTCACAAAGTCAAACCAAGGCTTGTCCGCCTTCTCCACCGCGTACACACCGCACATATCCAGCGCATCCACAACCTCTTCAAACGCTTCCGCACCGCGCGGCGGAATTTTATGCGGAAACATCGGCTTCTCTTCCGAGAATCCGATTTCCCGCAGAAGTTCCTCCCCTCCGTTGAGGGTAATATACGAGGTTGCGGTTATCGGCGCGGTAAAGCTTCTTCGCGCCTCTACATGGGGAAAGATGACATACAAATCCCCCGCGCTGATCGGATACGGCACACCGTTTAGAAACACCGTATATCCTCCCCTGCGGCAATACTCCATATCGTATCCGTCCCCGAGAAACGGGCCGCTTGTGTGTCCTGCGATAACGGACAAATTCCTTCCTCCGCTCAAAACCATCTGCACACACCTCCAAATAATGCAACATAATACCATATAATTATAACATAACACCATTGAAAAATACCATCTTTTTTTGTAAACTAAACCCATAAAACCATAGAAAGGGTTGATTCATATGGCATATCAGAATAAAATCGGCATGATTCGTTCTCTGGATTCGTTCTTCTGTGAATCGGAAACAAAAAGACTGGATGAGATGTTAAAAGCAGGCATTGAGACCATTCAGCTCTCTGTTTGGCCGCGTGCGGCAGAGTATATGGACGATACACATATCGAAGCGCTCCTGCGCTATTTGGACGGCCGCGCCCGTGTCACCTCGGTATGGGGCGGATGGAGTCCTCCTGCGGTCTGGGACTTTTGGGAAGGCCCGTCCACACTCGGTCTTGTCCCTGCGCAGTACCGCGCACAGCGTGTTGCGGAGGTAAAGAGATGCGCGGATTTGGCATATAAACTCGGTGTGCACGACCTTGCAACCCATGTCGGCTTTATTCCCGAGCAGCCGTGCTACGATGGGTATAACGAGCTGGTGGAAACCGTCTCCGAGCTTGCGGATTACTGTGCCGAGCGCGATATCTCCTTCAATTTCGAGACCGGACAGGAAACTCCGGTCACCTTGATGCGTGTCATCCATGACACGGGACGGAAAAACCTCGGTGTCAACCTCGACCCTGCAAACCTGATTTTATACGGACGCGCAAACCCGGTGGATGCCATTGATATTTACGGCGACCGTATCCGCGGCGTCCATGTCAAAGACGGCAATTACCCGACCGGTGATTTCAGCAAACTCGGAGAAGAGCGCGTAGTCGGTGAAGGCAGCGTGAATTTCCCGGTCTTCCTGCCGAAACTCTTGCAGCGCGGATACAAGGGCGATCTTTACATTGAGCGCGAAATCGACGGCGATGAGCAGATGTCGGACGTCATCAAGACCATTGCATATCTGCGCGAATTGATGGGGTGAGAATATGAAGCTTTCGATGTATACCTGCCATGCCCGTGCAATGCTCCCGCCCGATTTTTCCGCGGCATTGCGCTATTACCGTGATTTGGGTTTGGAGGGTTCGGTCTTTCTGCAATCCGAGCTCAAGGAAGTCCCGTTTGATACCTATTGCGAAACCGTAAAGGGTGCGGGTCTCGATCTTGACGGCTTTGTTTCCACCTGCAACATCGCATCGTTTGACCCGAAAATCCGCGCGGAGCAGTTTGATTTACTGAAAGCGCAAATCGACTCTGCCGCAAAGCACGGAATTCCGCTTGTGATGATTGCGCCTGCGGTGGAAGCGGCAAACACACGCGAAGAACTTCTCACCCAGCGCGAGTATATGGTGGACGCCTATAATCGCATCATCGAATACGCGCGCGGAAGTGATATCCGCATCACGGTGGAAAACTATTCCCTTCCCACCCGTGCGGATTCCAAAATCTCCGACCTGCGCTACCTCTTCGACAATGTCCCCGAGCTCGGCTTTGTGCTGGATACGGGAAATTTCCATTGCGTACACGAGGACGCGCGTGACGCGTATGAACTTTTCCGCGACCGTATTGTTCAAATCCATTGCAAGGACTGGATTTATGACGAGGGCGGCTGGCTCCGCCGCGAGGGTCTCCCCGTCATAAACGGAGTCACCCTCGGAGAAGGCTTTATCCCGCTCTATGAGATTTTGGAGCGCGCAAGCCGTGAAAAACCGAACATCACCATGGTTTTGGAGGACAACTCCAACAACCTGACCCGAGAAGGGCTTGAC